>NZ_JBHYMQ010000003.1:0-228810 GCF_042742985.1 Streptomyces sp. NPDC058864 | reverse complement strand
TGCTTATTCTCGGGGCCCCGCCCGTTGTTTTTTCCCCCGTCCCGCTACTCCACGGGTTTTGCGGGCGCCCGGGGGCCCGCCCCGGGGGGGGCCGGGGGCCCCCCCGGCCCGGGGCCCCGGCCGGCGCGAGCGCCTCACCAGGTGTGGGCCACGTCGACCACCAGGCGGTCGGGCAGTTGGAACACCCGGAACGGCAGCCGGGCCCGGACCCCCAGGCCCACCTGCGTGTCACCCTCGAAGCTCGATGCGAACTTCGCGTCCCGGAAGGTCCGGTAACCGGTCAGGTCGACGCCCGGCAGCGTCCGCCCCGCGCGGCCCGGGTAGGTCGCGGCGCCGGTCTGCGGGTCGTACGAGGGCGCGGCCACCCGGATCTCGATGATCGCCCCGCCGGAGACCGGTATGACCCGGCCCGAACCGTCCTGGTGGACGGCGGCGACGTACTGCACGGTGTAGCCGATCGCGTCCGTGCCCGCAGTGGGCACGTCGAACACCACGCGGTCGTAGCAGTCGTGGCGGCCGGTCCTGATGTCGGTCAGCGACCCGAGGTCGGCGTCCGTCCCCGACTTCTTGAGGCTGCCCCAGCCCGTCGGGCACGCCGCCGCGGGCGCGGCCGGCGCCGCGGCCACCGTGGGCGCCGCCACGGCCACCGCCGCACCCGCCATCACCAGGGCGGCGAGCGCCACCCCGTATCGTTTCGCAGGCATGGTTCCCCCTTGCTTCGCGGTTTTCGCTTCCTTGCCATGTACGACATGCCGGGCAAGGCTTTGGTTGTGCGGGGCGCCCCGGAACGCAGCCATCTGCCCGGACTCGCGCCTATCCGGCGGGCCGGGAAATCCAGCTGCCGCCCGCTGCCGGCGGTGACAGGCCGAGTCAGTGCCCTTCCTGCCGTCCTCTGCGACATCCTGAGCGGGCAGGCCATGGTCACCACCGGCACGGCAAGGGTCTCCGTCGCACCTGGGGGCTGGAATCCGTCCACGGGCACACCGAGTTCGACGTGCGGCCCGGCCTGTCGTCCGGGGCCGCCGTATCCGAAGCGGCGCCTTCTGCCTGACGGTCGCGCGTCAGCCGTCGGTACGGGGGAACGCCGTTCCCAGGACGTCCGTGACGGCGGCGAGGGTGGCGGCCGACGGGGCGCGCAGGCAGACCTCGACGCGCACTTCGAAGGGCTTGCCGTAGGGGGCGGAGCGTCCGAGACCCCAGGCGAGGATCTCCGTGTCGCCCCGCAGTGTCCGGCAGCTCTTGCCGGCGGGCATCGGCTCGCTCGTCCAGAGCGGCTTCGCCAGGCCGGCCTTGCCCGTCACCGTCGGCCGGAACGCCATCAGGACCCCGTTCTCGTCGAGTTCCTCCAGCGGTTCGCAGGCCGGCGGCGTGCCCTCCCCCAGGTCCGGGCAGGAGTCGCGCGGCGGGCGGCTGAGGGGCTGCGAGGACACGAAGCCCGTCGCCGTGGCGCTGCCGCCGACGGACAGGCTGTCCCAGCCCCGCGGTACGCGCAGCGTGAGTGCGGTCTCGTCCAGGAGGCGGACCGTGATGAAAGCCGGCGTGGGGCCGGGCGTGGGCGTCGCGGCGGGAAGGACGTGCCGTCGCTCCGGCGCGGCGGCCGGTGACCGGGCATCGCCCGGTGACCGCAGTCCCGGTAGGAGGGTCACGCAGGCCACTGCGGCGGCCGCCGCAGTGGCCGCGCCGACCGCCGTCGCGCGGCGCCGCCTGCGCCGCTGCACACGCCGCCGGATCTGCGTCATACGGTCGGTGGGGGTGGCGGGCCGCGGCGCCCCGTCGCGAAGGAGGCGGCGCATCACCTCCTCCGTGTCGTGCCACTGCTCGTCAGGCGCGGCGCGCATCTTCCTCACTCCCATCCCACCCGCCGGAACGGCTGCACGCCGGCCGGCGCCCTGCGTACGTGCACCTCGGGATTCGCCCGGCGGTCCGGTGCCGGACGAACTCCTCACCTCTGTTCCAACCAGGTGGGACGCCGTTCGGTTGCCCCGGGAACGTGTACCGCCCGCCCTGTCGCCCGTCGCACCCTGAAAAGCCGGCCCCGGCCCAGTAGTCCTGCGCCACCACGGTGTACGCCAACGCGAGGACCACGACCACGCGAACGGAGAATCCGGCGGCGCCTGCCCGCGATGATCGCGGACGCACGCCGAGGAAGCCGGCGCTTGCGCCGCACCGCCCCGCAGCCCGGGGTGCCGGGCTGCGGGGCGGTGCGGCGGGGGGACCGGAACCCGTCACTCCTCGGTCGGCCCGAGGTCGGGGGTGTCGCGCAGGTCGGCCGTCGCGCGGACGGTCGCGTGGAGTTCGAGGACGACGAGTTCGTTCGTGCCGGGACGCAGGACGGGGCCGGGGACGTACAGGCGCTGCTGGGGGCCGCGGGACCAGTGGCGGCCGAGGGGGAAGCCGTTGATCCACGCGTTGCCCTTGGTCCAGCCGGACAGGTCCAGGTAGGTGTCGGCGGGCTGCTCGACCTCGAACCGTCCGCGGTGGAACGTGGGCCCGACTGGCTGCGGGCCACCGGTGGTGAAGGTGAGGCCCGACAGGTCGTCCAGGGGCAGCGGCCTGCTGCTCCAGCCGGTCAGTTCGGTGCCGCCGGCGGTGACGGTGCCGGTGATGCCCTTGCGGTCGTGGATGCCCTGCCCGTAGTTGACGCGGCCCTGGTTCTCGACGAGGACGGTCAGGGTGGCCCCGCCGTCGGGCACGGTGACGGCCAGGGCGGCCTCGTGCAGCTCGCGTTCGAGGACACCGGCGGGGGCGCCGTCGAGGAAGACCTGCGCCCGGTCCGCGATCCCGGTGAAGTGCAGCAGCGTCGGGCCCGCTTCGCGCAGCGCGGTCTCGTACAGCACAAAGCCGAAGTCCTGGCCGAGTTCCTCCATGGTCAGCGGGCGCGGCCCGGTCACCGCCTCGCCGAGGCGGTCGGCGGAGCCGAGCAGCGGGGCGTTGCCGGTGAGCCGTACGCCGAGGAGGTTGAGCTTCTTCGACGGTTCCGGGAGCGGCTCGTCGGGGACGGTGGTGTGCCGGGCGAGGACGTCGCGGAAGGCGAGGTACTTGGGGGTGATGTCGCCGGCCTCGTCCAGGGGCGCGTCGTAGTCGTAGGAGGTGATGGTGGGGCGGTAGGTGTGCTTGTCGTTGGCGCCGTTGGTGAAGCCGAAGTTGGTGCCGCCGTGGAACATGTAGAGGTTGACGCTGGCGCCGGCCGACAGCAGTTCGTCGAGGTCGGCGGCGGCCGACGCGGCGTCGCGCACGACGTGCACGCCGCCCCAGCGGTCGAACCAGCCGTTCCAGAACTCGGTGCACATGAGCGGCCCGTCGCCCTGGTGCTCGCGCAGCGCGGCCAGGCCCTGTGCGGGGCGGCTGCCGAAGTTGACGGTGCCGAGGACGCCCGGGATGCTGCCGCGGGCGAGGTCGGCGGGCTGGTCGCAGGTGAACAGGGGGACGTCCACGCCGCCCTGCCGCAGCCTGTCCTGAAGGTGCGTCAGGTAGGCGGGGTCCTCGCCGTAGGCGCCGTACTCGTTCTCGACCTGCACCGCCAGGACGGGTCCCCCGTTGGTGGCCAGGTAGGGGACGACCAGCGGCAGCAGCCGGTCCAGGTAGTCGTCCACCGCCGCCAGGTAGCGGGGGTCGGCGGTGCGCAGCCGGATGCCGGGGGTGGCGAGCAGCCAGGAGGGCAGTCCGCCGCCCTCCCACTCGGCGCAGATGTACGGGCCGGGGCGCAGCAGTACGTGCAGGCCCTCCTCCTGCGCGAGTTCCAGGAAGGCCGGCAGGTCCAGGCCGTCGTCGCCGCGGAAGGTGCCCGGCCGCGGCTGGTGGAGGTTCCACGGCACGTAGGTGTCGACGGTGTTGAGTCCCAGCAGCCGTGCCTTGCGCAGCCGGTCGCGCCACTGGCCGGGGTGGACGCGGAAGTAGTGCAGGCCACCGGAGATGATGCGGAACGGCTCGCCGCCGAGGCGGAATTCGTTCCCTTCGATCCGCAGTACGGGCATGGGCCGTGCTCCTCCAGTGGAGTCGAGTTCTGGTGCGTTCGGTGCGGTCACGGGGTGTTCGCCGGTGTGCGGCGGGGACGCCCCGCGACGGGATGTTTGCGTTGCCATCACGAGGTGCGGCAACGGTGCGGAAACTGCCGGGGGGGCGGTCAGCGGGCGTGCGGCGGCGGGGCGGTACTGCCGCGCACGACCAGGCTGGTGGGCACCAGCGTGGTGCCCCGCTCCGCCTCGTCGTTGCGGATCTGCCGCAGCACCCCGTCGACGCAGCGCCGGCCGACCTCGGCGAAGTCCTGGTGGATCGTGGTCAGCGGCGGCATGTACGAGGCGGCCTCGGGGACGTCGTCGAAGCCCACGACGCTGACGTCCTCCGGCACCCGCCGGCCGTGCTCGCTCAGCGCGCGCAGCACCCCGAGCGCCATCTGGTCGTTGGCGACGAACACCGCCGTGCAGCCGGGGTCCCGGGCGATCCGCAACCCGGCCTCGTAGCCGGACTCCGCGGACCAGTCGCCGCGCAGCAGCGGCGGCACCTCGCGCCCCGCCGCCTCCAGCGCCGCCCGCCAGGCGCCCACACGGCGCTCGGCGGCGAACGACTCCTTCGGCCCGGCGATGTGCCGCACCGTGCCGTGGCCCAGGCCCAGCAGGTGCTCAACGGCCGCCCGGGCGCCGCTGGCCTGGTCGGTGTCGACCACGCAGTACCGGTCCCCGGCGTCGGAGTCCACCACCACCACGGGCGCGGTCGGCGGCAGGGCCACCGTCATCGCGTCCAGCAGATGGACCTCCATGATCATGACGACACCGTCCACGGCCAGCTCACCGAGCCGGGTGAACGCGCCCCGGACCCCGTCCTGTGTGGGCACGGTCACCGGCAGCAGCGTCGTGGCGTAGCCCTCGCGGGCCGCGGAGGAGGCCACCGCCTCCAGGGTGCGCATGTTGCCGGTGCTGGAGAGGCTGAACAAGATGACGCCGATGGTGCGGAACTCACCCCGCTTGAGGGCGCGGGCCGCGCTGTTGGGCCGGTAACCCAGCTCCTTCATCGCGGCCAGCACCTGCTGCCGGGTCTCCTCCAGCACCCCGGGGAAGCCGTTGGAGACCCGGGAGACGGTCTGCGCCGAGACGCCCGCCAGCTTGGCCACGTCGGCCATCGACGCACCGCGCCGCCGCCGCTGCACGCCCGCCACCGAGCTCTGTCCGGTCCCGTCCACGTGCGTCGTACACCTCATACGTTTCACAGCCGTTGGTGGTCAGAAGTCTAGGGGGGCAGAGCTGCGCGGACCGGCGATCCGCGGCCCCCCGGGCCGGCGCCGGCAACCCCTCCCGGGGAGGCGCGGACGCCGGCCGGAGGCCACGACGGGGCGTCAGCCGCCGACGCTGAAGCCCTGGTCCTTGCCGTACTTCACCGAGGCGTCCTGCCAGGTGCCCAGGGCGTCGGACAGCGGCGTGGAGGACACGTAGGCCTTGCCGACCGTGTCGTTGAAGACCGAGTTCGCGTACACCTGGTACGGCAGGTACGACCAGCCCTTGACGACGTTCGCCGCCGACTTCGCGAAGATCTCGTTGGCCTTCTGGCCCCCGAAGTAGGGGAAGGCGGTGTCCAGGAACGCCTGCGAGTTCAGATCCGCGGTCGTCGCCGGGAAGGCGCCGCCCTTGATGCGGGCCTGCACACCCGCGTCCTTGTTCGCGTACTTCACGAAGGCGTAGGCCAGCGGCTTGTCCTTGGCCGCCTCCATCACCGCAAGCGAACTGCCGCCGTTCTCGGCGCTGGCACTCTGCCCCGCCTGCCACTGCGGCAGCGGCGCGGCACGCCAGTCACCGGACGCGGAGGGCACGCCGGAGACGAAGTTGGCCGGCATCCAGGCACCCGTCGACAGCGTGGCGATGGTGCCGTCGGCCAGGCCCTTGTACCACTGGTCGCTCCAGGACGCGATCGGCGCGAGGAGCTTCTCGGAGATCAGCTTCTGCCAGACCTCCGTGAACTTCTTGGTGCCCGCGTCGCCGAAGTCGACGTTCACCTTGGTGCCGTCCACCGTGTACGGGTGGCCGCCGGCCTGCCAGATCAGGCTGGTGACGAAACCGGCGTCACCGGTGTCGTTGGTGATGTACGCCTTCGGGTCGGCCTTGTGCAGGGCGCGCGCCGCGGTCAGGTACTCGTCCCAGGTCGTGGGAACCGCGATCTTGTACTTGTCGAGGACCTTCTTGTTGAAGAACATCGCCATCGGCCCCGAGTCCATCGGCAGCGCGTACACACCGCCGTTGACGGCGACGGAGTTCCACGGGCCGGGCGAGTACGCCTTGGACAGGTCCTTGGCACCGTACGCGCTCAGGTCCGTGACGGACTTGCCGAGCGCGAACTGGCTCAGCGCGTAGTACTCGATCTGCGCCACGTCCGGCGCCCCGGAACCGGCCTGCACCGCGTTCTGCAGCGCCGTGTACTGGTCGTTGCCCGTGCCCGCGTTGACCAGCTTCACCTTGACCTTGGGGTACTTGGCCTGGAAGTCGGTCACCACCTGCTTCAGCGTCGGCTCCCACGCCCACACCGTCAGCGAGCCGCCCTTGTTCAGCGCGGCCTCGACGCTGCCCGCGTCCGCGGCCTTGGCACCCGAGCCGGAGTCGTCGGAGGAACCGCACGCGGTCAGGGACAGCGCCGCCGCGCAGAGCACCGCGATCGCCTGCGCCGAACGGCGCAGTGGCTTGTTCGTCATCGCATCTCACTTCGTTGTGGTGATGGTCTGCGGCACCGCCCGTCGCCACGGCACGGGTGTGCCGGGCTCGGGACCGCAGGGGGAGGGTGGGCACGGCGCCGACACGGCGCCGGTGGTCATTCCTTGACGCTGCCGGCGGCGAGCCCGGACTGCCAGAAGCGCTGCAGGAGGAGGAAAGCCGCGACCAGCGGCACGATGGTCAGCAGCGAGCCGGTGACCACCAGGTTGAACACCGGCTGCCCGCCCGCGGTGGCGGCTTGGGCGTTCCAGGCGTTGAGCCCCAGGGTGAGGGGGTACCAGTCCGGGTCCTTGATCATGATCAGCGGCAGGAAGTAGTTGTTCCACGTCGCGACCACGGTGAAGAGCAGCACCGTGACGATGCCGGGTCCCAGCAGCGGCAGGCTGATCCTGAAGAAGGTGCGGATCTCCCCCGAGCCGTCGACCCGGGCGGCCTCCAGCAGCTCGTCGGGGATCGCCTCGGAGGCGAAGACCCACATCAGGTAGAGACCGAACGGCGAGATCAGCGAGGGCACGATCACCGCCCACGGGGTGTTGGTCAGGCCCATCTTGCTGAACATCAGGAAGGTCGGCACCGCCAGCGCGGCACCCGGCACGGCGACCGCGCCGATCACCACCGCGAAGACCGCCCGCTTGCCGGGGAAGTCGAACTTGGCCAGTCCGTAGCCGCCCAGGACGGCCAGGAACGTCGCACCGCCCGCGCCCAGCGCCACGTACAGCAGGGTGTTCAGCAGCCAGCGGACGAAGATGTGGTCGTCGTAGGTGAGGGTCTGCTGGATGTTGTCCCACAGGGCGAAGTCACCGCTGAACCACAGCCCGAAGGAGTCCAGCAGGCTCTTCTGGGTCTTGGTCGCGCTGATCAGCAGCCAGGCCAGCGGGACCAGGGTGTAGACCGCGACGAGCGCGGTGAGGACCGTGAGCAGGACGCTGCGCCGGGGCCGGTCGGAGGAGTGCCACCGGCCCGCCGGGCGCCGGGACGGTGCGGCGGGGCGGGGCCCGCCCTGCCGGGGGACGGTGCCGGCTCCCGTGTCCGCCCCCGTGTTCACCTGGGTGCTCGCCTCGGCCATCGTCAGGCCTCCTTGCGCATGCCGCGCAGCTGCACGACGTAGGCGATGATCATCGTGACGACCCCCATGACGATCGCGACGGTCGCCGCGTAGTTGTGCTGCTGCCCGGAGAAGGACAGCGAGTAGGTGTAGAGGTTCGGCGTGAAGTACGTCGTGATGGCGTTGGGCGCCAGCGGCTTGAGGATGCTCGGCTCGTTGAACAGCTGGAAGCTGCCGATGATCGAGAAGATCGTCGCGATGACCAGGGCCCCGCGGATGGCCGGGATCTTGATGGAGGTGACGATCCGCAACTGGCTCGCGCCGTCGATCTCGGCCGCCTCGTACAGCGAGCGCGGGACGACGTGCAGCGCCGAGTAGAAGATCAGCATGTTGTAGCCGACGAACTCCCAGGTCACGATGTTGCCGATGCTCGCCAGCACCAGGCCGGGCGAGAGGGGGTTCGGCAGCGAGGCACCGAAGGTGTCGTTGATGTCGGCGACCAGGCCGAAGCGGTCGCCGTACATGAAGCCCCACATCAGGGTCGCCACGACGGCCGGTACCGCGTACGGCAGGAAGATCGTGATCCGGAAGAACTTCCGGCCGTGCAGCCTCCCGCTGTCCAGCGCGAGGGCGACCAGCAGCGCGATGCCCAGCATGACCGGCACCTGCACCGCGAGGAACAGCGCGACGCGCCCGAGGCCGGACCAGAACTGGCCGTCCTGGAAGGCCTGGACGTAGTTGTCCAGGCCGACGAACGAGGTCCCGCCGATCAGGCGGTCGCGGAACAGGCTCAGGTAGATCGAGTAACCGATCGGCGCCAGGAAGACCAGCGCGAAGACGATCATGAAGGGTGCCACGAAGCCCCAGCCCAGCCAGCGCCGGCCCCGGCGTCCCCGGGGAGGAGCGGCCCGGCCGGTGCCCGGTGGCGGCGGTACGGCAGCCATGATCCCATCCTTCACATCGTCGTGCGGGGTCCCGTCACATCGGGCGGGTCCGGGATGGTTGCGCAAACATCAGTGACCGGAGTCGGCGCACGTTTACGCAAACATTTGATGGACGCGATGTTTGCACCGGCCATCACGACACGTCAAGGGCCCTCACGCGGTTCGTCCCCGGCACAACCCCGCACGACCGTCCCCGCACGTCAACAGCCCATTGAACAGCCCCAACCGCTGCCGCCGGCCCACAGCACGGACCGGCGGCAGCCGACCCTCACTCCGTACGCAGCCCGTCCGCCCGCATCAACCGCCACAGCACCGGAAGACTCAGCAACGTCACCACCAGGACCGCCACCGCACCGATCCCCGCATACGGCAGGAACACCCACCAGTCCCGCACCGGCTTCACCACGATGCCCAGCATCACCCTGCCCAGCACCAGCCCGCCCACGATCGCCACGACCGTACCCGCCAGCACCGGCACCGCCGTCTGCCACAACACCGACCACGCCAGCGTCCTGCGCCGCGCACCGAAGGCCACCAGCACCGACAACAACCGCTGACGCTCCCTCAACTGCTCGATCAGCGCCACCAGCATCCCCGCCGCTATCAGCACCACCGTCAGCGTCCCCCCGATCCGCAGACCGGTCTGCACACTCGAGTACTGCCGGTCACGCTCCACGTTCACCAGCCCGTACACCCCCAACGCCGGATCCAGCCGCGCAGCGGCGTTGCGCAGGTACTCCTCCGCGTCCGGAACACCATGGTCGATCGCCACGGACGCCGACGTCGACGCCTGCGGCAACCGGTACCCGGCCAGCGCCCCCGGCGTCGCCAGGATGCCGTCATGCACGTCGCCCACCGGATCCCGCACCGCCACCACCGCACGGGACGACTCCGGCAACGTCCACGACTCCCCCTCCGAGGCGCCCTCGGACATGCCGCCCAGATCCATACGGCTGCCAGGACGGGCGACCTCCCCGGTCAGGAGATTCGCCTCCCGCACCCGGCGCGACGCACCCGGCTGACGGGCCACGAAGGTGTCACCGTCACGGCACGACGGCAACGCCGCCAGCGACCGCAACGTCGCACAGCTCCCCACGGTGAGCGTGGTCACCGAACCCGGCCCCCCGGCCGCATCCGCACGGCTCACGTACGCCTGCACCGTCGCGACCACCCGCCGCACACCCTCGACCCGGCGGAACTCCTCGGCCATCCGCTCCGCCAGCGCCGGCACCCCCACGCTCCCCGAAGCCGTGGCAACGCTGAAGTCCGCACGGACCACCTCGGCACGCTCCGACGACGAACCCGCCGCCTTCGGCGCGGACGAGGACGACGCGAAGTCCTCCTGCATACCGCCGAACACCATCTGCAACGCGATCGCCCCGGCCACCGCCACCGTGATGCCGCTCACCGCCCGCGACGCCGTCCCACTGCTCAACTGCAGCCGGCGCACCGCGAGCTGCCACGCGACCGGCCCCCCGCGCAGCCGCCTCACCACGGCCTCCACCAGCCACGGCAGCACCCCGGTCAACCCCACCAGCACCAGCACCGCACCCAGCGCGATCGGATACACACCGCCCGAGCCCAGCTCCTCCTCCGCCGACCCCGTCCACGTCAGGACACCGACGCCGACCACAGGAGCCACCAGCCGCCACCACAACCGGCGCGGACGCAACGCGGCATGCCGCACCACCCCCAACGGCTCGATCACCACCGACCGCAGCGCCGACTGCGTCACCAGGACCGCCCCCACCAGGATCGCCACCACGATCAGAACCGCCAGCGACGGATCCGGGGCGACGTCCGCCGGGAAGGCGCTCACCCCCCACAGCCGCACCGACCCCGCCAACCGGCGCGCCCCCAGGAACAACCCGGTGCCGACCAGCAACCCGAGCAGGGCCCCGAACAACGCCTCACCCGCCGCGACCCGACGCGTCATCGCGATGTCCGCACCGACCAGCCGCAGCGCGGCCAGCCTGCGGTCCCTGCGCTCCCCGCCGAAGCGGACGGCCGTGGCGATGAACACACCCACCGGCACCAGCAGGACGACACAGATCAACGCGACCAGGACCACCAACCGCGGATCGAACCGCCCCGGACCCGGATCATGGCCGTACCCCGCGGACCTGATCGCACCCCCGCTCCTGGACAGGGTGCCGCTGCCGGCGTAGAAGCGCAGCTCACCGGGTTCGAGCAGACCCCGGTCCGCGATGGTCCCGATGATCCGGTAGTCGAGCCGCTCCTTGAGCAGGGCGCCGGACGGCGAGTCCAGCAGCCCGCGCAGAGCGGGCGAGACCACCATCTCCCCCGGCCGCGGAATCCGCGCCACACCCGGCGGCGGCGGAGCACCGGGACCGTCCGGGCGCAGCAACTGCCCGCCGACGGCCTCGCCGCGGAACTCGGTGGCTGCGTCGCGCCAGAGGAACGTCGTTTCCGCGCGCCGCACCGACACCTCGCTCTCGACGTTCGGCGTCTCACGCGCGTGACCGCGCCCTTCGCGGGCGTCGAGGACGTTCGGCACCGCGGTGGCGAGGAACAGCAGGGCCACGCCGAGGCCGACGCCCACCGCGGTCAGCGCCGTGCGGATCCAGCCCTCGCGGCCTCCGGCGCCCGCCAGGCGCATGCCGAGCCCCAGATCCCTCAGCGCCGAGCCGATGCGCCCCGGCCCACCGCCGGTACGTCGACTGCTCATGCCGGGCCTCCCTGACGGGGCATGCCGTCGTACGTCGCGGTTCGGTGGTTGCGGGACGCGGCCTGGGGCGGCGCGAGCGGATGCGGGATCGGGAGCGGGTCGAAGAACATGCAGCGAATATACACGCTGTCTATACACTCAATGTCTACCCACAAGGTGTCAGCACAGTGTGCTCGCGGTTCCGGCCCAGCTCCTCCACTTATGGGGAAAATCTCCAGGTCAAAGTGGTACGGCGTGCTTCCTAGGGACTGCGACGCACAGTGGCAGAAGTGTCGACACTGGTGGCGGTGGGGCCGGACGGTTCGGCCGGGGCGGGTCTCATGGGCGATGGGCTCTCGACCCTCGCATTACTTGTCCCCGGGCAGCATCGACAGGTCGATCACCGAGGCACACGCCGGCATCCCGGCACCCGCCGTTTCCCCGTGGAAACCGGCAGCCAGGTCGTCCGTTCGCCGTGCGGCCACCGTGACCGGGCCGAAGACGGCGAACGCTGATCAATGATGTGGACTGGCCAAGATCTCCTGCCGTAATGTCCTGCTGCCCGCCGCTCGGCGTGCGCGTCTCCATGCTGTGTCCCTGGGGGGATTCCCATGTCGTTCAGTCCTGTCGGGCCGCCGCCCGGCGCCCCGTACCCCACCCCGTACCCCATGCCCGCCGGACCGCCGGCGACCACCGCCGTGCTCCGTTCCCCGCTGGGGCTGGCGACCGCGGTGACGGTGCTCCTGTCGCTGGTCATCGCGGCCGACGTGGTCGACATCGCCGCGGAGGCAAGTCGCTATGCCCTGATGGGTACGGCGGTCGCCGACGAACTCTCCACCGTCGACCAGTCCGCCCTGAGCCGGTCGGACCTGTGGACCGGTGCCGCGCTGGCGCTGCAGGCCCTCACGCAGCTGTCGACGACCATCGTCTTCATCGTCTGGTTCTACCGGGTCCGCTCCAACGGCGAGGTGTTCGCCCCCAACGGGTTCGAGAAGGGCCGCGGGTGGGCGATCGGCGGCTGGTTCATCCCGATCGCCTTCTTCTGGATCCCCTCCCAGGTTGCCAGGGAGACCTGGGTCGCGAGTTCCCAGACCACCCAGGACGGCCGTCTGCGGCCCGCCGACTCGGGCCCGGTCTCGTACTGGTGGGCGGCGTGGGTGGCCGACCAGCTGCTGGACATGCTCTCGGTGCTCGTCACCAACGAGAACTCCGTGTACGCCGACGACCTCCGCGACGCCGCGGGCATGATGATCGCCGTGGACGCTCTGGACATCCTCGCGGCAGTCTTCGCCATCCTGTTCGTCCGCAAGCTGACGGCCATGCAGCACCGCAAGGCGACGGAGGGCCCGTTCGCCCTGTCCTGACCGTGGAGCCGGTCACGCTCCACGGATGCCGGTGGCGCAGTGGCGGCTCCCCCGCTCCCCGGTCGTGAGTGGAGCGGGGACACCTGGGCCTCGTGATCCGGGCGGCGGACGAGCGGGGTGAGTGGTCCTGCGCCGAGGCGGCGGTCAGCGAGCCGTGCGCGACCGGGGAGTTCGAGCGGGCCCGCGACCTGCCGGTGCCGTTCGTCGCGGCAGGCCGGCGGCCCGCCGCCCGGGCGACGGCCGAGGTCCCGATCGACCGGGGCCGCGCGGACGAAGTGACGGAGTCGGTCCGACCGGTGGGCCGACGCGGGAACCTCCGTGCGATCACGGGGACTTGCCGTCCAGGCCGGCGGCCGGCGGCAAGGGGTTCACGCCGACGCGCGGGGCACCCGGGCGGGCCGAGGTGAAGACCGGTGGCTGACCGGTGTCGGCCGGCTGCCGCTCCTGCTCGACATCCCGCTCCCGGACCTGCCAGAGCAGGACCCCCCGCCGCCGTTCCCAGCGGGCCGCCCGCTCCGCCCGCATCAGGGGCTCCACCGCGAAGCAGCAGACGAGGAGGGCGACCGCCGGTTCGAACAACGCGAGAACGGAAGAGAGGACGCCGAAGGCGGCGAGCAGCACGCCGTAGCGTCTCCCGAGGCTTCGCCTGGACCGGGCGAGCACCGACGCGGACAGAGCGGTGGCGGGATCCGCAATCGGTACGGCCGCCTCGAAGAGGGGGACGTCACCCAGCCTCTTGAGCCTCGACGTTGCGACGAACCCCGTCAGCGCGTTCCCTGCGAGGAAAAGGGCGAGCATCTCCCACTGCAGCACCCTCGCGCCGCCCCTCACAGCGACGGTCACCACGAGGGCGGTCGTCCCGCTGAGCAACCACACCGCGGCGAACAGCACTTGCTTGTGGACGAATCTGATCACTGCCGGACTTCCCCCGCCCTCGTCGAGCCCCCGCAGCCGTCCCCGCGACAGGGCTTGGCGCAGCTTCCGAGCCGTGCACCGCGGCCGTGGGCCGTGTGCCCTGTGCCGTGCGGCTGCACGACCATGATGGCGCGCCCGTACGGATCGCATCCAGCCCCGGCACCACGGCGTCGGCCCCGGGCGTCGGTCGCGTGCGGGGCGTGTCAGCGCGCGGTCAGCGCCCTGTCAGCGGGGGCGGGCAGTGTTCGGGCATGGACACCGTCACCGCGGACCGATCCGCTTCGCCCGCTTCCGCCCGCCCGCCCCGCAGCGCCGGCTCCGCGCGTTCGCGTTCCGCGCCGGCCGCGTTCGCGCGCTTCGTCGTGTGCGGCGGCGGGGTCGGTCTGGCGTCCTCCGCGGTGCTGATGGCGCTGTCCGGGACGGTGCCGTTCGCCCTGGCCAACGCAGGCGTGACGGTGGCCTCGACGGTGCTTGCCACCGAGTTGCACGCGCGGTTCACCTTCGGCCGGGGCCGCGCCGGGTGGCGGGCGCACCTGGGATCGGCGCTGACGGTCGTGGCCTGCTACCTGGTCACCACGGCCGCGATGCTGCTCCTGCAGGCGGTGTGCGCCGCCCCCGGCGTACTGCTGCGCCAGTCGGTCTACTTGGCCGCCTCCGCGTTGGCCGGGGCGGGCCGCTTCTTGGTGCTGCGCGCGGTGGTCTTCGCCCGGCGGGGCGGCCCCGCCACGTCGGTGTGGCGCAGCGACGCGGCGTACATCTCGTCGGGGTCGAGCCGGCGCAGTTCCTCGGCGATGAGCTCGGCGGTGGACCGGACCTTCAGCGCGAG
The DNA here is from genome assembly GCF_042742985.1 of Streptomyces sp. NPDC058864. NCBI lineage: Bacteria > Bacillati > Actinomycetota > Actinomycetes > Kitasatosporales > Streptomycetaceae > Streptomyces > Streptomyces sp. NPDC058864. The sequence continues at coordinate 214,356 of NZ_JBHYMQ010000003.1, read as the reverse complement.
GTGCCGACTGGGCTGCCCGGGGATGGTGAGGGTGGCCAGCGGACCCTCGGGGCGGTCGATGTTGATGTCGCCGTCCGGGGTGCGCAGCCGGACCGCGGTGACGACCGGGCCGTCGGTGACGACGCGGTCGACGGGCACGCGCAGGCGGCTGCCGAGCCAGCGGGCGAGGAGTTCGGCACTGGGGTTGTCGGCCTCGCTCTCCACGACGGCCGAGGTGACCGTGGCCCGGGCCTGGTCGAGCGCGGCGGCGAGCATGGACCGCCAGGGCGTGAGCCGGGTCCAGGAGAGGTCGGTGTCGCCGGGGGTGTAGCCGGTGGCACGGGCCGTCAGTTCCTCCAGGGGCTGCTCGACGGCGTACGCGTCGGTGATCCGGCGCTGCGCCAGGGCGCCGAGGGGGTCGGCGGCGGGGTTCGCGGGGGCGTCGACCGGCCACCACACCACCACGGGCGCGTCGGGCAGCAGCAGCGGCAGGACCACGCTGTGGGCGTGGTCGGCGAGTTCGCCGTGCAGACGGAGCAGGACGATCTCACCCGTCCCGGACTCGCCGCCGACGCGCACCTCGGCGTCGAGGCGGGCGCTGCGCCGGTCCCGCGGCGAGCGGCCGGGGCGCTTGATGACGACCAGGATGCGCGAGGGGTGCTCGCGGGAGGCGTCCGAGGCGGCCTTGAGGGCGTCGTAGTGGTTGCCCTCGTCGGTGACGACGACGAGGGTGAGCACCATGCCGACCGCCGGGCTGCCGATGGCCCTGCGGGCCTTGATCAACGCCGAGTTGATCTTGCTTGAGGTGGTCTCGGTCAGATCGATGTTCATGGCCGGCGCCAGCTCCTGCCGTCTCGTGCGAGCATCTCGTCCGCCGCCTTCGGACCCCATGTACCGGCGGTGTACTGCTCGGGCTTGCCGTGCCGGTCCCAGTACTCCTCGATCGGGTCCAGGATCCGCCAGGACTCCTCCACTTCCTGCGGTCGCGGGAAGAGGTTGGCGTCGCCGAGCAGGACGTCCAGGATCAGCCGCTCGTAGGCCTCCGGGCTGGACTCGGTGAAGGACTCGCCGTAGGCGAAGTCCATCGTCACGTCCCGGATCTCCATCGAGGTGCCCGGCACCTTCGAGCCGAATCGCACGGTGACGCCCTCGTCCGGCTGGACCCGGATGACCAGGGCGTTCTGCCCCAGCTCCTGGGTGTCGGTGTGGCTGAAGGGCAGGTGCGGGGCGCGCTGGAAGACGACCGCGATCTCGGTGACGCGGCGGCCCAGGCGCTTGCCGGTGCGCAGGTAGAACGGAACGCCCGCCCAGCGGCGGTTGTCGATGCCCAGCTTGATCGCGGCGTAGGTGTCGGTCCTGGAACCGGGGTCGATGCCCTCCTCCTCCAGGTAGCCTGGCACCTCCTCCCCGCCCTGCCAGCCGTGCGCGTACTGGCCCCGGACGGTATGGGCTCCCAGGTCCTCGGGGTGCCGGACGGCCTGGAGGACCTTCAGCTTCTCCTGGACGAGGGACTTGGCGTCGAAGCCCGCGGGCTCCTCCATCGCGGTGAGAGCGAGGAGTTGGAGGAGGTGGTTCTGGATGACGTCGCGTGCGGCGCCGATGCCGTCGTAGTAGCCGGCGCGGCCGCCGATGCCGATGTCCTCGGCCATCGTGATCTGCACGTGGTCGACGTAGGAGCGGTTCCACAGCGGCTCGAACATCGTGTTGGCGAAGCGCAGCGCCAGGACGTTCTGGACCGTCTCCTTGCCCAGGTAGTGGTCGATCCGGAAGACCTCCGCGGGCGGGAAGACCTGGTGGACCACCCGGTTGAGCTCCTGGGCACTGGCCAGGTCGTGGCCGAAGGGCTTCTCGATGACGGCACGCCGCCAGGACCCGCGGGGAGGATCGGACAGCCCGTGCTTCTTCAGCTGCTGGACCACGCTGGGGAAGAACTTGGGCGGCACCGAGAGGTAGAAGGCGAAGTTGCCGCTGGTGCCCCGGGCCTTGTCGAGTTCCTCGACGGTCGCGCGCAGCTTCTCGAAGGCGTCGTCGTCGCCGAAGTCTCCGGACACGAAGCGCATTCCGGCGGACAGTTCCGTCCAGACCTCCTCACGGAAGGGGGTGCGCGCGTGCTCCTTGACCGCGTCGTGGACGACCCGCGCGAAGTCCTCGTCCGCCCAGTCGCGGCGCGCGAAGCCGACGAGCGAGAAGCCCGGCGGCAGCAGCCCGCGGTTGGCCAGGTCGTACACGGCGGGCATCAGCTTCTTGCGGGACAGGTCGCCCGTCACACCGAAGATCACCAGCCCGGACGGTCCCGCGATGCGCGGGAGCCGCCGGTCGGATGGATCGCGCAGCGGATTGATCCAGCTGTCGGTTTCCGTCATGGGTCCACTTCTCTTCATCGTGGGTACGGCGTCGTCGTGGCGCGCCGGGGTCATGCGGCGCCGAAGAGTTCCAGGAGTGCGTCCTTGCCGAACATGCGGGCGGTGTCGATGGCCGAGGGGGTGCCCGCGGCGGGGTCGGCGCCGCCGTCGAGCAGGACGCGGACCACCTCGTCCTCGCCCTTGAAGACGGCGCCTGCCAGCGGCGTCTGGCCGCGGTCGTTGACGCGGTCGGGGTCCGCGCCGCGCCGGAGGAGGGCGGCCACGGTGGCGGCGTGGCCGTGGTAGGCCGCGAGCATGACGAGGGTGTCGCCCTTGTCGTTGGTGAGGTTGGCCGGCACGCCGGCGTCGACGTACGCCGTGAGGGTCTCCGTGCCGCCCCGGCGGGCGAGGTCGAAGACCTCGGCGGCGAGTCGCAGGACGCCGGGGTCCTGGGCCGGGTCGTTCTGCGGGGTCGGCTCGCTCATCGTCCCTCACTGGAAGTGGCTGTTCGCCGTGCGCGGGCGGGGCCTTCGTGATCCACCCTAAGCGGCCTCAACCGCCCTGGTCTCGCCGGGCGTGCCCCCGGTGCGCACTGCGGCGGGGGCGTGGACCGGACAAGAAGCCATGGCCGAAGCTTAACGATTTTGATCACTCGAACGGGCGACTTCGTTGCTCCGTCGGCGGGGCCTGCCACATGACACGCCGTACGACCGGCGAGGATCACACCCGAAGAAACAGTTCAGCAGAGCTGAAAGGGTGAACTTCCCTACAAATCACCCATTCGCCTCTTTTCAGAACATATTACTATCTGTAATTCTGGAACAACTCATGGTGACAGTCCCCATCACACAGGAGTAGCCCCCATGATCCTGTCCATCTCAGGCGTCGTCCTGCTCGGCATCATCGTCTTCCTGTTCTTCCGCAAGGACGGACTCAAGGCGTCCCACGCGCTCGTCTGCGCCCTCTTCGGCTTCTACCTCGCGGGCACCGCCATCGCCCCGAGCATCAAGGCCGGCGGGGCGAGCCTGGCGAGCCTCCTGGGCGGGATCAAGTTCTAGGCCATGTCGTCCTGGGCCGTTCCGCACGGCCGATCCACCGGGCCCGGCGCCGCTCCGCACCGGGCCCGTCCCGTCCAGCCCCCGTCGTACCGTCCCCGCAACGATCTTCTGGAGCTCCCCGTGGTCCGGCGCCCCCTCTCCGCCCTCCTGAGCAGCCGCCCCTCGCTCTCCCGCGGCCGTGAGCTCGCGCGGGCCGCCGTCGACAGCACCACGGACGTCCTCCACCCGCTCTTCGTCATCGCACGCGGGCTGCGCCGTCAGGCCGGCTGGGCGCGCGAATGGTGGGGCACCACGCCCAAGGACCGGCGCGGACCGGCCCTGCTGGCCTCCGTGGGGGCCGGGTTCCTCGTCCTGGTCCTGCTCCCCTACGGGGCCTACCTGATGTTCGCCGCCTGGATGGGCTCCGCCGGCTGGATGGGCCGGGACCGCACCCCCGCCCCGACCGGGCCGAGCGGCGCCGAGAACGACCGGCTGACCGCACTGTACGAGGCCCTCGTCCCGTACCTGTCCGTGGCCGACGACCCCAGCCCGCTCTACGCGCACGACGGCAGCTGGGAGAACGCCTTCGGCGACCACGCCTTCGAGGACGGGCGGCTGGTCCGGCTGCACCTGAAGTACCCCGCCTACTTCACCGACGGCGAGGCCGCCGCCAGGGCACGCGTCGAGCACGTGCTGCACGCCAAGGTCGGACGTGGCCGCGAGTACCGCTTCGAGTGGAACGAGGAGGAGAACCACCTCACCCTCACCGCGCTCCCCCCGCTGCCCACGGACATCGCCGCCCAGCGGTTCGTCACCTCCCCCGGCGAGACGGTGCTCGGCTTCACCGACCCCGAGGCGGTGCAGCGCACCGTCCCGGTCGGGGACGGCGAGGATGTCAGGGACGCGCCCCCGGTGGTGTGGCGCACCGGCCCGCGCTCCACCGAGCCGCACCTGCTCGCCCTCGGCCACCCCGGCACGGGCACCACCACGCTGCTGCGCTCCATCGCGCTCCAGGCCCTGCCGGAGGGCGACGTCGTGGTCGTCGACGGCAGCGGGACCGGCGAGTACGCCTGCCTGACCGGCCGGCCCGGCGTGATGGCCGTCGAGAGCGGCCTTGCGGGGACGCTGGCCACCCTGGAGTGGGCGGCGCACGAGACCGAGCGCCGGCTGATCGCCGTCAACCGCGCCCGGCAGGCCGGCCGCACCGCCCCCGACGACGTACGGCGCCCACTGTGGATCCTCGTCGACCGGCCGACGGTGCTCAGCCAGCTCGCGCACGCCGAGAGCCGCCCCGACCCGCAGGAGCTGCTGGACATCCCGCTCCGGCACGGCCGCGCGGCCGGCGTGACCGTCGCCGTCGTCGACCACCTCGACGGCGCCGAATCGCTCTCCCCGGTGGTCATCGCCCACACCAGGGCCCGGATGCTGCTGGGCGCGGTCACCGCGGAGCAGACGCAGGCGGTGCTCGGCGCGCCGCAGTGCTCGACGTCCGCCGCGGAGGTGCCGCCGGGCCGCGGCTACGTGCGGCTGGGCTCGGGGCCGGTGCTCCGGGTGCAGGTGCCCGCGACCCCGGACCCCTTCGACGAGGACGCCAGCGACGCGCACCGCCAGGCCGTCATGGCGCTGCTGCCGCCCGCGGACGCCGCCCAGGGGGCGGAGCCGGGGGAGCGGGAGGCGGAGGCCGCCGAGGCCCCGGGCGCGGTCCGGGTCTCCGGGCCCTCGGGCGCGGTCCGGCCGGCCGGCGACCCGGCGCTCGAGCACTGATCCCGAGCACCCCCGCGCGGCTCAGCGCCGCGGCAGTTCGTGCAGCCGCACCTCGGTCAGCGCGCCCCCGGCCGCCACGGCGGTGAGGTAGGTGCAGTACGGCTGACGCCTGCGGTCGGTCGGCGAACCGGGGTTGAGCAGCCGCAGGCCGCCCGGCGCCGTGCTGTCCCAGGGGATGTGGCTGTGCCCGAAGACCAGGACGTCGAGGTCCGGGAAGCGCTCCTCGCAGCGGCGTTCGCGTCCCTGCGCGGGGCCGCTGTCGTGCACCACGCCGAAGCGCAGCCCGCCCAGCTCGGCGCGGGCGACCTCGGGCAGCCGGGCCCGCAGCTCGGTGCCGTCGTTGTTGCCGTACACCCCGATCACCCGGCGGGACCTCGCCTGCAGCAGGTCCAGGGTCGCGGCGTCGACCCAGTCGCCGGCATGGATGACGGCGTCCGCCCCGGGAATCCGTTCCAGTAGTTCGGCCGGAAGCGCCTTGGCACGTTTGGGCAGGTGTGTATCGGACATCACAAGAAGACGCACACGTCCACGCTATCCGCGCGGGGGGACGGGAGCGGTGCCGGGCACGGCGGCCGGAAGGGAGGCCGACGTCACGGCGTGCCGCGCGGGGCGGCGTGGCCGGTGGGGCGACCCCGCGGTCGCCGGGACCGCGGGCCTCATCGATGAAGGGCCCACACGTCATGTGCGGTGACACCACCCCCACCCGTTCGGCGGAACTCGTGCAGCCCGCGGAGGCCGCGTACGTGGGCGCCGCGCGGCACTTCACGTCCGAGTTGCTGGGGCTGTGGGGACTGGCCGCGGAGGACCGGATCGCCGCCGAGCTGATCGTCGACGAGCTCGCCGCGAACGCCGCGCGCCACGGCCGGGCCCAGATGTCGATCCGGCTCTCCATGCACGACGACGGCCTGGTCATCACCGTCACCGACAGCGGCGAGGCCCGGCATCACGACGGGGCCTCCCCCGACAGCGACAGCACCCCGCCGGACGAGCACGGCCGCGGGCTGGAGATCGTGCGCCGGCTGGCCGGGTCGACCTGCATCCACGACGACGAGCGCGGCCGCCGCGTGGTGACCACGCGCCGGCTCGCCCCGCTCCAGCGCTCCGTCGCGGGGGTCACCAGCCCGGCGTCGTAGGTGCCGGCGGACATGGGTGAGAATGACGGACCGGACAGGGACCGGCGGATCCAACGTCCGCCGGACGCGGGCCACATGGGCGACCGCGGCGGTCCCGCCGGACACCGGCCCGCATCCGGAGGAACCGCTGTGACGTCCCGTGTGAAGCCGTCCGTGCCGTCGGGGACCGCGTCGGTGGTGCCGCACCGGGTGGTGGTGCTGTTGTTCGAGGGTGTGCAGTTGATGGATGTGACGGGTCCGCTGGACGTGTACACGGCGGCGAACGAGTACGGCGGGAACTATGTGACGCGGACGGTGTCGCTGGACGGCGGTCCGGTGCGCACGACCGCGGGGCTGCGGCTGCTGCCGGACCTGTCGCTGGAGGAGGTCGACTTCCCCGTCGGCACCCTCGTCGTCCCCGGCCGCCCGGACTGGTGGGCGGCGGTCGCCGACACCGCGCTGGTGGCCGGCATCACCCGGCTCGCGGACCGCTCCCGCACCGTCGCCTCGGTCTGCGCGGGCGCGTTCCCGCTGGCCGCGACCGGACTGCTCGACGGACGACGGGCCGCCACCCACTGGCGGCTGGCCGACGACCTCGCCGCCCGCTACCCCAAGATCACCGTCGACCGCGACGCCATCTTCGTCCGCGACGGCCGCTACATCACCTCCGCCGGCATCAGCGCCGGCATCGACCTGACCCTGTCCCTGGTCGAGTCCGACCTCGGCCCCGCCATCGCCCGCAAGGCCGCCAAGTTCCTCGTCGTCTTCATGGCCCGCCCCGGCGGCCAGTCACAGTTCAGCGTCCGGCAGAGCCCCCACCACCCCGCCCACTCGGTACTGCGCCAGGTACTCGACCAGGTCACGGCCGACCCCTCCGCCGACCACGGCCTCCCCGCCCTGGCGGCACGCGCCGGAGTCAGCTCGCGCCATCTGACCCGCCTGTTCCGCACCGAGACCGGCGGCACTGCCGCGCAATACGTCGAACGCATCCGCGTCGAAGCCGCCCAGGCCCTCCTCGAAGCCGGCAACGACGCCCTCGACACCGTCGCGCGCCGGAGCGGCTTCGGCTCCGAGGAAACCATGCGCCGGGCCTTCCGCCGCCGCCTCGGCATCAGCCCCGGCGCCTACCGCGACCGCTTCCGCACCACCCGCCCCCACCGCAACGGCAGCACCGGCGACACCCACGACCAATGAGCACGACCGCCGGAACGCCCCGGTCCGGGGATCACTCGGCCCAGGGGGACTGCAGGATGGTGTCCACGAAGTTCCCGCGGACGAAGCCCGGCACGAAGCGTTCCAGGACGTCGGCCTTGACGTTGCCGAACGTCGTGTCCGGGCGCGGCGCGATGCCGTGGGTGAACTCCTTGAGGATGTTGTTCTTGAAGTCGGGCCGCGGGTGGACGGCGACGACCGCCTCGCGCTCCTGCGGCGTGATCTCGTCGTACCCGATGCCGAGGACGTCGACCTCGACGCCCGAGGTGACCAGGGCGATCTCGGGCGCCATGTGCCACGGGATCTCCGGGGTGGTGTGCAGGGCGATCGCCTCCCACACCAGCCGCGCGCGCTCCTCGGGGACCTCGTGCTCCAGCAGGAAGCGGCGGGCCTCGTCGGCGCCGTCGATCTCGAAGCGCTGGTCGGTACGGGCGTAGGTGTCGGTCAGTCCGAGGTCGTGGAAGAGGGCGCCGACGTACAGCAGCTCGGGGTCGAAGTCCCAGCCGCGGTTGCGGCCGCGCATCGACGCCCAGAAGTACACCCGGCGGGAGTGGTGGAAGACGACCGGGTCGGCGGCCTTCCGCACGAGTTCGGTCGCCTCCGCCACGAGGCGGGTGCCGGGCACCTCGATGTCCGCGATGATTTCAGCCACGTCGAATCTCCTGACAGGTTTCCGGGTTCCGGCGGCCTCCGGGCAGGGCGCCCGGTGCCGATGGATCCATCGTCGGACGCGGGGGGCGGCCCCGCCGGATGCAGGAGGGACGCGCGACCCTCGGATCGGGACACGCGCCCGGCCGTCCCCGTCCGGTCGTCCCCGTCCGGCTGGGCGGGTTCAGGACGCGTCGGCGAGTTCCGCCACGACCTGCGCGTGGCACGGCTGCGGCACGCACCAGCAGCCCAGCCTGCGGCCGCGCAGCGCGGGCAGCAGCGCGAGCAGGTCGGGGCGGGCCAGCAGGTGAGCGCGGTACTTGTCCAACACCTCCTCGCGGGTGCCGTCGGGCCCCGGGCGGTAGGGGCTGGCCAGCGGGGATCCGGCCAGGTGCCATCCGCCGCGGTGCATCGGCCGGCCCACGTAGACGACATCCGCGTACCCGGGGTCGTCGCGGTGGCCCTTGAGGTTGACGACAGTGGTCCGCGGCTCGTCCTCGTTCATGACCTCTTCCTTCCCGTGATCCGGGGTGCGTCCGCCCCGACACCGGGAACGTATGCCGTACGGCGCCGTTCCCCCGGCGTCGGAAGCGACGTGTTCGATAGCGTTTCCGTCATGGACGTGGCAGTGGTGGCGTACGACGGCGTGTTCGACTCCGGGCTCTCGGCGGTCCTCGACGTCCTCGAGGCGGCCAACGCGATGCGCGAGCAGCTCCCGCAGCCGCCGCCCGCCTGGGGCGTGACGACGGTCGGCCCGCGCCGCCGGGTCCGCACCGGCGCCGGGCACACGGTGGCGACGGCGCCCGCCGGCGAGGCCGAGCGGGCCGACCTGCTGCTCGTCCCGGCGCTCGCGGAGCGGCGGCCGGACGCCCTCGTGGAACGCGTGTCGGGCCCCGGGACGGCCGCGGTGCGACGTCTGGTGGCGGCCACGCGCGAGCGCGGCGCGCCCGTCGCCTCGGCCTGCACGGGCACCTTCCTGCTCGCCGAGTCCGGGGTGCTGAACGGGCGGCGGGCGACGACCAGTTGGTGGCTGGCGCCGGTCTTCCGGCAGCGCTACCCGGCCGTCACGGTCGACGAGACCCGTATGGTGACCAGTTGCGACGGCGTCACGACGGCCGGCGCCGCCTTCGGCCACGTCGACCTGGCGCTGGCGGTGGTGCGCATGTCCAGCCCGGCCCTGGCCGACCTGATCGCACGCTACCTGGTCGTGGACGAGCGCCCGTCACAGTCGGCGTACGCCATCCCCAGCGCCCTGGCCATGGCCGATCCGACGGTGGCCGCGTTCGAGCGCTGGGTGCGGCAGCGTCTGGAGGAGCCGGTCAGCATCGCGGCGGCCGCCCGCGACCTGGGGGTCGGCGAGCGGACCCTGCAGCGTGCCGTGCGGCGGGTGCTGGGTGTGTCCCCGGTCCGTTTCGTCCAGGACCTGCGCGTCGAGCGGGCCACGCACCTGCTGCGCACCACCGACCTCCCCGTCGAGGTCGTCGCCCGCCGCGTAGGCTACGAGCACGCCAACACCCTGCGCGTCCTCCTCCGCGACCGCACCGGCACGACGGCCGGGGCGCTGCGCGGCCGCTGAGCCCGGAACGTTCGGCTGCCCCTGGGCACTTCGCGGGCCGGGTCCCGGGCGGGCGGCGTCAGGGGCGGACGTGGCGCAGGACGCCCAGCATGGCGTCCTCGCGGAGTTCCTCGCCCGGTTCGGCCACGCACGCGTCGAGGCCCTTGCGCAGGGCGTCCGCGTCGAGCCCCGAACCGATCATCACCAGGCGGGTGGCGCGGGACTCACCCCGCGACCAAGGGGACGGCAGGAAGCGCAGGAAGCCGCCGACGGCGTGCAGCGTGTACTTCTGCCGGTGGGCGGGCGCGGCAAAACGTACGAAACCCTTCATCCGGTAGAGCCCGGCGGGCCTGCCGTCGAGGAACTCCATCAGCCGGCGCGGGTGCAGCGGCGCCTCGGAGGTGAACTCCACGCTGTCGTACGCCGCGTGGAGGTGGCCGGTGTGGTCGCCGTCCGCGTGGTGCCCGTGCCCGTCGTCGGCGTACAGCTCCTCGAAGGAGAGTTGGCGGGCGGACGTGCCGTCCGCCGTGCGCGGCCGGGGCTCGAAGAGCAGGGCGGGGTCCACCCGGCCGTGGGCGGCCTCGACGAGCGGCGTCCCGGGGGCCACGGCCGTCAGCGCATCACGGACCCGTTCGCGGCCGGCGGCGTCGACACGGTCGGTCTTGTTGAGGACGACGAGGTCGGCGGCCCGCACATGGCGGTCGAGTTCGGGATGCCGGGCGCGCACCGCCTCGAACTCGGCGGCGTCGACGACCTCGACCAGCCCGCCGTAGGTGATGGCGCCGTCGGTGCTGGCCAGCAGAAGCCGGATCATGCCCTGGGGCTCGGCGAGTCCGCTCGCCTCGATGACGATGACGTCGATGCGGGCCTGCGGGCGGGAGAGCCGGGCGAGCATGTCGTCCATCTCGGTGGCGTCCACGGCGCAGCACAGGCAGCCGTTGTCGAGGGCGACCATGGAGTCCACCTGGCCGGCGACGGAGAGCGCGTCGATGTTGATGCTGCCGAAGTCGTTGACGATGGCGCCGATGCGGGTGCCGCCGCTGTTGCGCAGGAGGTGGTTGAGGAGCGTGGTCTTTCCCGAGCCCAGGAATCCCGCGATGACGACGACCGGAATCCGTTGCTTGGCCAAGGCTTCCTCTCCGGGTACGGGCTGCCGGCCCCTCATCGTAAGCCCCGCGCACCCGGTGGTGCTTCGTGCGGGTGAACCGGCGCCGGGCGCAGAACCGCGGCGGGGCCGGCGGGGTCTTCCGACGCGTCCACGGGGATGGCCGGACGACGGAGGAGGCGCCCATGGCGCAGCAGGAGCCGGACCGCGGGACGGTGCTGGTGTGCATCGCGGCGGAGGACGAGGAGACGGCGTACCGCATCGTCGACCTGATCTCCGGGCGGCACCCGGCGACGGAACCGCAGGTGCGGCACACCCGCGAAGGCATGGTGGCGTGCGCGCTGCGGGCCCAGACGCTCCGGGTGCTGGGCGACGCATGAAGGCTCGGCGGGCCGGTCCGCCGGCCCGCCGAGCGCGGAGGACGTCACGGCTGCCGGCCGAACTCGCCCTCGCGCACACCTTCCCTGAACGCCGTCCACTCCTGCGCGGTGAACCGCAGAGGTGGCAGGTCCTTGTTCTCGGAATCACGGATGGCCACGGCTCCGCCGCCGAGCTCCGCCACCTCGACGCACTCCGGCAGGTAACCGCTCTTGCTGCTCTTGACCCAGCGCGCTTCCGTCAGGTCCCGCGCGTAGAGGTCGGCCTTTCTCGCTCGCATGGGGAACCCCCGTTCGAGGTTCGGTCTTGCGTTCCCACACCACCGTGGCCCCGACCCCTCCCGCGGCGCAACCGCCGAGGTGATGCGGTTGCCTCAGGCAACCTTGAGTTCGGCCGACCCCCGGCTCCACGCCGTCACCCGGGGGCTTGGCGGGCCCGCTCACCGGAGCGGTCGAGCCTCGGCGGACCGGCCCGCCAAACGAGGTCGTACGCGGTGGGTCCTAACCGAACTCTCCGTCGCGCACACCCTCCCGGAACGCCGTCCACTCCTCGGCGGTGAACCGCAGCGGCGGCAGGTCCTTGTCGTTCGAGTCGCGGATCGCGACGGCTCCGCCGGCGAGCTCCGCCACCTCGACGCAGGTTTCCCGGTAGGGGCTCTTGCTGCTCTTGACCCAGCGCGCGTCCGTCAGGTCACGCGCGTACAGTTCGGCCTTTCTCGCTTGCATGAGATGCTCCGTTCGACACTCGATCGGATGTTCCCCCTTCCCACCCTCAGCCTGTCCCGGCCGCCTCGCAACCGGCGCCGCGCCCGGGATCGGGATGAAGCTCCGAGCCGGTCCAAGTACCCCTGGGCGAAGGACTGCTGACGGATCGTCGAGCACCGGTCGCACCCTGTCGCGAAACGCCGGAACCAGGCAGTATCGAACACATGGCGGCATCATCGGGGTGCGACGTCTGCGGGCGGGAGAACGACACCGTCCGCGACTGCGGCATCCGTCATCTCCCGCTCTCCGTGTGCGACGCGTGCTTCGGCGACATGGCGCGGGCCCGGCGCGCCCCGTTGCCGCGCCCGCTGGACGGCGCGGAGGTGATGGCCGCCGCGCTCCGGGCGCTTCACGAGGACAGCCGTCGCCCCTCCTGAGCGGGACCGGGCGCGGGCGGATCGGCGAAGGTCGAGGGCAGCACGGCCCGGCCCCGGCCCGCACCGACCGGCACGGCACGGGCCCGGTGGGCGTCGGCCGCGGACAGCCCTTCGGCGCGCAGGGCCACGGCACGCACGGGAGCGCCGTGCGGGCCCAGGGCCTCGTGCATGGCATAGGCGGCCTCGGCGAGTTCTCCGGGGTCGGAGGTGGGCTCCGGCAGGGTGCGGCTGCGGCTGACGGAAGAGCCGCCGGCGAGCCGGACGGTCAAGGTGAGCGCGGTGGCGGTACGGCCGGTGCTGCGCAGCCGGTCACCGAGGCCCAGCCCCAGTTCGAGGACGGCCCGGCTCAGCGCGCCGCGGTCGGTGGGATCGGTGGGGTCGGCCGTGAACAGGCGGTCGGCGGCGAGCGAGCCGGGCGGATGCCCGGGGGTGATCGGGGCGGGGTCGAGGCCGTGCGCGCGTTCCCACACGCCACGCCCGGGAGCGGCACCGAGGACCGCCTGGACGTCGGGCAGCGGCGCGGCGGCCACCTTGCCGACGGTGTCCAGCCCGGCCGCGGCCAGCATCCGGACGGCCGCCGCGGTGATCCCGGGAAGGGCCGCGACCGGCTGGGCCCGCAGGAAGTCGGCGACGGCCCGCGGATCGGAGTCGACGGCGCGGATCCGGCCGACGAGGACGTCGTGGGCTGCCATGGCGGCGACCGTACGGCTCCCGGCGACGCCGATCGTCAGGCTCACGTCGAACAGGGCCGAGGCCCGGGTGCTGATCATGAGGGCGAGCTGCTCGGGCAGCAGCCCGTAGAAGCTCACCGCGGAGCGCACGTCGGCCACGACGGCGTCCGGCGGTTCGGCGCGGACGACGGGGGTGAACTGCCCGACGAGCCCGGCCAGCGCCGCGAGGGTCGCCGGGTCGGCCCCGCCGCAGCGGATGTACAGCACACAGGGCCCGTGGCCCTGGTGCGGCTCGGCTTCGACCATGATGTGTCCGCCTCCACCTCTTTCGAACAGGTGCTCGATTTTGAGTGTAGGGCATTACGGCTCCCCGCGTCCGGCTCATAGGGTGCGTCGCATGACCCTGACCGCCGTCCAGCGCCGAGCCCTGCTGGAGTCCGACGCCAACACCGGCCAGCTGAGCGCGCGCGAACCGACCTGCGCCGCGCTGACCAGGCAGGGCCTCGCCGTGCGCTACGGCCGTACCGGCGGCTACTACCTGACCCAGGAGGGCCGCCGGGTCCGCACCGAACTTGCCCGCGCGGAGCTCCCCCGCGCCGAGGCGGAGACGCAGCGGGACACGACGCCCGGACCGGAGCCGGCGCGGGCCCCGGGGCCCGGCTTCACCGCCGACGACGGGCACGGCACGGGCACCGCCGCCCCGGGCCGTGCCGGCGAGGTCGCCTCGGCCTGGTCGGGGCTGCTGGAGATACGCCGCGTGCTGCAGGACGGCGACACCTCGCGGCCCGCGCCCTGGGAACGCGAACGCCTCGTCCACGCCGTCGCCCTGGCCCTGGAGGCGGCCGGCCTGCCGCCGTCCGCGCGTGACGCCGCCGGGAACCCGTCGGTCACCGGCTACGCCGTCGCGCCCGCCGCCCAGAGCGGGGTCGTGGAGGTGTCCTGGCACTCCCCCGCCGGGAGCGCTCCCGGCACCGCAGAGGCCGGGCCGGCCCGGTGCCAGGGCGTCCTGGAGACTTACGGCTGGCAGTGCACGCTCCACCACGACCGCCGGCGGCGGGTGTTCCTGCTGGTCTCGCCCCGCAGGGCCTGAGGGAGCAGGATGGAGGCAGCGACCGTAGGAGGTCCGCCATGAAGTCCACGTCCTCGGACGCCGATCCGTACCTCTACGCCGAGACCCCCTCCCAGGCGGAGGGCGAGCGGATCTACGACGACGCCGAGCGCAGCACGATGGAGATCCACCCGGACGTGCCCCGGACGACCCCCTCCCAGGCGGAGGGCGAGCGCATGGACGACGTCCCGCCCCAGTGACCCGGGGCGGGGGCCGGCGCCGTCCGGACGTCCGTCAGCGATCCCTGCGGGAGAGCACCGCCAGGGCGAGGACCAGGACGGCCAGTCCCGCCCAGGACAGCGGCGTGGGGCGCTCCGCGAGCACGGCCACCCCGAGCAGGGCGGCCACGGCGGGCTCGGCGAGGGTGAGCGTGGTGGCGGCCGAGGCGGGCGTGTACCGCAGTCCGTGCCCGAAGAGCCGGTAAGCCAGGAAGGTCGTCAGCAGGGCGAGGTGCAGCACCACCCCGGCACCACGCGGTGTGCCGAGCCAGAGCGCGCCCGAGGCGAGCACCACGGGGAGGGTCAGCAGTCCGGCGGAGCCGAAGAGCACTCCCATCACGGCGCCCGGCGCCTGTCCGCGGCCGATGAAGTGCCCACCGACCAGGGAGTACACCGCGTACGAGAGCCCGGCCACGGCCGCCAGGACCACCCCCGCGGCGTCCGTGCGCGCCGCCGGGCCCGCGTCCGCACCGCCGAGCACCAGCAGTGCGCAGCCGAGCACGGCCACGGCCGTCGCGGCGGCCCAGCGGCGGCTGGGCCGGTGCAGGCCCGCCGCCCAGGCCAGGAGTCCGGTGAGGACCGGCGCGCAGCCCAGAGCGATGACGGTGGCCACGGCGACCCCGGTACGGGAGACCGCCGGGTAGAACGAGAGCGGATAGCCGGCGACGGCCAGTGCGCCGACGGCGAGCAGCACCGACCCGCGGAGGCCCGCGGTCCGCAGCAGGGTCCGCGCCCCGCGCGCCCCGGCCAGCAGCAGGAGCCCGCCGAGGGTGAGTCCGGCACCGCCGACCGCGGCGGGCGGGGCGCCTGCGGGCGCGAAGGACGCGGCGGTGCCGGTGGTGCCCCACAACACGGCGGCGGCGAGGATGGGCAGTGCGCCGTGGACGAACCGGGGCCGGGGGCCGGGGGCATCGGGCGCGAGCGGGCGTGCGGGGGCGAGGGAGGGGGTGCTGTCCGGCACGGGGGGTGGCCTTTCGTCACGAATCGGTGGAAGCGGATCCGGAACGGGCGCACCCGACCTGCCCCGGCGGCCGGGCGGCCTGCGGGGGCGGTGGTCCGAGTCGTCAGTGAGTGCGCCCTGTCAGGCGCACAGCGGCGGAAGGACGACGTGCCAGTAGGAATTCACCCGACGATCCTACCGAAGGGCGGGCATGGCAGGGTGAACGCATGCCGATCACTGATGTCACCGACGAGCAGCCCGGACGGGTCATCGACCTGCGCAGCGACACCGTCACACGGCCCGGCGCCGACATGCGCCGCGCCATGGCGGATGCGGAGGTGGGGGACGACGTCTTCGCCGACGACCCGACCGTCAACGCCCTCCAGGACCGGGTCGCGGAGCGGCTCGGGTTCGAGGCGGCGCTGTTCGTCTCGTCCGGGACGCAGAGCAACCTGTGCGCGCTGCTGACGCACTGCGGCCGCGGTGACGAGTACATCGCCGGGCAGTCGGCGCACGTGTACCGCTGGGAGGGCGGCGGCGGTGCCGTGCTCGGCGGGATCCAGCCGCAGCCGCTGCCCCACCGTGCGGACGGGACGCTGGACCCGGCCGACATCGCGGCCGCGGTGAAGCCGGACGACCCGCACTTCCCGCGCACCCGGTTGCTGTGCCTGGAGGACACCATCGGCGGCCGGGTCGTCCCCGTGGACTACCTGCGGGCCGCGACCGGGCTGGCGCGTGAGCACGGGCTGGCCACGCACCTCGACGGGGCCCGGCTGTTCAACGCCGCGGTGGCCGCGGGCGGCGATCCGTACGAGCAGGCGCGGCTGATCGCCGGTCACTTCGACAGCGTCTCGGTCTGCTTCAGCAAGGGCCTGGGCGCTCCGGTCGGATCCGCACTGCTGGGCAGCCGGGAGTTCGTGGCGCGGGCGCTGCGCTGGCGCAAGGCACTCGGCGGCGGGATGCGGCAGGCGGGCATCCTGGCCGCGGGGGCGCTGTACGCGCTGGAGCACCAGGTGGAACGGCTCGCCGAGGACCACGCGAACGCGGCACTGTTCGCGGAGGGGATCAAGGGCGTGCCCGGTCTGGTGGTGGGCGACGCCCAGACCAACATGGTCTTCGCCGAGCCGGCGCCGGGGCTCTCCGCCGAGGAGGTGCAGGAGCTTCTGGCGCGGCGCGGGCTGCGCTGCGCCGGCTACCCCGGGCGGCTGCGCTTCGTCTTCCACCTGGACGTGTCGCGCGCCGACACCGAGGAGGCCGTCCGCATCGTCCGCGACGCCCTGGACGGGGCCCCGCGCGGCCGACGGACCGCCACTTCCGCTTCCCGTACCGGTCGTTCCGCAACCTCCGGTGGCTCCCGGTTGTCCTAGGGGGTGAGGCCGTCGCGCGACGGCCTCACCGGGGAAGGGGATGCGATGAGAGCGGGAGCGTCAGCGGGACGCCGGGCGGGGGCCGCCCTCGCGGTGGCGGTGATGGCCGTGACACCGGTCGTGGCGGGGGGCGGCACGGCGCAGGCCGCGTCGTGCACGACGAGCAAGGGGCCGTACCAGAAGCAAGTGGAGAAGTTCCTCGGCCGGCCGGTGGACGGGAAGCAGTCGGCGGCCGACTGCAAGGCGACGCGCGCCTTCCAGACGAAGTACGGGATATCCCCGAACATCGGCTACGCGGGGCCGGTGACCTGGGGCGTCATGAAGATCATGAACTCCCAGAAGGCGGCGGGCAGCAATCCCAACAAGGCCGGCAAGTGCCCCACCAACAAGGGGCGGATCGCCTGCGTGGACCTCACGCGGCAGTTGAGCTGGATACAGGACGGCAAGAAGCTGAAGTTCGGGCCGGTCCCGGTGCGGACGGGCCGCAACGGCTACGAGACGCGCACCGGCGCCAAGAAGATCTACTGGCGCCACAAGGACCACTGGTCGACGCTCTACAACGTGGCCATGCCCTACAGCCAGTTCTTCGACCGGGGGCAGGCGCTCCACTCGATCGCGGGGAGCGTGTGGTCGCCGCCGGGGTCGCACGGCTGCGTGAACATGCGCAGCGGGGACGCCAAGAAGTACTGGAGCCTGCTGAAGAACGGTGACGACGTGTACGTGTACGGGCGCAAGCCCGGTACGTGACGCGTCGCGGCGTCGACGGGGGGGGCGGGCGGGACCGGGCGGGAGCATCCGCTCGGGACCGTCCGCCCTTCTTGGTCCAGACCTCTTGACGGCGCCTGGGGGCGGCAGTTCAATCACGGCGTGAACTAAGCCTTGAACAAAGACGGACGGGAATCCCATGCCCCCACGCACGAGGGTTCAAGAAATGTCAGGTGCATGACTTCCATGCCCGGCTCCGCCCGTCACCCCAACCCACGACCGCCCCGAAAGGCAGCGCCCCTGTGAAGGCACTCCCCCCACGCCCCCGCCCGCGCCGACGCCCGCGCGCCCGCGGCCTGCTCACGGCCGCCACCGCCGGGCTCCTCGCCCTCGCCGCCCTCACCACCACCGGCCCCGCCGACCGTCCGCTCCCCGCATCCCCCGCCGCCACCGCCGCCGTGACCACCTTCGCCGACGAGTTCGACGGCGCGGCCGGCAGCGCCGTGGACGGCGGCAAGTGGCAGATCGAGACCGGCGACAACGTCAACAACCACGAGCGGCAGTACTACACCGCCGGCAACCGCAACGCGGCCCTCGACGGCCAGGGCCACCTGGTCATCACCGCCCGCAAGGAGAACCCCGCCGGCTACCAGTGCTGGTACGGCAGTTGCCAGTACACCTCCGCCCGGCTCAACACCGCGGGCCGCTTCACCACCACCTACGGCCACGTCGAGACCCGGATGAAGATCCCCCGCGGCCAGGGCATGTGGCCGGCGTTCTGGATGCTGGGCAACGACATCGGCGACGTCGGCTGGCCCGCCAGCGGCGAGATCGACATCATGGAGAACGTCGGCTTCGAGCCCGGCACCGTCCACGGCACGATCCACGGCCCGGACTACTTCGGCTCGGGCGGCATCGGCGCCGGCTACACCCTGCCGGGCGGGCAGGCGTTCGCCGACGCGTTCCACACCTTCGCCGTCGACTGGAGCCCGGACTCCATCAGCTGGTCCGTGGACGGCACCGTCTACCAGCGGCGCACCCCGGCCGACCTCGGCGGCCGCCGGTGGGTGTTCAACAAGCCGTTCTTCGTCATCCTCAACCTCGCGGTGGGCGGCTACTGGCCGGGCGACCCCGACGGCAGCACCGCCTTCCCGCAGCAGCTGGTCGTGGACTACGTCCGCGTCACCACCTCCGACGGCGGGGGCGGGGGCGGCACGACCGGCCGGATCACGGGCCTGGCCGGCAAGTGCGTCGACGTCGCCGGGGCCAACCCCGCCAACGGCACCCCCGTCCAGCTCTACGACTGCAACGGCACCGCCGCCCAGCAGTGGACCGCCGCCTCGGACGGCACCTTGCGCGCCCTCGGCAAGTGCCTGGACGTCAAGGACTTCGGCACCGCCGACGGGTCCCAGCTGCAGCTGTGGGACTGCGCCGGCAGCGCCAACCAGAAGTGGGTCCTCAGCGGGGCGCGCGACATCGTCAACCCGCAGGCGAACAAGTGCCTGGACGTCGCCGGCAACAACTCCGCGAACGGGACCAGGCTCCAGCTGTGGACCTGCACCGGGGGCGCCAACCAGAAGTGGACCCTGACCCCCTGACCCCCTGACCCCGGGCGGCCGGGCCCCTGGAAACCGACGGCACGTCATGGGACCGTCGCCCCATGACGGAACCCCTCCCCCTCGCCGGACGCGCGGCGCTGGTCACCGGCGCGTCCGGCGGGATCGGTCTGGCCGTCGCCGCGGAACTGGCCGCCGCGGGCGCGCGCACCCTGCTCACCGCCCGCGACCCGGTCCGGCTGGAGGCGGCGGCCGGTCGGCTGCGCGCCGCCGGGCACACCGTGGCCACCCTGGCCGGGACGGTGGCCGACCCGGGCCACCTCGCGGAGTGCACGGCGCTCGCGGTGCGCGCGCTCGGCGGCCTGGACGTCCTGGTCAACAACGCCGCCACCAATCTCCCCTACGGGCCCCTCGCGGAGGCCGACCCGGAGCTGTGGCGGGCCGCGTTCACGGTCAACGTCGAGGCGCCCCTGCGGCTGACGCAGCTGGCCTGGCGGGCCTGGATGCGCGAGCACGGCGGCTCGGTGGTCAACGTCTGCACCGAGGGCGCCGGGCACGTCGGGCCCAACGTCGGCGCCTACGGCACCAGCAAGGCGGCGTTGCTGCACCTGACGATGCAGCTCGCGGGCGAACTCGGCCCGGCCGTACGGGTCAACGCGGTCTCCCCCGGCCTGGTGCGCACCGGGATGGCACGCTTCGTCTGGCAGGACGCCGAGCACGCGATCGCCGCCGGGCTGCCGATGGGACGGATCGGCGAGCCCGGCGACGTGGCCCGGGCCGTGCGCTGGCTCGCCTCGGACGAGGCGGCCTGGATCACGGGTGCCGAGCTGGTGGTGGACGGCGGGACACGGGTCCGTGCCGCCCGCACCGGCGGCACGGACGGCACGGAGCGTTCGGGCACCGGCGCCGGCGGCGATGCGGCCGGCCCCGAGGCTTCGGGCCCCGGGGGCGGGCGGGCTGGCGTCGCCCGCGGGCGCCGACGCCGTACGGGAGCGGCTGCTCGGCCGCCGACCCGCTCCGGACGCGTAGGGCCGTGTCGTCCTAGAACTGCACGTCGGAGCAGGCGTAGAAGGCGTTGCCGGTGTCCGCGACGGACCAGACGGCCAGGATGATGTGCCGCCCGGTCCGGCTGGGCATGGTGCCCTGGTGGGTGAGAGTGGCGGGCGGCCTGGCGCCGTTGTAGTTGACGGTCAGGAACGGCGTCAGGGTCAGCGCGGAGCGGGTGAGCGGCCGGCTGGGGTCGAAGCCCTGCTTGGTGATGTAGTACTTGAAGTCACTCGTCGCGTGCGAGGCGGTGAACTGCCAGCGGAAGCTGTAGTTCTGACCGGACGTCACCTTGGTGGTGGGCCAGCCGGTACCGCCGCGCGGGTTGTCGAGCTGGGCGAACCGGCTGTTGCCACCGGCGCAGAGGGTGCCGTCGGAGGGGCCGGAGGACGGGAAGCCCTTGGGGCCCTCGACGCTCTGCGGCTCCCACTGGATGTCACCGCAGTTCGTCACGGTGCCGTTGGCGCAGAGCTTCTGACGGCTGATGGGGGCGTCGGTGTACCCGTGGCTCCAGGCGCTGCCGGTGCCGAGCACGGACAGCCCGACGAGACCCAGGCCGACGGCGGCGGCTCGGAATTTGTGCATGCTTCGCTCCTCGGAGAACGTGGGGGAGTTCTGAGAGCAGTGCGCAGCCTGCAGGCATTAGGTCTAGACCAACAGCGAAGGTACTCCCATGATTTGGTCATGTCCAGACCAAGAACAAGGGAAAGCCCCGGCCAGGACGGGGGGATCTGGCCGGGGCAGCCGGGGAGTTCGTCGCGGACGCTCGTGGGTCCGCCGGACGATCCGAAATTAGTTTAACAGTGAAGGAGGAGTGCTCCGCACCACTCAAACCTGCCGGCGTTGTGGTGTCCCGCACATACGCGGGTCCAGCACCCGCTGCAGCCGGTAGGCCACCGGCCGGAAGCCCACCGCCGGCCAGTGCGCGGCGGACACCGGCGAACCCGCCGGCCAACTCGCCGTGATGTGCCGGTAGCCGCTGTCGTAGGCCCATGCCAGCGCGGTAGCGAGCAGCACCCGGCTGATGCCCTCGCCCCGCGCGGCCTGCGTCACGTACGCCTCGACCAGTTCCACGCACCCGTCGGGCACGACCGGTCCCGGTGCCGCGGGCGTCAGCACCACCATGCCGATCTCCTCGCCCCGGCGGGCCGCGACCCACGCACCGCAGCGCGCGTCGGCCAGGGCGTCGGCGTAGTGCGTCCGCAAGGTCGCCAACGCCCCTTCGGGCTGCGGCCGGAACACCGCCGTGCCGCGGTCCGCGCGTGCCGCCTCCACCGCCATCCGCCCGATCCGGTCCAGGTCACCGGGCCCCGCACGGCGCACCGACAGCGCGTCCACCCCACGCGGCTGCCGCCCGCGCGGCCGCACCGCCATCAGGCCGCGCACCCGCTCCAGCCCGAAGCCGGTGCGGAACCAGGCCGCGGCCGCCGCCTCGTCGGCCGGCAGGTCCACGTAGTGCACGTACCGGCGCTCCGCGACCAGACGCGCGGCCACCACCGCGTACAGCCCGCGGAGCACGTCGTCCGGCACCCCGTCCCGGCCGCCGCGCAACGCGTGCCCGCCGTACGGGACCAGGGCGGAGTGCGGATGGGCGCGCAGCGCCGCCCGGTCCCCGTCCGCGAGGTCGAGCGGGGTCGCGGCGAGGTAGCCGGTGACCGCCCCGTCGCCGCCCCGGGCGAGGACGGCCTCCACGCCGGGCCCGGCCAGGACCTTGCCCAGCAGCTCCTCCCCCGGCGGCGGCGACGTGGTCCGCCCCGCCTGGTGGGGCAGCGCCTTGCGGGTCCTGGCGTACCAGCGGTCGAGGAGGGCCGCTGCCTCGGGAACGTGCTCGGTGGTCAGCGGGGCGATGGCGACAGTCATGGTGGTCCGCGACGCTAACGGTCGCGGCGGGGCGGCGGCAAGGGCCGCCGGGTCACCCGTTCCAGGCCGGGTGCCGCGGGTCGTCGGTGTGCACCAGGACGTCCGCGGTCACGCCCGGTGCGGCCTCCTGCTCGTAGCGGGCGTACGCCGGGAGCGTCCAGCGCTCGTCCTCCGGCGTGCGGCGCGCAAGGGCCGCCCCCGACATCCTCAGGTGGATGCAGAGGTCGAAGGGGAAGCCGTAGCCCTGCAGCAGCGCGCCCTCCAGCAACAGCACACCCCCGGGCGGGAGTTCCCGGTAGGCCGCTCGCGTCGCACGGTCGGTCGCCGGGTCCCACAGCGAGGGCAGCACGCGCCCGCTGCCCTCCGGCGCGAGGGGGTCGAAGACCTCTCGCCACAGCGCCCCGGTGTCCAGCCAGCGCTCGTAGAAGGAGTCGGGGTCGTGGCGCCCCAGTTCGTAGCGCTGCGAGGCGGGCCGCCAGTAGGTCTCCGCCCGTACCCGGACGACCGGACGGCCCCTCAGCCGCAGTGCCTCCGCCAGCGCGTCCCCCAAAGCGTCCGGGCGCGTGGCCGGTGCGCCGTCGACCGCGACCCGGGGGCGCTCGCCGCCGTCGTCCGGCTTCAGTTCCAGCACGCGGTCCGCGAGGGTCTCGGTCAGCCGTTCCCAGGTCACAGGCGTCAGTCGCACGCCCTCCATGGTGCCGGTCGAGGTCCACGCGCGCGCAGGCGGCCCGTGCTCACTCCTCGTCGGAGACCTCGCCCGGCGCCCACGGTACCCGCAGGTCGACGGTCGTGCCCTCGCCCGGGGCACTGCGGACGGCGAGCCGGGCGTCGATCAGCTCGGCGCGCTCACGCATCGCGGACAGGCCGATGCCCCGGCTCTGCGGCGGTGGCGGCTCCGCGGCGCGGAGGGTGCCACGGCCGGCGGCGGTCGCCGCGGCCATGCCGTGCCCGTTGTCGGTGATCGACACGTGCACGCCGCGCTGGTCGCTCTCCAGGCTGACCACCACCCGGGTCGGCTCCGCGTGCTTCACCGCGTTGGTGATCGCCTCCTGGACGATCCGGTACATCTGCGCCTGCGTCTCGGCCGTGAGCCGTCCGCAGACGGTGTCCGAGTGCGGGCCGAGCCGCAGCTCGGTGCGGATGCCGTAGGTCTCGAACGAGCGCCGGCACAGCGCCTGCAGGGCGGGGCGCAGTCCCAGCTCGTCCAGGACCACGGGCCGCAGGTCGACGATCAGGTGGCGCAGCGAGGCGATCTGGTTGCCGACCAGGCCGCGTGCCTGGTCGATGGCCTCCCGCATGGCCTCCGGCCGGCCGTCCGCGGCGGCGGTGGACAGCACCACCTGGACCGCGCCCAGTTCCTGCAGGGTGTCGTCGTGCAGTTCGCGCGCCCAGCGGCGGCGCTCGCGCTCCTCCCCGTCGTGCCGGGCCCTGACGCGCTCGCGGCGCAGCCTCGCCTCCCGGCGGGCCGAGGAACGGACGGCGAGGAGGGCGTAGGCGACCAGCAGGAGCGGCAGCACGTGCAGGACGTTCAGCGACGGCTGCTGGGCGACGCGGACCGTCCCGGCCACCGTCAGCATCAGGGCGACGGCGATGGCCACCACCAGCCACACCCGCTGCCGCGACGCCACCAGCGGAGTGAGCGCCAGGTAGCAGCAGGCGGCGACAACAGCGAGACCGAGCTCCCAGCGATGCGAGCGGTCGGTGACCTCCATGACGATCGCCGCCGCCAGCAGGCAGGTGCCCAGCCCCTCCAGGGCCAGGCGCGTCCCGGTCCTTCCTGGGCCGGACGGCGTCATGCCACCAGCCCGCGCTCTCTGGCCGCGGCGATCAGCTCGGCCCGGCTCTCCTTGCCGAGCTTGTCCCGCAGCCGTGACCGGTGGGTCTCCACGGTCCGTACGGAGACGAACAGGCGCCGGGCGATCTCCTGGTTGGTGTGCCCCAGCGCCAGCAGGGTCAGCACCTGCGCCTCCCGGTCGGTGAGCGGCTCCTCGTGGTACCGCTCGGCCAGGTCCAGGTCCTCGACGGCCAGCCGCGCCCCGAGCGAGGGCTGGACGTAGGTGGCGCCGCCGGCGACCTGGTGGGCGGCGGCGAGCAGTTCCTCGGCGGCGGCCTCCTTCAGCAGGTAGCCGGCCGCTCCCGTGCGCAGTGCCTCGCGGGCGAACGCCGGGTCCTCCTGCATGGTGAGCACCAGGATGCGCGTCCTGGGTGACTCGGTGAGCAGCGCCGGGATCGTCGGCAGGCTGGACCTGCCGGACATCGTCAGGTCCAGGACCAGCACCCGCGGGTGATGGCGTCGGACGGCCTCCAGGGTCTCCGGCACGGTCGACGTCTCGGCGACGATCTCGAAGGCCGGGTCGGCGGCCATCAGCAGCCGCATGCCCGCGCGGACCACCAGGTGGTCGTCGGCGAGTACGACCGAGATGGCCGGGTGCGGCTGCCTGCCGTCGGAGCGGCTGAGGACGTCCATAGCACACACGTTAGATCGGGCGCGCGTGGTGGGCAGCCCGCGCCGCCGGTGTTGCGGGAAACCCGCAGTCACGTCTGCGGGAAATCCCCGATGACGTCTGCGGCCCGGCGGGGATGTGTCCGCCCCGGTGCGGAGGCACGCTCGAAGAGAGTGCTTGAAAGGCACACCAACCGCCGATCCCGAACCGCACCCGAGGCGACCGTCATGCTCTGTGCCACCCTCCCGCCCCAGGCCGGCCCCCCGGTCCGGCCGTGGTCCTACGACGCAGCCCAGCAGCTCGTGGATTCAGCCGTGCCGGCCGTGGCCGACTTCGCCGCCGTCGAGGTGTCGGACGCCACCGTCTCGGAGCAGGCCGCCATCTCGGGGCTGCCCGCCACCGCACTCACCTTCCGCCGGGGGGCCTTCCGGGCGGCGCGCGGCGCCGCGATCCCGCGCGCCTACGAGGTCGGCGAGATCAGCACCCTGCCGGACAGGACGCCGTACCACGCGTCGCTGACCGACCTGCGACCGCACCTGGTGATGAACCTGCGCCCGCAGACGGGGTGGCTCACCCGCGACCCGGTGCGCGCGCCGCTGCTGCGGATCACCGGCACGCACTCCCTGCTCGTGATGCCGCTGGACGTCGGCGGTGTCGTCCTCGGCGTCGCGGCCTTCTACCGGACGACGGGCTCCCCCGCCTTCTCGCGGGGCGACCTGCTGGCCGCAGGCAACCTGGCCCGCAAGGCCGCCCGCCTGCTGGACGGCGCCCGCCGTCGCCTGGTCCGGAACGCCGCCGGGCGGATCCTGCAGGAGGCCCTGCTCGCACCGCAGGGCCCGCAGGTCAACGCCATCGAGGACCCCCGGGGGCACCTGCCGCCGTCCGCGGCCCCGGGGGCCTGGGTGGACGTCATCCCGCTGCCCAGCGCCCGGGTGGCCCTGGTGACGGGTTCGGTCCGCGGGCAGGGCGTCTCCGCGGCGACCGCGATGAGCCAGCTCAAGGCGGCGGTGCGGGCACTGATGCTGCTCGACATGAGCCCCGGCGAGGTCATCTCCCGGCTCCACCGGCCCACCGCGACCCCCGCCGGCGACGAGGCCGACCAGTGCCTGATCGTGGTCTACGACCCGGTGGCCTGCCGCTGCACGGTGGCCTGCGGTGGATACGCGGCCGCGGACCCGGCGCCGCCGGCGCCCCCGCAGGCGGTGGACGGGGACGTCCACGCGCCCGGCGAGCCGTCTGTCACCGAGTGCGACGTGCCGCCCGGCAGCGTGCTGCTGCTGAGCTGCGGCACGGACGGCGTCCCCGCCGGCGCGGAGGGCGCGGGCCAGCTGACGGGGCTGCGCGTGCTGCCTGCCGACGACGCCGCGGCCGCGGACCCGGCGACGGTGCTCGACGGCATCCTGCGCGGTGCGGCGTGCGGCACGGACCCGGTGCTCCTCGCCGCCCGGACCCGCGCCCTGGACACCGACGACGTCGCCACCCGCGAGATCCCCAACGACCCCGCGGCGGTGGCCGACGCACGGGCCTGGACGGACCGGCTGCTGACCGAATGGAAGCTGCCGGAGCTGGCCTTCACCACCACCCTGGTCGTCAGCGAACTCGTCACCAACGCCATCCGGTACTCCACGGGGCCGATCCGGCTGCGCCTCATCCGCGACCGGGTGCTGGTGTGCGAGGTGTCGGACTCCTGCAGCGCCGCCCCGCACCCGCGCCACGCCGCGCCCAGCGACCAGGACGGACGGGGGCTGTCCATCGTCGCCCAGCTCACCGACGCCCAGGGCACCCGCTACACGAGGACGGGCAAGACGGTCTGGGCGGAGCAGCCGATCATCCCGCCGGCCGCCGCGTAGGCCCGGGCCGGGCCTCGCCGGGCCCACGCGGCGGAATGCGTCAGTCGGCGGAGTGCTCCGAACGGTCGCCGCCCCACAGCGTGTGGAAGGAGCCGGACTTGTCCACCCGCTTGTAGGTGTGCGCGCCGAAGAAGTCGCGCTGCCCCTGGATGAGCGCGGCCGGCAGCCGCTCCGCCCGCAGGGCGTCGTAGTACGCGAGCGCCGCCGAGAACCCGGGCGCGGGCACGCCGAGCTGGGCCGCCGTGGAGACGACCCGCCGCCAGGCCGCCTGCGCCTCGCCGAGTGCCTCGGCGAAGTGGTCGTCGGTCAGCAGCGTGGGACGGCCCGGCTCGGAGTCGAACGCCTCCTTGATGCGGTTGAGGAAGCGCGCCCGGATGATGCAGCCGCCGCGCCAGATCGTCGCCATCGAGCCGGCGTCGATGTCCCAGCCGAACTCCTTGCTGCCCGCCTGGATCAGGTTGAAGCCCTGGGCGTAGGCGACGATCTTCGAGGCGTACAGCGCCTGTTCGACGTCGTCGGCGAAGCGGTCGCCCGCCGCGCTGTCCAGCCAGGTCTCCGCCGGTCCGGGCAGCCCGTGCGAGGCGGCCCGCAGCTCCGCGCTGCCGGACAGGGAGCGTGCGAAGACGGCCTCGGCGATGCCGGAGACCGGGACGCCGAACTCCAGGGCGTTCTGCACGGTCCAGCTGCCGGTGCCCTTCTGGCCCGCCTGGTCCAGCACGACGTCGACGAACGGCTTGCCGGTGCCGGCGTCCGTGTGGGCCAGCACCTCCGCGGTGATCTCGACCAGGTACGACTCCAGGCGGCCGGAGTTCCAGGTGCGGAAGATCTCCGCGATCTCGCCCGGCCGCTTGCCGGCGGCGTGCCGCAGCAGGTCGTAGGCCTCGGCGATGAGCTGCATGTCGGAGTACTCGATGCCGTTGTGGACCATCTTGACGAAGTGTCCGGCACCGTCCGGTCCGACATGGGTGCAGCAGGGCACCCCGTCGACCTTGGCGGCGATGTCCTCGAGGATCGGGCCCAGGGACTCGTACGACTCCGCCGAACCGCCCGGCATGATCGAGGGTCCGTTGAGGGCGCCCTCCTCGCCGCCGGAGATCCCGGTGCCGACGAAGTGCAGTCCCTGTTCGCGCAGCGCCTTCTCACGGCGCCGGGTGTCGCGGTAGTCGGCGTTGCCGCCGTCGACGACCATGTCGCCGGGCTCCAGCAGCGGCACCAGTTCGTCGATCACGGCGTCGGTGGGGGCACCGGCCTTGACCATGATGATGATGCGCCTGGGCCGTTCGAGCGAGTCGACGAACTCCTTGAGGGACTCCGCCGGATGGAACTCGCCCTCGCCGCCGAACTCCTCCACCAGGGAGCGCGTCCTGGCCGGGGTGCGGTTGTACAAGGCCACGGGGTGGCCGTGCCGCGCGAGGTTCCGGGCCAGGTTGCGGCCCATGACCGCGAGTCCGGTGACGCCGATGCGGGCCTGCTCCGCCATCTGCGGTTCCTCTCTGTGCTGTGGTGCGGGGGCACGTACGGCGTCCAGCCTGTCAGCGAACCGGCCGGGTGGCCGGGATTCCCGCGGATCCGTCAGCTGCCCGTGCCGATCCGGCCCTGACCTGCTACACGGGACATCGCACGGCGCAGTCCCCTGGCCGGCGGCGCGGGGACGGCCCCCGCCGGTGCCGGTGCCCGGGCCTGGGCCGCCCGCAGCGGCCCCGTCGCCGGAAGGGGTGGTGGCGGGGGCGGCAGCGGGGGCGGCGGCGCGACGTGGTGGTCGCCGAGGGCCTCGCGCAGCCGGCGCGCGTCCTCGGGGAGGTCGCGGCGCCAGGCCCAGCCGAGGAAGGGGCCCAGCAGCAGCATGCCGCCGCCGAGCTGGCAGGTGACCTGCAACTGGACGAACGCGCCCCGCGAGTGCGGCAGCATCCGGAACGCGAACTCGGGCGTCTGGGTGCCCAGCGGGCTCCACATCCGCCGGCCGCGGTAGGTGATCCGCCGGCAGGGCTGGAAGACCGAGCAGACCAGCCGGTGCTCCCGGTGGCGGCCCGGATAGTGGTAGCGGTACATCGCCCGCTCGCCGGGGGGTACGGCGTCCGCCGCCACGGCGGCGACACCGGAGTTCCACGACGCCAGGTTGCGGGCGTCGGCAAGGAAGTCGAAGACCTCTTCCACGGTACGGGTGACGATCACGCTCGTAGACACCGTCGGCATCGCAGACCTCCCCGGTGCCGGCGCGGCCAGCATGTGAGCAGAGTGGCTTCTTGGCTCCTCACCGACAGCCTGCGTCCAATCGGGCGGTGTGTCGTGGCGGGTGAGCCGTCCGGGTGAATCCGGGGTGCGTGACCGGCGCGAACGGTATGCGCGCGTACCCTCGCGGTCAGTGCCGGAAGGGCTCCGTACCGCTCCTGCGGTCGCGGAATTCGCACCACACTGCCTTGCCCGAACCGTGCGGCTCCACACCCCACGCGTCGGCGAGCCCGTCGACGAGCAGCAGACCGCGTCCGGACACCTCGCGCTCGCCGGGCCGGCGGCGGCGCGGCCAGTTCGCCGCCAGGTCGTGCACCTCGATGCGCAGCCGCCGGGTGACGTCCGGCGTGGCGTGGGCCAGGGAGGGGTCGGGGAGCATGCGCAGGGTGAGCACTGCACCGCCGTCGGTGTGCACCAGCGCGTTGGTGATCAGCTCGCCGGCGGCGAGTTCGGCCTCGTCGACCCGGTCGCGCAGTCCCCAGCCCGCCATGGCGTCGCGGACCATGGCCCGGGCTTCGGAGAGCGCCTTGGGGTCGCCGGGGGCGATGTGCCGGTGCAGCCGGTGCGGCGGGTGCGGGGAGGCGTCGCTGTCGCGCCGGAGCAGCAGCAGCGCCATGTCGTCGTCGGTGGCCTGCTCGCCCATGACGGCGGTGAGGTGGTCGGCGAGGTCCGGGATCTTGCGGGGGCCCTCGCACAGCGCCGCGGACAGCCTGCGCACGCCGACGTCGAGGTCGGCGCCGGGCCGCTCGACGAGTCCGTCACTGAACATCAGCAGGGTGTC
This sequence comes from Streptomyces sp. NPDC058864, assembly GCF_042742985.1. Taxonomy (NCBI): domain Bacteria; kingdom Bacillati; phylum Actinomycetota; class Actinomycetes; order Kitasatosporales; family Streptomycetaceae; genus Streptomyces; species Streptomyces sp. NPDC058864. The sequence goes on along the minus strand of NZ_JBHYMQ010000003.1, from coordinate 185,310 downwards.
GCCGGGGCCGAGTTCCGCGGGGGTGACGGGGTAGTCGGGCCTGCCGAACTGGGCGGAGAGGCCGAGCGGCAGCCCGCCCGCGGTGGGCAGCTCGCGGACGGTGCCGTCGGACTGCCGCACCAGCGGGTCGATGTGGCCGGCGCGCACCAGCAGAACGGACCCGGTGGCCGGGTCGACCTGGGCGTACAGACAGGTGGCGAAGCGGTCGGTGTCCAGCTCGTGCAGGAAGGCCGAGGCCCGCGCCATGACGCTGGCGGGTGGGTGGCCCTCGCCGGCGTAGGCGCGCAGCGCGATCCGCAACTGGCCCATGACGGCGGTGGCGTGGGTGTCGTGGCCCTGGACGTCGCCGATGACGACCGCGACCCGGCCGCCGGGCATCGCCACGACGTCGTACCAGTCGCCGCCGATGTCCCTGGCCAGCCGGGCGGAGCGGTAGCGCACCGCGATCTCGGTGCCGGGGATGCGCGGGATGGTGCGGGGCAGCATCGCGGTCTGCAGACCCTGCGCGATGTCGTGCTCCTGGTCGAAGAGGATGGCGCGCTGGAGGCTCTGCGCGATGCTGCCGCTGAGCGCGATCAGCAGGTGGCGCTCCTGTGGGGAGAAGCCCTGCTTGTGCCGGTACAGCAGGCCGAGGGCGCCGATGGGTTTGCCCTGCGCGATCAGCGGGAGATAGGCGGCGGAGGAGGCGCCGAGCGGCTCGATGTGCGGCCACAACTCGGGGTAGCGCCGGGCGAACTCCTCGCCGGAGGTGATGAAGCGCGGGACGAGGGTGCGTACGACCTCGCTCATCGGGAACTCGTCCTCGATCCGGGTGTACTGCAGCGACGGCACCCAGCTGCTCGCCTTGGCGTCGCTCACCACGTGGACCCGGCCGGCCTCCACCTGCCCGAGGAAGAGGCTGGCTATCCCGAGCCGGTCCATCCTGCGGTTCCCGGTGAGGGCGGCGGTCACGTCGCGCACGGTGACCGCCCGGGCCAGCGACGCGGTGACCTCCATGACCAGGTTGCTCTCGGTCGGGCCGTCCTCGTCCGCGCGCAGGCACTCGGCGGCCTGGGCGAGTTCGTCGGTGGCGTCGCTGACGAGGCCGATCACGCGGTTCGCCCGGCCGGTGCCGTCGCGGACGATGCGGCCCTGGAAGCGGATCCAGCCGCGGCGGCCGTCGCGGCGCGTGAGCCGGCTGAAGGCGAGGAAGGAGGAGTGGCCGTCGCCGAGGGCCTGGGTGATGGTCCGGGTGACATCGCCGGCCTCGTCGGGCGTCAGCCGGGAGAACAGCGCCTTCGGGTCGCCGTCGAAGTCCTCCGGGCGGAGGTCGAGCGTCCGCAGGGCGGGCTCGTCGAGGTGCATGCGGTCGCGGTCGAGGTCCCAGTCGAAGCCGCCGACGTCGTTGAGGGACATCCGGGCGGCGGCGGGAGCCGGCCAGGCCACCGTCGCGGGCGCAGGGGGCGCCCACTCCCGAGACTCAGCCATCACGCCCTCCGGAACCGCTCCCCGCTGCGCCGAGCCGCACCGGAACAGGGACAGCGTACTCATACTCCGGTGGGGCGACATGCTACCGACGTGACGTGTGGGAGAGCCGGGTTTCCGCCGGTTCCGGGGACGCCCCCGGCGGCCGCCCGGCCCCCTCGTTCCGTCCGCCGGACGGCTCAGCGGGCCGCCGGCGGCGCGTACTTGTAGCCGACCCGGCGCACGGTGACGATGCTGCCGCGGTGTTCGGGGCCGAGCTTGCGCCGCAGCCGGGCGATGTGGACGTCGACGGTGCGCCCGTCGCCGACGTGGCCGTACCCCCAGACCGTGGTGACGAGGTGGTCGCGGGTGTGCACGCGGTGCGGGTGCGCCACCAGGTGGGCGAGCAGCTCGAACTCCAGGTAGGTGAGGTCGAGTGCGCGGCCCGGCACCCGCGCGACGCGGCGTTCGGCGTCGACGGTGACGGGCAGGCCGGCGGCTGCCGGGGGCTCGGGCGGCGCCTGGCCCTCGACGGGGACGAGGACGAGGTAGCCCACCATCGGCGGCCCGCCGACGGCCGCGGGCACCAGGTGGCCGGGGGCGGGCAGCCAGGTCGCGCCGGGCGGGAGGAAGTCCGGTACCGGCGGGACGTCGCCGGCGCGGGCGTCCCCGGTGCGGACGGCGCGCAGGTGCTGGCGGCCCGCGGCGGGCAGGGGCAGGGAACGGGTGCTGGTGCTGGAGGACATGCAGGTCTCGGCTCTCGCGCGAAGGGTCGTCGGACGACGTGTTGCGCGGGACCGCCGGGAGGCCGGCAGCGGGTGGCGACCGGGGGACGGCGTCAGCAGCTGTGGGCCGGGGTCCGCGCGGGGACCGCGCGACAACACTCCCGGTCGAACTGGTACTGCTGCCTGGACGGCCAGAACGGCTCGAGGTCGCTGCGACCTGTCGCGGTGTCAGTGAGGCTGGCCATGGCACCCATTGAACCAGACCTGGGGCCCGTCGGGACAGGGAGAGCCGCCGAGGGGCTCTGACCAGGCCCTACAGCGGTTGCGGCTCGGGCTGCGGCTCGGGGTCGGGAACGGGCTCCGGCTGCGGCGGCGGCGCGGGTACCGGGTCGGGGGTCGGACCGGGCACGGGGTGCGGGGCGGGCGGCACGGGGTCGGGCGGGAAGGGCGGCACCGGGCTCGGGGCGGGCGGCACCGGGGGCACCGTGGCGCGGTGTGCGGGGGCGGTCATGACGGTCTGCCTCCTCGGACTCACCGGAACGGATCTTGGGCTGCGCTTACCCGGCCCTCCCCGTCCTACCCGTCCTATCCTCGGCCTCATGACCTGGTTGCGCGCCCTGCGCCGCAGTGCCCGCGAGGGGCTGCGGATCGAGCGCGCCGGGCTGGAACCGCTGGTCGCGCTGCGCGCCGCCGCGGGCGTCGCCGTCGTCGTCGGCCTCTCGCTGTGGCTGGCCACCCCCTCGGTGGCCGCCTCGTCCGCCTTCGGCGCCTTCGCCTCGGGCATGGCCACCTTCCAGCGGAGTTGGCGGCCCCGGCCGGTGCTCGCGCTGGTCGCCGGTGCCGGGCTCGCCGTCAGCACCTTCCTGGGCTACCTGGCGGGGGCGCACTGGTGGGTGTTCGTGGCGCTGCTGGCGGTCTGGGCGTTCCTGGCGGGCATGGCCTGGGCGCTGGGGCCCACCGCGGGCATCGTCTCGTCGCTGACCGTCGCCGTCATGCTGGTCGTGATCACCCTGCCGACCTCCGTGCTGAGCGCCTTCGGCCACGCCCTGGTCATCGCGGCGGGCGGGGTCGTGCAGGCGGCGCTGATCCTGCTGTTCCCGGTGCGCCGCTGGGGCCGGCAGCGCGACGCGCTGGCCGACGCCTTCGCGGCCGAGGCGGACTACGCGCGGCGGTTGCGGCACGACCCGGTCGCGCCGTTCGACCCCGAGCCGCTGATGACCGCGCGCAGCGCGGCCGTCATCACCGACCGACAGGCGCGGCGGCGCCCGGCCGCGCTGCGCGGCAAGCGGGTGCTGGCCGAGCGCATCCGCCCGGTGCTGGCCTCGCTCGCCGACCCGGCGGTCGGCGCCGCCGCCGAGGGGCCCGAACGCGACCGGGCCCGTGAACTGCTGGCAGCGGCGGCCTCCGTGCTGGACGCGGTGGCACGCGCGGTGCGCGAGGCCCAGCCGGTACGCGTGCCGCCTGAGGCCGATTCCGTGGTGCTGGTCGAGCCCGCCCCGGAGGAGCAGCTGACCGGGCCCGCCCGGCGCACCGCGCTGCGGCTCGTCGCGCTGCTCAGCGAGGCGGTCTCCTCCGCCACCGGCCGCGGCGGCTCGGTGAGCACCGACACCGCCCACCTGCGCCGCCCCAGCGTGCCCGAACTCCTGCCGCTCGCCGCGCGCACCGTGCGGCGCGAGGCCCGGTTCGACTCCCCCGTCTTCCGGCACGCCGTCCGGCTGGCCGCCGTCATCCCCGCGGGCTATGCCCTCGGCGCGGCCCTGCCGCTCGGCCACGGCTACTGGGCACCGCTGACCTCGGTGCTGGTGATGCGTCCCGACTTCTCGCAGACGTACGGCCGCAGCGTGGCCCGGTTCGTCGGGACCCTCGTGGGCGTCACCGTGGCGACCGCCGTGATGCAGTCCTTCGCGCCGGGGCCGTACCCCTGCGCCGTGCTGGCGGTGGTGTCGGTCGCCCTGATGTACGGGCTGATGCGCACCGGCTACCTGGTCTCGCAGGTGGCCGCGTCGGCGTACGTGGTCTTCCTGCTGGGCATGGCCGGGGCCAGCTGGACGCAGACGGTGCCCGAGCGCGTGCTGCTGACGATGCTGGGCGGAGTGCTGGCGATGGCCGCGTACGCGGTGTTCCCGGCCTGGGAGACCCCGCGGCTGCGGAACCGGCTGGCCGAGCGCATCAAGGCCACCGGGCGGTACGCCGCCGCCGCGATGGAGGCCCACGCGGCCCCCGCGCGGGGCGGGCGCGAGGCCGTGCGCGCGGCGTTGCTGGACGCCCGCGCGGCGGCGCTCGCCTGGGACCAGGCGGTCTCCCGTGCCGATGCGGAGCCCGTCCGCAGCCGCGGCCTGTCCCGCCGCGCCGCCGACGGCGCCGACGCGGCCCTGTCGGCCATGGGCCGCGTCCCCATGCTCATGGAGGCCCACCTCCCGGCCCCCGACGCGGCCCCCGTCCCGGACGCCGCACCCTTCGCACGGCACCTGCGCACGGCCACCGCCGACGCCGCGTCCGCGGTCCGCGAACGACGCCCCCCGGACTTCGCCCCCGTCCGCGCCGCCCTCGACGCCTGGCCGCGCTCGGACGCCGATCGCATCGTCCGCCGCAGCGCCGAGCTCCTGATGGAAACCCTCGACGACCTCGAGACCGCGCTGCGCCCCCGCCCCCGTACCCGTCCCTCCCGCCGTCGCTGACGCCTCCCGGCGGGGGTTCCCGAGGTGCGCGGACGCCGCGCGCCCCGGCGGGCCCCGGGCGGAGCGCACGGGCTGCGACACGACGGATGCCGGCGGCGGTCGGGCCGAACCCGGCGTGCGGGGCGTGGCTGACGGGGCGGTCGCGAAGGCCGGTCTGCGAGGTCGAGGCGGCTGACGCCTCCCCGGAGGCCGTGTCGGCGGCCGGGGCCGTGGACGACCGGCCCGGCGCACCGCGTCCGCCGAACCTGCCGGCGCAGGCGGACGCCGCTTTGCGGCCGCCCCGCTCCGCCGCGTCGCCCAGGAACCGAACGCGCTCCCGGAGGACTCCCCGCCCTGCCGCGCCGACGCACGGCTGCGGGCGCAAAGCTGTCGGCCCGCTCCGTGTCGTCGACGCGTCCCTGACGCCTTCCCCACCCGCGGCGTGCAGGCGCCGCCAGGCGGGTCGGGGGTCAGGCTGGGGCCCGGGCTCAGCGGATCGGCATGCCCGACAGAGTGCGGGCGATGACGAGGCGCTGGATCTCGCTCGTGCCCTCGAAAATGGTGTAGATGGCCGCATCCCGATGCATGCGTTCCACCGGGTACTCGCGGGTGAACCCGTTGCCGCCGAGGATCTGGATGGCCTGGGCGGTGACCTTCTTCGCCGTCTCGCTGGCGTACAGCTTGGACATCGAGCCCTCGGCCGAGGTGAAGGGCTTGCCCGTGATCGCCATCCAGGAGGCGCGCCAGACCAGCATGCGGGCCGCGTCGACCTGGGTGCGCATGTCGGCGAGCTGGAAGGCGACGCCCTGGTTGTCGATGATGGGGCGGCCGAACTGGGTGCGGGTCATGGCGTAGTCGAGGGCGACCTCGTAGGCGGCGCGGGCCGTGCCCACCGCCATCGCGCCGACGGCCGGGCGGGAGGCCTCGAAGGTGGCCATGGCGGCGTTCTTCACGCGCTCGCCGCCCTTGGCCCGCTCGCGGGCCCGCGCGAGGCGCTCGTCGAGCTTCTCCTTGCCGCCGAGCAGGCAGCTTCCCGGGACGCGGACGGCGTCGAGGACGACCTCGGCGGTGTGCGAGGCGCGGATGCCGTGCTTCTTGAACTTCTGCCCCTGGGAGAGCCCGGGGGTGTTCGGCGGCACGATGAAGGACGCGTGGCCCTTGGAGCCGAGCTCCGGATCGACGACGGCGACGACGACGTGGACGTTGGCTATGCCGCCGTTGGTCGCCCAGGTCTTGGTGCCGTTCAGCACCCACTCGTCCTTGGCCTCGTCGTACACGGCGGTGGTGCGCATCGAGCCGACGTCCGAGCCCGCGTCGGGCTCGGAGGAGCAGAAGGCGGCGACCTTCACGTCGTTGACGTCGCCGTACATCTGGGGGATCCAGGTGCCGATCTGCTCCTCGGTGCCGTTGGCCAGCACGCCGACGGCGGCCAGCCCGGTGCCGACGATGGACAGGCCGATGCCCGCGTCGCCCCAGAAGAGCTCCTCCATGGCGATCGGGATGCCGAGACCGGTCGGGTCGAAGTACTGCTGGGCGTAGAAATCGAGCGAGTAGAGTCCGATCTTCGCCGCCTCCTGGATCACCGGCCAGGGGGTCTCCTCGCGCTCGTCCCACTCCGCCGCGGCCGGGCGCATGACGTCGGCCGCGAAGCCGTGGATCCAGTCGCGCACCGATACCTGGTCGTCGCTGAGCTCGAGCGAGAAGTCGCCCATCGTCCCCTCCACGTGCTTGTTACTTGCGGTAACCGCCAGTCTGTTACCGGTCGGTAAGGGATGTCAACCGGACTTGGGGTGTTACGTTGCGCAGGCGCGAGGAAATTCGAACGGGCGGGGAGGCTCGGGTGGACACCAGCCAGCGGCGGGAGCAGCGATCGGCATCCGCGGCGGAGGAGCGGCGCAGGGAGCTCCTCGAGGCCGCGGACCGCGTCGTGCTGCGGGACGGCCCCGAGGCGTCCATGAACGCCATCGCCGCCGAGGCGGGCATCACCAAGCCCATTCTGTACCGCCACTTCGGCGACAAGAGCGGACTTTACCGAGCCCTGGCGAAGCGCCACACCGACGCGCTGCTCGCCAACCTGCGGGCCGCCCTCGACGCGCCCAACGAGCGGCGCGACCGCGTGGAGGCCACCCTCGACGCGTACCTGTCGGCCATCGAGGCCCGTCCTCAGGTCTACCGCTTCCTGATGCACCCCGCCGAGAACGCCGCGGACTCCGATCGCGGTTTCGACATCGGCCGCCACTCCGCCCCCGTCCTGCGCCGCATGGGCGAGGAACTGGCCGGCTTCATCGCCGAGCGGCTCGCCCTCGGCCCGGAGGGCCAGGTGGCCGCCCGGGTGTGGGGGCACGGCATCGTCGGCATGATGCACGCGGCCGGCGACTGGTGGCTGGGCGAGCGCCCCGTCGCCCGTGACGTCCTCGTCCGCCACCTCGCCGACCTGCTGTGGGGCCGCCTCGCCGCCGTCGGCGACCGCCCGGGCGCACCGCGCCTCTAGATCACGCCAGGCCGTGGACCTCGTCGCCGGACGACCAGGGGGCGCGGCGCACGGCACGCAGCGCGCGGCGGCGGCGCAGGCCGGTGAGCCGGTCGACGAACAGGCCGCCGCCCAGGTGGTCGCACTCGTGCTGGAGGCAGCGGGCGAAGAATCCGGTGCCCTCCACGCGCACCGGCGCCCCGTCGGCGTCGACGCCCTCGACGGCGGTCTCGTCGTACCGGGCGGTGCCCGCCTGCACCCCCGGCAGCGACAGGCAGCCCTCGTCGCCGGTCACCACGACCCCGTCCTCGCGGACGACGCGGGGGTTGACCACGTACCCGAGGTGCCGGACGTCCTCGTCGTCCGGGCAGTCGAAGACGAACACCCGCAGCGGTACGCCGATCTGGTTCGCGGCCAGCCCCACCCCGTCGTGCGCGTACATCGTGGCGAACAAGTCCTCTACGAGGGAGGCGAGTTCGGCGTCGAAGACGGTCACGTCGCGGCAGGGTTCCCGCAGCCCGGGATCACCCAGCAGCCGCATCGGACGGACGGTCCCGGAGCTGCCGGGGATGGGGGCGTGTCGCATGCCGGTCAGGGTACGGTGGCGGCTCGTTTCAGCGCCGGTGGGGGAAGTGGATAGGCTGATCGGCGACCGATGCCTTCCGGCCGGTGCAACGGCCCGGTGCGAGCACCACGGCCGACCGCCGGAGAGGTGAGCGGGGCCGGACGCGAGGAGGATGTGGAGACGATGGCAGGCAACGCGGAGCCACTGTCGCCGCGGGCGAAGCTGGCCGTGACGGCGGGCAAGGCCGCGGCGGCGGTGTCGCGGGCGGCGGGGCGCGGCAGCGGATCGGTGATCGGCGGCCGGGTGGCGCTGAAACTCGACCCTGATCTGCTGGCCCGGCTGGCGACCCATCTCGACGTCGTGCTCGTTTCGGCCACCAACGGCAAGACCACCACGACGCGGCTGCTCGCCGAGGCGCTGCGCGCCAACGGCGAGGTCGTCTCCAACGCGCTGGGCGCCAACATGCCGGCGGGCATCACCTCGGCGCTCGCCGGGGGCTCCGAGGCGCGGTACGGCGTGATCGAGGTGGACGAGAAGTACCTGGCCGGCGTGGCCCGGGACGTCAAGCCCAAGGCCATCGCCCTGCTGAACCTCTCCAGGGACCAGCTCGACCGCGCCGCCGAGACCCGCATGCTCGCCGAGAAGTGGCGCGAGGGCCTGGCGGGCTCGGACGCGATCATCATCGCCAACGCCGACGACCCGCTGATCACCTGGGCCGCTTCCTCGTGCCCGACCGTCGTCTGGGTCGCGGCGGGTCAGGAGTGGAAGGACGACGCCTGGTCCTGCCCCTCGTGCGGCGGTGTCCTGCAGCGGCCGGCCGAGGACTGGTTCTGCGGCGAGTGCGGTTTCCGCCGCCCGGCCCCGACCTGGGCGCTCTCCGGCGACCACGTGATCGACCCGTACGGGTCCGCGTGGCCGATCCAGCTCCAGCTGCCCGGCCGGGCCAACAAGTCCAACGCCGCCGTGTCCGCCGCGGCGGCGGCCGCCTTCGGGGTCGACCCCAAGGTCGCCCTGGAGCGGATGTACAAGGTGCAGGCCGTCGCCGGCCGCTACGACGTGGTGCAGTTCCAGGGCCGCGACGTACGGCTGCTGCTGGCGAAGAACCCGGCCGGCTGGCTGGAGACCTTCTCCCTGATCGACGGGCCGCCCACCCCGGTGGTCCTCTCCGTCAACGCCCGGTCGGCGGACGGCACCGACACCTCCTGGCTCTGGGACGTGGACTACACCCGCCTGGCCGGGCACCCGATCCGGGTCATCGGCGACCGCAAGCTGGACCTCGCGGTCCGCCTGGAGGTCGCGGGGCTGCAGTTCGAGGTCTGCCAGGACTTCGACGAGGCGGTCCGCACCTCACCGGCCGGCCGGATCGAGGCCATCGCCAACTACACCGCCTTCCAGGACCTCCGCCGCCGCGTCGGCAACTGACCGAAGACCCGTTTCGACAGGAGAACACGCTGTGAGCGACTCCAGCCTGCGTCTGGTGTGGGTCTACCCCGACCTGCTGAGCACCTACGGTGACCAGGGCAACGTCCTGGTCACCGAGCGCCGGGCCCGCCAGCGGCGGGTGCCGGTCACCCGGATCGACGTACGGTCCGACCAGCCGATCCCCACCTCGGGCGACATCTACCTCATCGGCGGCGGCGAGGACCGCCCGCAGCGGCTGGCCGCGGAGCGGCTGCGCCGCGACGGCGGGCTGAACCGCGCGGTCGACAACGGTGCGATCGTCTTCTCGGTGTGCGCCGGCTACCAGATCATCGGCAACGAGTTCGTCAACGACCTCGGCCGTCCCGAGCCGGGCCTGGGCCTGCTGGACGTCGTCAGCGTCCGCGGCGAGGGCGCGCGCTGCGTCGGCGACGTGCTGGCCGACATCGACCCCGAACTCGGTCTTCCGCCGCTGACCGGCTTCGAGAACCACCAGGGCGTCACGCACGTCGGCAAGCGGGCCCGTCCGCTGGCGCGGACCCGCTTCGGCAACGGCAACGGCACCGGCGACGGGACCGAGGGCGCGTACAACGAGACCGTCTTCGGCACCTACATGCACGGCCCCGTCATGGCCCGCAACCCGCAGATCGCGGACATGCTGATCAAGCTGGCGATGGATGTCAGGGCGCTGCCGCCGGTCGACGACCAGTGGTACGAGGCGCTGCGCGCGGAGCGCATCGCGGCGGCGACGCAGCCCGCCTGAGGCCCGCACCGTCGCGGGCCGGACCGGGGGACAACGGGGCCGGGGCCGGGTGGTGTCCGCACTGCGGGCGGCGTTTCCGCCGCCCGAGCCCGGCTCGATAACGTAGGGAGCAGCGGTGCGCGTCGCCGCGGGTCCATCCGGACGACGAGGTCCGGCGCCCGGATCGATCATTCAGGAGTAACGAGCAAATGCGTATTGGTGTGCTGACGAGCGGCGGCGACTGCCCCGGGCTCAACGCCGTCATCCGGTCGGTCGTGCACCGCGCGGTCGTCGACCACGGGGACGAGGTCATAGGCTTCCACGACGGGTGGAAGGGCCTCCTCGAGTGCGACTACCGCAAGCTGGACCTCGACGCCGTCGGCGGCATCCTGGCCCGTGGCGGCACCATCCTCGGCTCGTCCCGGGTCCGCCCCGAGCACCTGCGGGACGGTGTCGAGCGGGCCAGGGGCCACGTCGCCGACCTGGGTCTCGACGCGATCATCCCGATCGGCGGCGAGGGCACCCTCAAGGCCGCCCGGCTGCTGTCCGACAACGGTCTGCCGATCGTGGGCGTGCCCAAGACGATCGACAACGACATCGCCTCCACCGACGTCACCTTCGGCTTCGACACCGCCGTGACGGTGGCCACCGAGGCCCTGGACCGCCTCAAGACCACCGCCGAGTCGCACCAGCGCGTGCTGATCGTCGAGGTCATGGGGCGCAACACCGGCTGGATCGCCCTGCACTCCGGCATGGCGGCCGGCGCGCACGCGATCGTCGTGCCGGAGCGCCCCTTCGACATCGAGGAGCTGACCCAGCGGGTCGGCGAGCGCTTCTCCGCGGGCAAGAAGTTCGCGATCGTCGTGGTCTCCGAGGGCGCGAAGCCGCGCGAGGGCACGATGGACTTCGAGTCGGGCGCCAAGGACATCTACGGCCACGAGCGCTTCACCGGCATCGCCACCCGGCTCTCGATCGAGATGGAGGAGCGGCTGGGCAAGGAGGCCCGCCCGGTCATCCTCGGCCACGTGCAGCGCGGCGGCACCCCGACCGCCTACGACCGGGTGCTGGCCACCCGTTTCGGCTGGCACGCGGTCGAGGCCGCGCACAACGGCGACTTCGGGATGATGACGGCGCTGCGCGGCACCGACATCACCCTGGTCCCGCTGGCCGAGGCCGTCGAGCGGCTCAAGACCGTCCCGGTCGAGCGTTACGTCGAGGCCGAGTGCGTGCTGTGACGCGCTGATCGCCTCCTCGAACCGCCCCCGGTCGCAAGCGCGGCCGGGGGCGGTTCTAGTCTGGTGCGGGCGCACCCGCCCCAACCGGCACATTGCCGACGGCGCGGTGCGTGCGGCAGGCGACAGGAGAGTGACGGATGGACCACGGCGGACACGGGATGACGACGGAGCTCCCGCCGTTCACCCTCGGCCGGGGGCTCGAGTTCAGCGGGGATCCGGTCTTCCTGGCCGGCTGTCTGCTCGCGCTCGCGCTCTACGGCTGGGGGGTCGTACGCCTGCTGCGGCGCGGCGACCGCTGGCCGGCCGGCCGGATCGTCGCCTTCGTCGCGGGGGTGCTCTCCATCGCGCTGGTGATGTGCACCGCGCTGAACGACTACGGCATGGTCATGTTCAGCGTCCACATGGTGCAGCACATGGTCGTCAGCATGGTCTCCCCCATCCTCCTGCTGCTGGGCGCCCCGGTGACACTGACGCTGCGGGCGCTGCCGACGGCGGGACGCGGCCGCAAGGGCCCGCGGGAGCTGCTGGTGGCGCTGCTGCACAGCCGCTACATGCAGGTGATCACGCATCCGGCGTTCACCATCCCGCTGTTCATCGCCAGCCTGTACGGGCTCTACTTCACCCCGCTGTTCGACACCCTGATGGGCAGCCGGGCCGGGCACATCGCGATGATGGTCCACTTCCTCGCCGTGGGCCTGGTGTTCTTCTGGCCCATCATGGGCGTGGACCCGGGGCCGAACCGGCCGAGCCATGTGATGCGCATCCTGGAGCTGTTCGCCGGGATGCCGTTCCACGCCTTCTTCGGCATCGCCCTGATGATGGCGAGCGAGCCGATGATCGGCGCCTTCAAGCACCCGCCCGCCTCGCTGGGGATCGACGCACTGGACGACCAGACCGCGGCCGGCGGCATCGCGTGGGCGTTCAGCGAGATCCCGTCGGTGATCGTGCTCGTCGCGCTGCTGATCCAGTGGTACACCTCCGACCAGCGCCAGGCGCGTCGCAAGGACCGCGCCGCGGACCGCGACGGCGACGCGGAACTGGCAGCCTACAACGCGTACTTGGCATCCTTGGAGGCACGGGGTCGCGGCTGACGGGGCCGCCCGCCGCGAAGGGAGGCCCGCGATGGGCGACCAGGTACGGATATCGGGCGACGCGCTGCAGTTGCCGGGCGGCGTGACGGTGCGCTTCATGCGCACGCTGCGGCTGCCGGAGACGGGGACGCATCCGCTCCCACCCGGCATCGGCACCTTCCCGCTGCGCCGGGTCTCCGACCATCCCGGCACCGCGCCCCAGGAGTGGCTGGCGCGGGGCGGAGTGATGCTGCCCGTCTACCAGCGCGAGGCCATGTGGCTCAGCTTCTCGGCCGCCGCGCCGGCCGCGCTCCAGGTGGGCGTCGGCAAGGTGTGCGCGGTGTCGGGACGGCCGTGGAGCAACCGGCTGTCGCAGGACCCGCAGAACTACGTGGTGCTGCCGCGCCAGCCGTGGCTGGACGGCATCAACTCCGGCTCGGGGACGATCCGGCAGTTCGTGGCCGTGCCCCTGGGCCTAGGCGCGACCGTCGAGGGCCAGGTCACCGGCGAGGAGGTCTGGGGCGGGGTGCAGCTGCAGGTGACCGAACTCGGCGAGGAGCAGCTGGCCGCCTGGCGGGCCGAGCAGCGGCGCCGGGAGAGCACGCGCCGCGCGGCCTTCGGCGGCTACGGCGGCGCTCCCGGGGCCATGCCCATGGCCGCCCCCGCGGCCGCGCCGCCGCCGGCCCCGGGCCGCGCCCCGCGTCAGGGCGAAGGCGCGAAGCGCTCCCCGGTCGCCATGGGGCTGGGCGCGGGCGGCCGGATGCGGCAGGAGGTCTACCGCGACGACCGCAAGCCCTCCGACTGGCGTGCGGAGCCTTCGGGCCGGGTCTTCGTCCACCTCACGACGGTGCCGGAATGGCGCCGCATCACCGGCGAGCCGGCTCCTCCCTCCCCGGTCAACCGCGCCGCGTACACCGCCGCGGGACTGCCCTGGTTCGACTACTACGACGCCGACGCCGAGGACCTGGCGGCGCCCGGCACGCTCACCCAGGTGAAGCCGGTCGGCGACTGGCTCGGCGAGGACGAGTCGCCGTGGGTGGCACCGCATCCGGGTCAGGTGAAGCAGCTGGGCGACGAGGGTCAGGTCACCGACGGCGACTGGTAGCGCACGGCGGGCGGCGGCGGGACCATGGAGTCCGGGCCGCCGCCGCGCGGCCCCCGGGGAGGAGGCCGGCGATGCCCACACCTGCGAAGGCGATGATCACGTGCACGGTGGCGTGTCTGGTCGCAGTGACCGCGTACACGGTCGCACTCGGCCCCAACGGCTGGGTGTGGTTCGCCTGGGTCGTCCTGATGCTGGCCACGATCGGGGTGTTCGCGATCCGCACGCCCCGCTGAGGCCTGCGCGGCGCGGTGGTCCGGTGAGCGCAGGGGGGCACTGCGCCCCTGCCCGGTCGGCCGGTGCACCCGTCGCCGGCGTGAGCCGGCTGCCGGACGGCGACGGAGCGCCGGCCCGGTTCGGGCACGTAGCAGCGGTGCGATCGCCGTCCGCCGACGAGCGGCGCCTTCCACCTGACCGGCGGTCTCGAACCGCGTCAGGGCCCCGTCCGCTCCCCCACCGTCTCCGCCTCTCCCGATCTCCTGCGCGCGCACCGGCTCTCGCCCCTCGCCCACGTGCGCGGTGACCCGGACCTCGTCAGCGTCACCCCGTGACCCGAACCGGCCGGGACGAGGCGTCCGATAGGGCCTCCGACGCTACGGCGACGAGGTGCCGGTGAGCCGGCCGGCGGGCAGGTGACGGGTGGCCGCGAAACCGGTGAGGGTGATGACGGATGCCGCCAGAACGGCGGACTTGAGGCCGGCCAACTGGGCTTCGGCGTACGAGTCGACGATCGCGTCGACCTCGGACTGCGGCAGTCCGGCGCGTTCTGCGGCGGAGCGCACCTGATCGGTGCCGACGAAGCTGACGCCCGCCTCGAGGGCGATGCCCGTCTCCTGCCGCGCGACGTCGGACACCAGCGGATTGTCGGCGATGCGGCTGGTGAACGCGCTCGCCAGGGCGCCGATGAGGATGGCGCCGATGAGCGCCGTGCCCAAGGAGGACCCCAGGTTCTGGGCGGTGTACTGCAGTCCCCCTGCCTCACTGCGTTCGGACTCCCCCACGGCGGACTGGACGACGTTGCCGAGCTGGGAGGCCAGCAGGCCCATGCCGAGCCCCAGAAGCGCCATGGACAGTGCGAAGGAGAGGTCGTCGATGCGGGGCTCGACGGCGGCGAGCAGCCACAGGACCGAGATGAACAGCACCAGCAGGCCGAGCCGCACGATCGCACGGGGACCGGCGATGCGGCCGAGCAGGGGTCCGCTCATCGAGGCGACCAGCATCGTGATCGAGACCGGCAGCAGCCGGAGGCCTGTCTGGAAGGCGTCGAAGCCCTGGACGACCTGGAGGTACAGGGGGATGGCGAAGAACAGGCCGAGCAGCACCAGGTTCTGGACGAGCAGCATCGCCAGGCCGGAGCGCAGGGGGGCGACGGTGAACAGCGAGAAGCGGACCAGGGGTTCACGGCCGGTGGACTCCTGGTGCCGCTCCCAGGACCGGAACAGGAACAGCACCACGGCTCCCGCCGTGATGACGAAGGGGGTGAGGGAGAAGCCGAAAACCGTGACCGGGGAGTTGCGGGGCTGCAGCCAGCCCCAGGATCCACTCTGCAGGACGCCCAGGACCACCAGGGCCAGACCGACGGCCGACAGGACCGCGCCACCGGTGTCGAGCCGGCGCCCCGGTCCGGGGCGGGGGTGGTCCTCGACCCACCTCACGCAGCACAGTACGGCGGCCACGAGGACGACCTCCGCGGCGAAGACCAACCGCCACGTCAGATAGGTGGTGACCCATCCCCCGAGCAGCGGGCCGACGGCGATGCCCGCTCCCGCCAGGCCGCCGATGACACCGTAGGCCACCGCCCGGTCCCGGCCGGAGTAGGCGCCCGCCGCCAGCGCCGCCAGGGCCGGGAGGACCAGTGCCGCGCCGAGGCCCTCGATCACGGACCATCCGAGGGTGAGCACCCACAGGCTCGGGGCCACGGCTGTGATCGCCGAACCCGCGCCGTACACCATGAGTCCGACGGCGAAGGCGCGGCGGCGCCCGAACATGTCGCCCAGCTTCCCGCCAGTGATCATGAAGGCGGCCATGACCAGGGTGTACAGGGTGATGACGGCCTGGATGGCCGTCACCTCGGTGTCGAAGTCGGCGACCAGTTGACTGATCGAGACGTTCATCACCGAGGTGTCCAGCACCATCAGGAACTGCGCCGTGCCGAGGACGATCAGAGCCCGCCAGCGCCCCATGTGCGCACCTCCAGGGTCCCGGCCCGTGGTTGTCTGCGGCACACGGTCACATCGGCGCAGGGTGGCGGGCAAGGCCATTCCCGGGGCGTGACGGCCACGTCACCCGGTCGGCTGCACCACGTGTTCCGGCTCGGGATCACGTCGCGTCGCAGAGCGGTGCGCGTCACCGGCGGCGATCGTCCCGAGGCGGCGCAGGTCCCCGGAGAGGTCACCGCTGCGGTCGAGGTGGGCCGGGACCATCCTGCCCACGAGCCACCGGAACCAGCGGGGCGTGCTCCGCATCCGGTAGGTCTGCACCACCCGGGTCCCCGAGTCGGCCGGCTCCAGTTCGATGGTCCATTCGGTGCTGTCGGGGAACAGCGGGGCGGGGATCGTGCGCCAGGTGATCAGGCGCGGGGGCTCGAACGCCACGATCTCGCAGACCCGGCTCCAGCGCAGCCGGCCCGATCGGTTGTACCCACGGAAGCGGGCGCCCGTCGCTGCCGTGGCCGCCCCGCGCAGCCAGGTGACCCGGTGGCACTCATGGCTCCACTCGCTGTTCCGGGTCACGTCCGCGACGACGCGCCACACGGCCCCGGCCGGTGCGTCGACGACCACCTCGCTGCGGCACGTCCGGGCGACGCCGCGCTCCGTCCCGTTGCCCTCCGTGGTGCCGTTGCCGCTCTCGTTGTCCCTCATGCCTCTCCCCCCTCGATGCCCTGCTCGGTCGTCACGCGTCGAGCAGCCGGTCGACGACACCGGCCACCCACTGCTCGTACTGCTGCGGCGTCCATCCGGAGATCCCGGTCAGCAGGTGGTAGACCTCGACGCCGAGGACCGCCCACACCCCGTCCAGCTCTTCCCGGGTCACCGCGCGCGCCGCGACGTGGTTCATGCCCTGCTCGACACTGATGCGGCGGCGCCGCTGGTTGTCCCGCAGCTTCTCCGCCAGGTCGGCGTTCGACGCGGCCGCCTCGCGCAGCGCGAGGTGCACCCCTGAAGTACGCAGGTGGATGGCGGTGACCAGCCGTGCGGCGGCGGCGATCCGCTCCCGCCGGGTCCCGGACCCGAGCCCGGCGAACTCCGGGCGTTCGGCGAGCGTTTCGGGCCGCGCGTCGCCGACCACGGCGACGTCGAGGGCTGCCATCAGCAGTTCGCCCTTGGACCGGAAGCCGGCGTACACGGTCTCGACCGACACCCCGGCCTCGCGGGCGACATCGCGCATCCCGGTCGCCGCCCAGCCCCGCTCGCCGAACAGCCGGACGGCCGCGGCCAGCACCACGGCCCGCGTCTCCCCGGCCTGTTGCTCGCGGCGCGGTGACCGGTAGGGGCGCCGTGCACGCGGCGCTTCTTCCGCCGTCATCAGCGCGACGTTCCGTTCCCCGTGGACTTCTGCGGCTGCCACCATTCCGCGCGGCGGCGCCGGTAGGCGCGGGCGAAGCCGTGCAGCAGGATGAAGCGCGGGACCGGGGGCACCAGGGCGACCACGATCCGGTGCCCCTCGGGGTCGATGCCGTCGAGCAGCCAGTGGCCCTCGATGCCGAGCTGCGTGAACGACTTGGACTTCACGTTGTACCGCTGGTCCCAGGCGTGCCATTCGTCCTGGGTGAGGGCCGCCGACACCACCGGCATGGCCTCCGCGACCTCGCGTTCCAGGTGCGGCACGAGGACGGCCGTCAGCGAGTCGAGCGCCGCGAGGAGTCTGATGCGCGCCTCCTCGGACGCCGTCTCCGCGTACCGCCGTGCAGCGTCCGTCACGGTCACGGCCGCCGGGGTGATCCGGCGGTGGTCGGCGTCCAGCGAGTCCAGCAGCGGCCCGGCGGCCGGGTCGCGCTCGAGCACCAGCGGCCACAGGCCCTCGTCCTCACCGGTGTGGTGC
The DNA here is from genome assembly GCF_042742985.1 of Streptomyces sp. NPDC058864. Taxonomy (NCBI): domain Bacteria; kingdom Bacillati; phylum Actinomycetota; class Actinomycetes; order Kitasatosporales; family Streptomycetaceae; genus Streptomyces; species Streptomyces sp. NPDC058864. The sequence goes on along the minus strand of NZ_JBHYMQ010000003.1, from coordinate 167,841 downwards.
GCGTGGAGGAACTCCATCAGCCACGCGACGTGGCGGCCGAGCGCGCTCCCCTGCCGTCGCCCCGGATGCGGCTCGGCCGACAGCACCGTCCGCGTGCGCTCCAGGTCACGTCGCAGCGCGCCGTGCACGATGCCCATCATCCGCGTGTCCGCCGGCGCGGAACCCGTCCCCATGTCGCCCTCCCCATAGCCGTCTTGCCAGGAGAGTAGGACGGCACAGCTTTCCCTACAAGGCCGTTCCAGTGAATTCTGGTGCGGCCTTGGTGGTGAGGGCCTCCAGGGTGAGGCCGGCGGCGATCAGGCAGAGCGGCACCGCGGGTACGAGGTGGTCGGAGAGCAAGGCCAGGCACGACAGCAGCGCGAGGTTGGGCAGCAGCCACGTCAGAACGCGCCTGAGGGGGTGACCGATCGTCCGCACCCCTGTGACCGCGTTGTGCAGGAGGTGGACGCCCAGTGCCACGCAGCACAGTCGCAGTGCGGCGCCCGCGTGGTCGTGCTGCGCCGCCGCGGTCACCAGGCCTCCCAGTCCGGCGGCGAGGGCGAGCAGCGCGACCACCGGCACGACGTGCCCGATCACGAAGACCGACCGGACCAGGCGGAACGCCTGCTCGGGCCGGGCGGCGAGGGTCTCCTCCGCCACGGCCGAGCCGAAGTCGAAGTAGAGCCACCACACCACGGCGACCACGGCGAACGCCGCCAGCCCCGTGACCACCGCGGGTGTCGCGGCGTCGGCCGCCGCGATAGCGGCGACGATCTGTGCGATCCCCTCCCCCAACACGATGATCATGAAGAGCCCGAACCGCTCGACGAGATGCCCGAAGGCGACGCGGCCCTCCACCAGGCGCCGCCGCAGCGCGGACCCGCCGGGGCGGCCGGCGAGCCACGGAACGGCCTCCACCCCCAGGCCCGCGAGCCACAACACGTACGCCACCGGGGTCTCGACGGCGATCGACGCGCCCCACAACGCCGCCGAGACCAGCAGCGGACCGTGGGCGCCGCCCGTCGGCCACCGGCGGCCGGCCAGCATCCGGAAGGCCACGACCTCCAGGCGCGAGGCCGCGTAGCCGGCGGCGAACAACGCCACGTGCCCGTGCGCCGCGGGCGTCGCCGCACCGGCCATGACGATGAGGATCGCCATCTGCGCGAGCACGTCCAGCCGCCGCTCGGCCTCGGCCTCCCCCGTCAGGTTCGTGTAGAGGGTCGAGCCGACCCACATCCACCAGGCCGGCAGGAACAGCGGCAACAGCCGCAGTCCCGCCTCCCAGCCCGGCCGCGCCAGGAGCGGATGGGCGAGCTGCGCCACCAGCACGACGAACAGCAGGTCGTAGAACAGCTCCAGCCACCCCGCCCGGCGCACCTCACTGCTCGTCACGGCATCACCCGCCTTCCCTGCGCGACGGAGCGCCCTCTGCGCGCTGCCCGGACCGCCCCCACCCTCCGTCGCCGCCGTACCCGCGAACCAGTGCCCCGCCGTTCCTGGGACCGGCAGGACCCGCCACCGGTCCGGGGTGGTGGCGTGCGAGGAACATGGTGCGAGCCGACCGGAGGACCGGAGAGCGGACATGCCCCCACAGGACGCCGGACAACCCGGCAGCGCCGCCGCGATCGTCGTCCGGCACGAGATCCTGCGGCGTGCGCCGACGCCCCGTACGGGCCCGAGGCGCCTTCGGGCTCAGGGCCGGCGTCCGCCCCGGGTCACGGACGCGGTCACCGCGGCGACGACGGCGGTCCCGGCGAGGCTCCCCGCCATCACCATCACCACGCCGACCAGGAAGAGGCCGCTCGAGTCGTCCGACCAGTCGACGAAGGCGGCGACGGTCAGGCCGAGCGAGGTGCCGAGCACTGCGGCCATGACGAAGCCGCGGGACGCGGCCAGGCACACGACCACCACGAGCGTCAGGACCAGCCCTGCGACCTGCCAGGCTTCGTAGGGCCCGGTCACGGTGCCGTCGGGTTGCACGTCACGGTGCCCGTCCCAGCCCAGCCAGGCGGCCCAGTCGGCCGACGCGAGGACCGTCAGCAGGAGGATCGGCAACAACCGGGATGCGGGATTCGCTGTTGATCGGCGCATGAGCCGAGCGTCCCGCCCCGCCTCCGCTCGGACCAGAGCGCAGGTACTCAGCTCCGGCCGAGTACGTGCCCCGATGCGGCAGCCGCGGGGGCGTGGCGTCAGGCGGGGGCGTGGCGGGCGAGGCCGGAGACGAGGAGGTCGAGGCCGAACTCGAAGCGCTCGTCGCCCTCGTCGCGCATCAGGGCGTCGACCATGCCCGTGATGTGGGGGAAACGCTCGGGGGGCAGTGAGCCGAAGTACTCGCGGATGCGGACGATCTGCTCGTCCAGGCTCACCCCCGCCTCACCGAAGCCCTGGCCGCGCAGGCTCTCCTCGACCGCGGTGGCGGTGACGAAGAGCGCGAGCGCGTCCACGCCGTAGGCGCAGACCTGGTCGGACAGGCCGCCCGCCTTGAAGATCGCGAGCATGGCCTCGGCGTTCAGGAGCGCGTTGGGACCGAAGGGGATGCCCTGGCCGATGGCGGCGCGCGCCAGGTCGCGGTGGGTGACCAGGACGCGGCGGCCCTGCCGGGCCATCTCCTTGATCTGCTCCTGCCACCGCTGCGGATCGGGCTCCGGGCGGATCACGTCGGCCTGGATGCGGTCGAGGAGCAGCTCGAGCAGTTCCTCCTTGTTGGCGACGTGCGCGTAGAGCGAGGCGGCGCCGGTGTCCAGTTCCTGGGCGACCCGGCGCATGCTCAGCGCGTCCAGACCCTCGGCGTCGACGACGTGGAGGGCCGCTGTGACGATCGCCTCGCGGTTGAGGCTGCGGCGGGGGGCCTTCTTGCGCTCGGCGCGCCAGGGCGGGACGGGGACCGATGTCACGTGCTGCGTACCTCCGGGAGCGGAACACGGACAGCGTACTTGACACGAACGCCGTTCGTTATCTAGAACACTGTTCGTTCGAAACGAACAGTGTTCGTCACGCTCCGGCCCCATGGAGGCCCCCATGACCACCCAATCCCTCTCCCCGCCGGCGTCCCCTGCCACCGGCCACCCCCTGCGCAGGCTCGGGCTGGCCGTGATCCTCGCCGTCGAGATCATGGACCTGCTCGACGCCACCATCGTCGGCGTCGCCTCGCCCTCGATCCGCGCGGACTTCGGCGGCAGCTCCACGCAGATCCAGTGGATCACCGCCGCCTACACGCTGGCCTTCTCGGTGCTGATGATCACCGGGGCGCGGCTCGGCGACATCGTCGGCCGCCGCCGGATGTTCCTCGCCGGGCTCGCCGGGTTCACGGTGTGCTCCGCGCTCTGCGCGGCCGCGGGCTCCGCGGGGATGCTGATCGGCGGACGGGCCGCGCAGGGGCTCTTCGCCGCCATGATGGTGCCGCAGGGCCTCGGCATCCTGCGCCAGATGTTCCCGCCGAAGGAGCAGGGGGCGGCCTTCGGCGCGTTCGGGCCGGTCATGGGGCTCGCCGCGGTCGCCGGGCCGGTGCTCGGCGGATTCCTCACCGACGCGGACCTCTTCGGCTCCGGCTGGCGTTCGGTGTTCCTGATCAACGTGCCGATCGGCGCCGTCGCCTTCGCCGTCGCGCTGCGCATCCTGCCCGAGGGCCGCTCGCCGCACGCGCCGCGGCTGGACCTGGCGGGATCCGCGCTGGTCAGCCTCGGGGTGCTCATGCTGGTCTACCCGCTGGTGCAGGGCCGCGACCTCGGATGGCCGCTGTGGACGTACCTGTCGATGGCGGGCGCGGTCCCGGTGCTCGCCCTCTTCGCCCGGTACCAGCGGCGGCTGGTGGCGCGGGGCGGTTCCCCGCTCGTCGAGCCCGGGCTCTTCCGCCACCGCGGCTTCTCCGCCGCGCTCCTGGTGGGCGTCGTCTTCTTCGCGGCGGTCAGCGGGCTGATGCTGGTGCTCACCCTGCACCTTCAGGTGGGGCTCGGCTACAGCGCCCTGCACGCCGGGGCCTCGATGATCCCCTGGTCCGCCGGCACGGTCGTCGGTGCGATCCTCTCCGGTGCCGTCCTGGGCCCGAAGTACGGCCGGCTCACCATCCAGGCCGGCTTCGCGCTGTCGGCGGTGGCGGTCGCCGCGCTGGCGCTCACCGTGCACCTGGCGGGCAACGGGGCCACCACCTGGCAGCTGCTGCCCGCCCTCCTGCTGAACGGCTTCGCGATGGGCCTGGTCATGGCGCCGTTCTTCGACATCGCCCTCGCGGACGTCGAGGAGCGCGGGACCGGCTCGGCCTCCGGCGTCCTCAACGCCGTCCAGCAGCTGGGCGGTTCGGTCGGCGTCGCGGTGCTCGGCACGGCGTTCTTCTCGTACGCGGCCGACGGCGGCACGGTGCCCGCGGCCCAGTGGACGGCGCTCATGGCCGCGGCCGCGTTCGTCGCGGCGCTGGCGGCCGCCTTCCTGCTGCCCCGCCGCGCCCGCGAGGGCGCGGCGGGACACTGAACAGGTCCCGCCTCAGGCGGTGTGCACGGTGAGGCCGCAGCGGGCCAGGGTGTCGGGGACGGTGCCCCGGCCCAGCACCACGGGGACCGTCCGCCGGCCGCTGCCGAGGTTGACCCGGCCGTGGTCGTTGCCCGGGAACGTACCGCCCGGGAAGGCACCGACGCAGGAGCCGTCCCAGCCGTGCACGGCGGGCGCCGGGTGGGCGCAGTGCCCGGCCGTGACGAAGCCGCCGTAGTCAGCGCCGGAGGCACGCCGGGCGGCGGGGGCGCGGACGAGCCCCGCGGACGGTACCGCGGCGGCGGACACCGGTGCGCTCCCTCCGGCGGACGAGGCAGTGCTCGGCGTACGCGTACCGGCCCGGTGACGGGCGGCACCGGCCGCGCCTAGACTGACGATCCTTGAATCGCGTTGTGACCTGGCAGAACGCCGCCCCGGAGCCGATCGGCGCCAGTTGGGAGTCAGTCCGTGTTCTACTACGTGCTCAAGTACGTGGTCCTCGGCCCGCTGCTGCGGGTGCTGTTCCGCCCGAGGATCGAGGGCATGGAGAACATCCCGGAGGAGGGCGCGGCGATCGTCGCGGGCAACCACCTGTCGTTCTCCGACCACTTCCTGATGCCCGCGATCCTGCCGCGCAGGATCACCTTCCTGGCGAAGGCCGAGTACTTCACCGGCACCGGCCTCAAGGGGCGGCTGACCGCCGCGTTCTTCCACAGCATCGGGCAGATCCCGGTCGACCGCTCCGGCGGCAAGGCGGGCGAGTCGGCGATCCGCGAGGGGATGAAGGTGCTCGGCAAGGGCGAACTCCTCGGGATCTACCCCGAGGGCACCCGCTCCCACGACGGACGCCTCTACAAGGGCAAGGTCGGCGTGGCCACCATGGCCATCCGCGCGAAGGTTCCGGTCGTCCCGTGCGCGATGATCGGCACGTACGAGATCCAGCCCGCCGGCCGGCGGCTGCCGCGCATCAAGCCGGTGACGATCCGCTTCGGCAAGCCGCTGGAGTTCTCGCGCTTCGAGGGGATGGACAACGAGCGCTACGTGGTGCGCTCGGCCACGGACGAGATCATGTACGCCATCCTCGCCCTGTCCGGCCAGGAGTACGTCGACCGCTACGCCGCCGAGGTCAAGGCGGAGCAGCAGGGCCCGTCCGGCATCGGCTCCCGGCTGCGCCGCGGCGCCTGACCCGTCGCGCCTGAACCGAGCGGTCGCGCCTGACCGGTCGCGCGCCCCGGCGGGTTGCGCCCTGGGCGGATCCGCGCACGGCGAACGACCCTGGTCCGGCCGCACCCGGCCCGCCTAGCGTCGCCGTCATGACGGGAACTGCGTTCGTGATCGGTGCGACGGGACAGATCGGCAGGGCGGCGGTGCGCGCCCTCGCCGAGGACGGCTGGGAGGTGCGGGCCGCCTCCCGCGGGGGCGGCGGTGACGTGGAGTGGCCCGACGGGGTCCGGCCGGTGGCGGTGGACCGCGAGGACACGGGGGCGCTGGCGGCGGCGCTCGGCGAGGGCTGCGACGTGCTGCTGGACTGCGTCGCCTACGGGCCGGAGCACGCACGGCAGCTGACGGATCTGGCGGGCCGGATCGGCTCCGCGGTCGTCGTGTCCAGTTGCTCCGTGTACGAGGACGGCCGGGGCCGCAGCCTGGAGACCGACGGGGAGCCGGGCGGCGCGCCCGTCTTCCCGGTGCCCGTCACGGAGGCGCAAGCCGTGCTGGCCCCCGGGGAGGGCGGGTACTCGCCGCGCAAGGTGGCGCTGGAGCGCGACCTCCTCGCGGCGGAGGACCGGCTGCCCGTCACTCTGCTGCGCGCCGGTGCCGTCCACGGCCCGCACAGCCTGCGGCCGAGGGAGCTCTACTTCGTCAAGCGGGCCGTGGACCGGCGGCCGTTCCGGGTGCTCGCGTACGGCGGGGAGAGCCGTTTCCACCCGGTGCACGCCGCGAACCTCGCCGAGCTGGTGCGGCTGGCCGCCCGCCGCCCCGGAGCGCGGGTGCTCAACGCCGGCGACCCGTACGCCCCGACGGTGGCGGAGATCGCGGACGCCATCGCCGCGGTGCTGGGCCACGAGGCGGAGACGTACGCCGTGGACGGCCCTCCCCCGGCGAAGAACGTCGGCGACACCCCGTGGACCACGGCGCACCCCTTCGTACTGGACATGTCGGCCGCGGAGCGCGAGCTGGGCTACCGCGCCGTGACGGGCTACGCGGAGTCCCTGCCGGAGAACGTGGCCTGGCTGGTGGAACGGCTCGGCGGACGGGACTGGCGGGCGGCCTTCCCCGTCCTGGCGTCGACCTACGACCGCTTCGGCGACCTGTTCGACTACGAGGCCGAGGACCGCTGGCTGGCCGCCGGAAAACCGCTCGCCGGGCCCCGGGCGGCCGAATAGCCTCGGGACGTGGAAAAGGACGGGACATGAGTGCGCGGCTGCGGGCCCTCGCCAAGGAGACGGAAGGCCTTGTCGCGAGCGGCCGCTACCGAACGGCACGCGGCGTGGACGTGGCGATCGGGGAGGTCGTCGCCCGGTCCGTGCGGGGGACGCGGATGTACGGCCCCGGGCCCGTCGATCCCGGCCCCGGCACGGAGCGCATCGGGCCGACCGCCTTCGAGGTGACCGGCGAGGACAGCCTGCAGGCGGCACGCCGGCTGGTGAGGCAGGCGCCGGAAGTCCCGGTCGCCGTGCTGAACTTCGCCTCGGCACGCAATCCGGGCGGCGGCTACGTCAACGGTGCGCAGGCCCAGGAGGAGGCGCTCTGCCGTGCGTCGGCGCTGTACACGACGCTGCTCACGGTGCGGGAGTTCTACGACTGGCACCGGGCCGACCGCAGCCCCTTCTACAGCGACCGGGTGATCCACTCCCCCGGCGTCCCGGTCTTCCGCGACGAGCACGGCGTCCTGCTGGACGAGCCCTTCGAGGCCGGATTCCTCACCTCCGCCGCGCCCAACGCGGGAGTGATCGCCCGTCAGGAGCCGGAGGACATGGACCGGGTGCCCGCCGCGCTGACGGCCCGCGCGGGCCGGGTGCTCGAGGTCGCGGCGGCGCACGGCTACCCCTCCCTGGTACTGGGCGCCTGGGGCTGCGGGGTGTTCCGCAACGACCCGGCGGCGGTCGCCGCCGCCTTCCGCGAGCACCTCGGGCCGGGCGGACGGTTCGCGGGCCGCTTCGGCCGGGTCGTCTTCGCCGTACTGGACCGGCGCGCGGACTCGCCCACCCGGGCCGCCTTCGCCGCCGCCTTCCCGGGGTAGAGGAGTCGCATGAACGACAAGCGCAACATCGACACCGTGATGGACGCCGTGGACCGGAAGTGGATGCCGCACGTCCTCGCCGAGGTCAACGACTACGACGTCAAGGTCGCCAACGTCGAGGGCGACTTCCCCGAGCACGCGCACGCGGACACCGACGAGTTCTTCCTCGTCCTCGCCGGCCGGCTGCACCTCGACCTGCCGGACCGCACGGTGACGCTGGGCCCGCACGAGGTGTTCACCGTGCCCCGCGGGGTGCCGCACCGGCCGCGCGCCGAGGAGGGCACCCGCATCCTGATGTTCGAGCCGCGCGGCACGGTCAACACCGGGGACGGCAACGAGGGCGCGGGCACGACCGGGGTACGGCTGGAGTAGCCGCCCGGGCACGCAACGCCGGACGGCCCCGCCGCGCCCGAGGGCGCCGCGGGGCCGTCCGCCTGTGCACCGGGGGTCAGCTCGTGGGCGGCACCGGCGTGGCGTGCGGCGCGCACGTCACGTCGGACCGGTCGAGCCTGCCCGTCACGAAGTAGCCGGTGACTCGGTCGTTGATGCAGGGGTTGACCAGGCCGGTGACGCCGTGCGACCCGGCGCCCTTCTCGGTGATCATCAGCGAGCCCTTGAGCCGCTTGTGCAGCTCCACGGCGCCGGTGTACGGGGTCGCCGCGTCACGGGTGCTCTGGACGATCATGACGCGCGGCAGACCGTGGCCGGTCCGCACCTCCACCGGGTTCTGCTGCGGGACGCCCCAGGTGGCACAGGGCAGGTTCATCCACGCGTTGGACCAGGTCAGGAACGGGTACTTGGCGTGCAACCGGGTGTTGTCGCGGTCCCAGGTGCGCCAGTCGCGCGGCCACTTGGCGTCGGTGCACTCCACCGCCGTGTAGACCGCGTTGCCGTTCTCCGAGGCGGCGTTGCCCGCGGTGTCCGACAGGTCGGGGGCCGCGGCGTCGACCAGCGCCTGGGTGTCGCCCGCGAGGTAGGCGCTCCAGATCCCGGCCACGGCCGCCCACGACGAGTCGTAGTACGGGGCGCTCTGGAAGAGGCCGAGCAGTTCGGCCGGACCCACGAGCCCGCCAATGGGGTGCGCCTTGGCGGTGGCCCGCAACTGCTCCCACTTCGCCTGGACCTTCGCCGGGGTGTTGCCGATGTGGTACACGGAGTCGTACTTGGCGACCCAGGCCTTCCAGTCGTTCCAGCGGCCCTCGAAGGCGACGTCCTGGTCGAGGTTGTTCTGGTACCAGATCTGGTCGCGGGACGGGTTGACGACGCTGTCGACGACCATGCGGCGCACGTGCGACGGGAAGAGCGTGGCGTAGACGGCGCCGAGGTAGGTGCCGTAGGAGACGCCGAGGTAGTTGAGCTTGCGCTCGCCGAGGGCGGCGCGGACGACATCGAGGTCGCGGGCGGTGTTGGCCGTCGTCATCTGCGACAGCATCGCGGCACCGGTGCGCTCCTTGCAGCCTTCCGCGTACTCGGCGGCCAGCTTGCGCTGGGCCCGCTTGTCGGCCTCGCTGTCGGGAACGGGGTCGGCCTTGGGGGCCTTCACGAACTCCTGCGGGTCGGCGCAGGAGATGGGCGCCGAGTGGCCGACACCGCGCGGGTCGAAGCCCACGAAGTCGTAGGCCTTGGCGGTCGCCGCCCAGATCGGGTTCTTGGTCGTCACGCGGAGCGGGAAGCGCATCCCGGAGCCACCGGGCCCGCCCGGGTTGTAGATGAGGGCGCCCTGGCGCTCGGCGGCGGTGCCGGTGTTGCCGATGCGGTCCACCGCGATCTTGATCGTCTTGCCGTAGGGCTTGGCGTAGTCGACGGGTACGGTCACCCAGCCGCACTGGACCGGGCTCGCGATGCCCCAGTCCGCCGGGCAGGCGGCCCAGTCGATGCCCTTCCTGGCCGCGTGCGCGGCGGCGATCCGTACGCCGTTCGCCTCGGCGGCGCCGCTGTGTCCGTGGTTTGCCGGCCCACTGCGGGCGACCGCGGTCTGCGGTGCCGCCGTGGCGACGGTGCCGGCTATCAGGGCCGCGGTCAGCCCGAGCACGGCCGTGCGTCTCACCATGAACTCCCCCTGCTGTTGGTGCCGCTCGTGGCGGCCCGATCACAACTGCAGGAGGATCCTTTCGTCCCGGAGGGCTGCGGGAGAAGATCTTATGAGTGTTTCTTTACCAACCCATAAGGCGGGAGCGGCGGTTGGCGGCCTGCTCCGCTGCCGCCCCGGCGAGGGCGCGGAGGCATGGGTGACCCGTGAGTCCGGCGGCCCCGGGGTTGCGCCGTCGGCGTCGCGGCCGGTGAACCGGGAGCGGAACGGGCCCGGTCGAGGCCCACGGCGCAGTGGCAGCGCCCGGCGAGGTCCGCCGTGCCGGGCGCGGACGCCGGGAGCGGAAGGCAGGGCACGCTGTCACCGGACACGTTCCGGGCGAACTCCGGCAGCTGCCGCGCACCCGCGTGGACCGGTCAGCGGCGAGCGCGCCCGGCGATCCCCGCTGCGGCTGCCCGGGGCCGGGCCCCGCACGCGGTGCGCCGCGCCGCGGAGGACCTGTCGTGGTGCCGGCGGCGCGGACTGCCGCCGAGATGACTGCCGCCGACCGCGGCCCGGGGCAGGGCACGAGGGCCCGAAAATCGGGCGGTGCCGGCCCGGGGCGAGGGCGCGGGCCGGCGCTGCCGGTCCGTTCCGCGGCCGAGGGGCTGCGGGTGTCCCCGCGGTGCCGCCGGCGGCGCCGCGGCCGGTCCACCGAACGGGGGTGCTGCACCGCGGGAGTGCGGACGGGGCGGCTGCGGTGCTGACCGGCCTGCCGGGCGGGGCCGGCGTCCCGTGGCGACGGACCGGGCCTCACCCGTTCGGACCAGCGCCTTTTGCCCCGCCCGGGTGAGGGCCGCACAGTCGAGGGACGGCGGTAAACGGGGCGCCCCATCCCCCTGGGGATGGACGAGGCGATCCCCCGGGCGACCGTCCCGGGACCCGCGCTCGACGGCCCCTGCCACGCGATCACGCACCGCCCCGTGCGATCGAGCGGTCCTCCCGGGCCCCACGCCACCGTCCTCAGCGCGGCTGCGGCGTGCGCACGGTCCTCGCGCCCCCAAGGATCGAGGTTCCATGGACAGCACACCGAAGACACGCGTCGTTCTGCGGATCCGGCTTCACGAGGGCAAGGGGGATCAGTATGCGCAGGCATACGACCTCGTGCACCGCGGCATCGTCAAGGCGGACGGCTTCATCAGTTCGCAGCTGTGCCGGTCGCTCGCCGACCCGGACAGCTGGATCGTCACCAGCGAGTGGCGGTCGCTCGACCAGTACCTCGCGTACCTGGCGAGCGAGGACTTCAAGGCGCGGAGGGTCGGGTTGCGCGAGTGCATCGTCGAGCACGAGTCGACGCAGTACGCGGTCGTCGCCGATGTGAAGCCCTGACGCGGTGCCGGTTCCGGCCCCCGGGGCGGCGTTCGCCCCGGGGGCCGGTCGGCGGGCGCGTCAGCGCCAGCGGTACAGCTCCTTGAGCCGGTTCACGACGATGTTGAAGCGGCCACGGTCGAGCGCGCAGGCCTCGCGGCGCATGCCGTCGGGGTGGACGCGCAGCACCCGGTCGACGTTCACCCAGGAGGCGCGGCCGGACTTGTCCCACGGGCCGGAGCCGATGGCGACCCACTCGCGGTCGTCGTTGTGCTCCTTGCTGGAGAGCTGGACCGCCAGCAGCGTGTCGCCGGGCTCTCGCGCGACGACGAGGACCGGGCGGTCCTTGCCCCGGCCGTCGTTCTCCTCGTAGGGCACCCAGGTCCAGACGATCTCGCCCGGGTCGGGGTCGCCGTCGTGGGCCGGTGCGTACTCGGTGCGGACGGGGCCGACCCGCTCCGGCTGTGCCTCGGTGGTCGCGCTGGGGCCGTAGCGGCCCGGGTTCTCGGTGTCTATGGACGTCACGGGGCCACGCTAGCCGACAGCATCCGGCGCAGGCACAGCCCGTCCGGCGCGACGGCGGTCAGCAGCGCGGCGGGACCGGCCAGCGGGGTCAGCACGCACTCGCCCTGTTCCGCGTCCCGTACCGGCACTCGCGCCTCCACCGGCTTCTCCTCGAACGCCGGGTCCACGACGAGCAGTTGACCCGCGGCCCGGTGGGTGTGCAGCACGGCGGGGCCGGCCCAGCCCGCCACGCCCGGCCCGAAGGAGAGCTCCTGGTCCAGCAGCGGACGGCCGCCGATCCGTACCGTGAGACGGGTGGTGAGCCGTCCCGGCCGCTCGCCCGCCCGGCCGAGGATCTGCTCCTCGCGGAGCACGAGGCGGGCGCCCTGGGCGAGTTCGGCCGTGGTGGTCATGAGCAGGTCGCTGCCCTCCGCGGCGATCAACGGCTCGGGCAGCCAGTGCAGTTCGGCGTCCTCGCCGACGGTGAGCCGTACCTCGTACCGCGCCTGCTCCCCGCCGCGGCCCGGCAGCGCCACGGTGGCCGCGGACGCGTCGACGTGCAGCACCGCGCCCGGTGCGGCGGTGGCGTGCACGGCCAGCCGGTCGCCCCCGAGCGGCGCGGTCATGGCACCGACCACGGTCACCCGGGCCGCCCTTGGTTCGGCGGAGCGCGTACGGCGCAGCGCGAGCGGCCCCTCACCGGTGAGTTCGGGCAGCGCGGTGCCGCCGCGGCCGTCCGGGACGGCGGTGATCCGGGCGGTGGCGTGGACGCCGCTCACGCGGGGACCGTCGCCCAGGCCGCCAGTCGCGTACGGATCCACTCGGCGACGGGGGCGACGCCGTTCTCGGCGACGAGGGAGGTGAAGACCACCGGCAGGTCGCCGCGCTGCCGCCGCGCGTCGCTCGCCATGCGTCCGAGGTCGGAGCCGACGTACGGGGCGAGGTCGGTCTTGTTGACGACCAGCAGGTCGGCGGTGGTCACCCCGGGACCGCCCTTGCGGGGGATGTCGTCGCCGCCGGCCACGTCGATCACGAAGACCTGTGCGTCGACCAGGCCCCTGGAGAAGGTGGCGGTGAGGTTGTCGCCGCCGGACTCCACCAGGACGAGGTCGAGCGGCCCGACGGCGTCCTCCAGGTCCTCGACGGCCTCGAGGTTGGCCGAGATGTCGTCGCGGATCGCGGTGTGCGGGCACGCGCCGGTCTCCACGGCGGCGATCCGCTCGGGCGGCAGGACGGCCTTGCGCAGCAGGAAGTCGGCGTCCTCGCGGGTGTAGATGTCGTTGGTGACGACGGCGATGGACAACTCGTCGCGCAGCGCGCGGCACAGCGCGGCGACGGTGGCGGTCTTCCCCGAGCCGACCGGGCCGCCGAGGCCGATGCGCAGCGCGCGGCGGCTGCCGTCGGGGCGGGCCGTGGGCGCGGCCCAGGTGTGCCGCTGCGGGAAGACGGTGTGGTCGTGGTCGAGGTGCATCAGGGGTCCCCCTAGGAGGCGAAGAGGCGGACGGGCCACCCGGCGTGCGCCTCGGCGTACACGTCGAGCAGGGGCGCGGAGGCGGCGGGCAGGGCGTCGGTGCCCTCGGTGAGGCAGCGCTGGGCGGCCTCGGCGGCGCGGGCGGCGACCTCGTCCAGGTCCGGTGTGAGCCGGGCGAGGGCGGCGGTCACCGCGAAGGGGTCGAGGCTCAGCAGGCGTACGGCGGCGGTTGCCGGGCCGGTCACGGCCTCGTACGCCGCCGCGTGGGCGGCGTCCAGCGGGGTGAGGCCGGCCGCGCGGGCCGTGACGCCGAGCACGACGGGCTGGTGGGCGCCCCGCGGGCGGGCGGCGGCGAGTGCGTCGAGCCCGGGTGACGGCCAGGCGGCACGGGCGGCGCGCATCATCTGCCGGCCGAGACGGCGGGCGGTCCGCCGCAGGGCGGGCGAGGGGGTGCGGGCGTCGGCGGCCTCGTCGAGGGCGAGCGGGTCGGCGCCGGCGGCGGCCGCGGCGGAGAGCGCCGCGGCCACCAGGCCCGTGGTGTGCAGTCTGCCCCGGCAGAACTCCTCGAGCGTGCCGGGGCAGGTGATCCGGCCCGCCGTGACGGCGGCCTCGGCCCCTCCGGAGTGGGCGTGGCCCCCGGCGGGGAAGCGGCCGTCGGCGAGCAGCAGCAGCGCGGCGCGGTTCATCGTCCCCCTGCTCCGCTCAGAAGAGGAAGTACCGCTGGGCCATGGGCAGTTCCGTGGCCGGGGCGGGTTCGACGACGTCTCCGTCGATGCGGACGGTGAAGGTGTCGGGGTCCACCTCGACCCGCGGCATGGCGTCGTTCTCGCGCATGTCCGCCTTGGTGACACGCCGTGTGTCGCGGATCGGGAGGAACCGCTTCCCGAGGGCGAGGCGTTCGGCGAGGCCGTCCTCCAGGGCGGTGTGTGTGACGAAGGTGAAGGAGTTGGCGGCGGGGGCACCGCCGATCGCGCCGAACATCGGCCGCGGCAGGACCGGCTGCGGGGTCGGGATGGAGGCGTTGGCGTCGCCCATCTGCGCGTAGGCGATCTGGCCGCCCTTGAGGACGAGTTGTGGTTTGACCCCGAAGAACGCCGGGTCCCACAGCACCAGGTCGGCGAGCTTGCCGCTCTCGACCGAGCCGATCTCGCCGTCGAGGCCCTGGGCGACCGCGGGGTTGATGGTGTACTTGGCGACATATCGACGTGCGCGCAGGTTGTCGGCCCGCCCGTCACCGGGCAGGGCGCCGCGGCGCCGCTTCATGACGTGCGCGGTCTGCCAGGTGCGGAGCACGACCTCGCCGACCCGGCCCATGGCCTGGGAGTCCGAGGAGATGATCGAGATCGCCCCCAGGTCGTGCAGGACGTCCTCGGCGGCGATCGTGCCGGGCCTGATCCGCGACTCGGCGAAGGCGAGGTCCTCCGGCACGGCGGGGTTGAGGTGGTGGCAGACCATCAGCATGTCGAGGTGCTCGTCGACGGTGTTGACGGTGTGCGGGCGGGTGGGGTTGGTCGAGGACGGCAGGACGTTGGGGTGGGCGACGACGGTCATGATGTCCGGTGCGTGCCCGCCGCCCGCGCCCTCGGTGTGGTAGGCGTGGATGCCCCGCCCGGCGATGGCGGCGAGGGTGTCCTCGACGAAACCGGCCTCGTTGAGGGTGTCGGTGTGGACGGCGAGCTGGGCGCCGGTCGCCTCGCACACCGTCAGGCAGGCGTCGATCGCGGCCGGGGTGGCGCCCCAGTCCTCGTGGATCTTGAAGCCCACGGCGCCGCCGCGCAGCTGGGACAGCATCGCCTCGTGGGAGACGGTGTTGCCCTTGCCGAGCAGTCCGATGTTGACCGGGTAGTGCTCCAGCGCGGCGAACATCCGGGCGAGGTGCCAGGGCCCCGGTGTGATGGTGGTGGCCTTGGTGCCCTCGGCGGGACCGGTGCCGCCGCCGACGAGCGTGGTGATGCCGGAGGCCAGCGCCTCGTCCACGATCGTCGGGGAGATGAAGTGGACGTGGGCGTCGATCGCCCCAGCGGTGACGATCCTGCCGTTGCCGGCGATGACCTCGGTCTCGGGTCCGATGACCAGGTCCGGGTGGACGCCGTCCATGGTGTCGGGGTTGCCGGCCTTGCCCAGCGCCGCGATCCGCCCGTCGCGGATGCCGATGTCCGCCTTGACCACGCCCCAGTGGTCCAGGACGACGGCGCCGGTGATCACCGTGTCGGGGGTGCCCTCGGCCCGGGTGGCCCGGGCCTGCCCCATCGACTCGCGGATCACCTTGCCACCGCCGAAGACGACCTCGTCGCCCGAGCCGTCGGCGCCTCCCGACAGGTCCCGCTCGACCTCGATCAGCAGGTCGGTGTCGGCGAGCCGTACCCGGTCCCCGGTGGTCGGCCCGAACAGGTCGGCGTACACGGCTCGCGAGATCTCAGCCATCGAGCGCACCTCCGGTCTCCCCGCGCAGCCCCGCCACGATCCGCGCGCCGCCGAGCGGCACGAGCTCGACCTCGACGGGGATGCCCGGTTCGAAGCGCACGGCGGTCCCGGCGGCGACGGCCAGACGCTTGCCTCGGGCGGCGGCACGGTCGAAGACGAGACCGGGATTGGCCTCGGCGAAGTGGTAGTGGGAACCGACCTGGACCGGCCGGTCGGCGGAGTTCAGCACGGTCAGCCGGGTGACCGGCTTGCCCGCGTTGAGCACGACCGCTTCGGCGGCGTGCAGGATCTCCCCGGGAATCACGCGGCGGCCCCTAGACGATCGGCTCGTGGACGGTGACGAGCTTGGTGCCGTCCGGGAAGGTGGCCTCGACCTGGACGTCGCGGATCATCTCCGGCACGCCCTCCATGACGTCGTCCCTGGTCAGCACCTTGCGGCCGGAGGCCATGAGTTCGGCGACGGTGCGGCCGTCCCGGGCGCCCTCGAGGAGGTGCGAGGTGATCAGGGCCACGGCTTCCGGGTGGTTCAGCCTCAGGCCCCTGGCCCGGCGTTTCTCCGCCACGTCGGCGGCGACATGGACGAGCAGGCGTTCCTGCTCGTGGGGGGTCAGTTGCACGGCCACACCTCGCAGTCGTCCCGGGTGAACGGGCCCGCGGGGGCGTCCCCGGCCTGCGGATCCGCTCTGCCGTTGTCCGGCAGCCGCAGGCTAGTTCGGCGGCGTTTCGTCCGCGTTAACTCCCGCCCTGCGGGGTGAAGCGTCAGCCCAGGACGGACGCCGCCGATCAGGGCGCGGGCGGCGCCGTCGGGGCCGGCGTCCCCCGGCAGCATGCCACGGCGTGTCAGCTCCCCGGCGTGCGACACGGGTTCGGCTGACCCCCCGGCGCATTCTCGATGGCCGCGCGTGCCGCGCGGGCCGCGCCGAGATCCGCGGCGCCGCCGTCGCCTCCCGCGGGGTACGGGGCCCTGCCCGCCGTCCGCGGGCGGCACGTGCGGGGGCCGGCTCGCCGGCGGCGAAGGACGTGGTGGCCCCCCACGGCCGATCCGCGCCGCGGTTCTCCCGGCCTCGCCGGGCCTCGCCGGATCCGGGCGGCGACAGCGCGCGGCCGCTGTGCCCCGGCGGGAGTCCAGGAAAGGGGCCGCCCCGACCGGGCGCGCGTCGCGCCGGGCAGGACGCGGACGCGCGGCACCCCGTCCCCCGGAGTGGTCTTCGCACCGGAGCACTTCCCGAATCGGCGGGCGCCCCGCGGCCGGCCGGGCCGCTGCCGTCCCCGCGCCGGGGGCTCCCGATCCGCAGTGACGCCTGCGCCACCATGCACGGGAACCCCGTGCCCGGTGGCGGCGCTCACCACGCGGGGGACGGCCCGCCACCGCCACGCACACGGACCGCGGGGAACCGCTCAGGCGCCGTCGTGGCGGGCGTTCGTCGTGCCGCGGTGCTCCGCGGCGATGCCGAAGCGGCGGCGTTCGCCCGTGGCGGACACCGCCCCGCGCACCGAGGAGACCGTACTGACCACCGCCTCCTCGGGTGCGGCATCCAGTTCCTGGAGTCGTTGCAGGTCAGCGGCGGAGACCAGAGCGACCAGCGGCTTGCCGTGACGGGTCACGACCACCCGCTCACCGCCGTAGACGACGCGGTTGATCAGCTCCGCCAGCTCCGCACGCGCTTGTGTCACCGGTACTTCGTGGGCCATGCTCCCCATCATAACGAGATGTACGTCCTGTACATTTTTTACAGCGACGGCCACCCCTGCCCAGGGTGCCCACGGAGGTGCAGCGATGCTTCGACCGACCGCCCGCTACGTCCTGCCCGAGTTCACCGAGCGCACCAGCGAGGGCGTGCGCTCCATGGACCCGTACTCCAAGCTGCTCCAGGAGCGGATCGTCCTGCTCGGGACGCCCATCGACGACACCTCGGCCAACGACGTGATGGCGCAGCTGATCCACCTGGAGGCCGCCGCCCCGGAGCAGGACGTCTCGCTCTACATCAATTCCCCCGGCGGGTCCTTCACCGCGATGACCGCGATCTACGACACCATGCAGTTCGTCAGCTGCGACGTGTCGACGGTGTGCGTCGGCCAGGCGGCATCGGCGGCGGCCGTCCTGCTCGCCGCCGGAACGCCCGGCAAGCGACTGGCGACCCCCGGCTCGCGGGTGCTGATCCACCAGCCCTCGTTCGCGGAGGTGGTCCAGGGCACCACGGCCGACCTGGAGATCCAGGCCAGGGAACTGCTCCGCCGCCGGGATCAGTTGGAGGAGCTGCTGGTACGGCACTCCGGGCAGGAACCGGAGCGGATCCGGGCCGACATCGAACGGGACACCATTTTTGACGCCCCGTCGGCCGTCGCCTATGGCCTGGTGGACCGGCTGACGCTGAGCCGCAAGGACGGCGCCGGCCGCGCCCCGCGCGCCCTGCGGTGACCGGCCGTGGTGCCCGAACTGCCCCCGCTCCCGGCCCTGACGCGGGCCGAGGGCGAGCTCATCGACGCCTATCTGGAGGTCGTGGACCTGCTCGGCCGGATCAATCCGTCCCGCTCGCGGGACACCTACGGGGCGCTGCGCGCCGCACAGGCCCTGGTGGGGCGGGCAACCGACCTGCGTGACGCGCTGACGCTGATGCACATGCGCGGGGAGAGCGAGGTGCACACGGCGACGATGGAACGGGCACTGCGGGTGCTCGACGGCGAACGGCGCACCGGTCAGGTGACCTTGCCGTCACCGCGGCCTCGCTGACGGAGCGTCACGACACACTGGACCGTTCGGGCGGCGCGAACTCGAACCGAATGGACTCGCCCGATCGTTGTATCTGCCGTGGACGCCCGGATGACCCCGACTTGCGCGACATGGCCGCACACATACGGAATCTGACGCTCCGTCCCTGGTGTTCGACTCCTTTCGAGTCGTCAGTCCGGGGCTTGTGTCGTGGAGTCCACCCGAATAGGTGAGTCGTGAACAGACTCACATTCGACCGGTTGCGCTGGGAATCGGTCGCTTCGGTGGGTGATCATCCCTTCGACGACAAGCCCCCGTCATCCCGGCGGGGCGGTCCGCGCGGACGCCGAATCCTGCCGCCGCGCGGATGCCAGGTCGACGACGACGCATCGGCAGGAGCGGAGGACCCGAGCACGACGGGTCCGGCGCCGGTCGCCGGACCCTTGGGGTGAAGCCGCAGCCGCGGCCGGGCATCTTCGCCTGCCCGAACCCGACAGGTCATCCTTCGCAGGCGGACGACGAAGGGTTGCGCATGAGTGCGCCGACAGCCATGTCCGGGGTCCTGTGCCGGCTGGGGGCGGTCTCCGCCCTCACGGCGGCCGCCGTGGCCGGTCCCGCGGTACTGCCCGATCTCGCCCAGCAGGCCGAGGCGGCGACCGTCTCCGCCAAGGCACTGAAGATCGCGGCGTCCAAGAGGGGCGCCCTGTACCAGTACGGGGCCGCCGGTCCCGGCAGGTTCGACTGCTCCGGGCTCACCTTCTACTCCTTCAAGAAGGCGGGCAAGAAGCTCCCCCGCACCGCGGGCGCGCAGTACAACAGCGTCCGGCACATCCGGAAGTCCGCACGGACCCGTGGTGACCTGGTCTTCTTCCACTACGGGAGCAACGTCTACCACGTGGGGATGTACGCCGGACACGGGAAGATCTGGCACTCCCCCAAGCCCGGCGGGCGGGTGCGGCTGGAGAAGATCTGGAGCCGCAGCGTCTGGTACGGCCGGGTGAAGTGACCCCGGTCGCGGTGCCCGGGAGCCGGGGCTCCCGGGCACCGCGACCGGCACCGCGACCGGCACCGGGGACGTGCCGGTACCGTGCCGGTGTGTCCCTGGAACGCATCCTCGCCGACGCCGCCGGCGGCGTCTTCCCGCCCGCCGACGGCTCGGTGACGGTCGTGCCGCAGCCCGCGCCGCGCGACGCCGGGGTGATCGCCTTCACCGCCCACAGCGTGGTCTTCGCCGACGCCGACCCGGCGGCGGTGCGCGGGCTGCTGCCACCGGGCGATCTGTCGGCGCCGCTCAATCCGCCCTTCCTCACCGCGCTGTGCGCGCTGCTGGACCGCACGGTGAACAACGTGGACCTACTGACCGCCGCTCCGGCCCTCCCGGGGCCGCCACCGGCCGCCCTGGACCTGGCCCTGCGGGAGACCGCCGACCGGGGTCGTCCCCGGATCGCCCGGGCCCTGCGGCACCGGGACGCGGTACGGGCCTGGACGGTGCCCGGGGGCACGGTCCTGATCGGCAGGGGCGTGGCGGGTCGCTGGGAGGCGGCCGTGGAGGTCGACCCGGGAGCACGCGGCGCGGGCCTCGGCCGCCGGCTCGCGCTGGCGGCACGTCATCTCGTCCCCGGGGGCGCGACGGTGTGGGCCCAGATCGCCCCGGGCAACGCGGCGAGCGTGCGGGCGTTCACGGCGGCGGGCTTCGTTCCGATGGGCGCCGAGGCGCTGCTGCTCACCCGGGAGGACTGAGGACCACCGGGGTCACTCGACGGCGGCGGTGGCCCAGGGCAGGCTGATCCACACCGTCTTGCCGCCCTCCTCGGTGGGGGTGACGAGGAGGGTGCCACCCGCCTCCGCCGTGAGGTGACGGATGATCACCATGCCGCGGCCGTTGTCCTGCTGCACGGCTGCGGGCAGTCGCTGGGGCCAGCGGGGATGGCTGTCGGTGACCCCGATGCGCAGTTGCTCGTCCCGGTCGAGCTGGACGTCGAGGGTGAAGGTCGGAGACTGGCCGAGGGTGTGCAGCACCGCGTTGGTGGCGAGCTCGGAGACGATGAGCCGGACGGAGTCGGCGGGGTCCGAGTCCTCGGGCATGCCCCACTCCGCCAGTAGGTCGCTCACGTAGCGACGTACCGCGGGGACCGAGGCAGGGTCGCTCGGCAGGGTGACGGATGCTTCCTGGTGGTCTGCCATGGCGACGCTGTCCCTTTCCCGCCGTGACCAGGACGCCGGCGCCTGCCGCGCCCGTGGCCGTGCGCGCGACAGCCGAAGGCGCCGTGCCCCGCCTTACGCGTGGCACGTCCCCGTACGGCACTCACGCGCCAGAGTGTCACTCATCGTGCCCTTAATCGGGTGTCACCACAGCTATATGCATATATCTGTCGCCCAAAGCGGTGAACTCTGCTACGAGAGAACGTATTTGCGCGGCAGACTTCGCTCGGGGACCGGCGGGGGTGCCGGGAACCGGGAGGTGCACACACCATGCAGCAGGTGCCGGCGGTACGCCGCCGCAAGATCGGCTCGGAATTGCGCCGTCTGCGCGACACGGCGGGGCTCACGAGCGGTGAGGCCGCCCAGCGCCTGGGATGGCACCAGTCCAAGGTGAGCCGGATCGAGACCGGCCGCAGCGGGGTGCGCCCCGAGGACGTCACGGCGCTGCTGGACGTGTACGGGGTACGCGACCAGCGGCTGCGGGAGATGCTCGCCGCTCTGGCCGGTGAGGGCGACCGGCGCGGCTGGTGGCATGAGTTCCGGGAGGAACTCCCGTCCGCCTACCGGGACTTCATCTCCCTGGAGACCGACGCCTGCCGGGCGCGGACCCTGGAGACGACGGTGGTGCCGGGCCTGCTGCAGACCCCGGACTACGCCCGGGAACTGACCCGTTCCGTCCTCCCGCAGCTCGGTCCGCGGCAGATCGCGACCCTGGTGCAGGTGCGGATGGCCCGCCAGGCGGTGCTGCGCGCCGATCCCCCGCTGGAGCTGTGGGCGGTGCTGGACGAGGCGGTGCTGCGCCGGAGGGTGGGGGGTCCAGGAGTGATGGCGGCGCAATTGAGCCATCTTGTGGAGCTGGGTTCACTGCCTCATGTGCATCTGCAGGTGCTGCCTTTCTCGGCCGGTGGGCATATAGGCGTCACAGGGCCTTTCGTAATCTTCTCATTTCCGCGCATTGCTGATCTGGACGTGGTTGTTCTCGACCATTTGACGAGTAGTCTCTATCTGGATCAGCACGAGGACGTCAGGGCGTACGGTGCTGCCTTCAATCGGTTGCGCTCCCACGCCCTGTCGAGTGAGCAGTCGCTGTCCTTCATCTCCGGCATCGGCAAAGGCGCGTAAGGAGGCACACCCCCCATGTCCGACGCTCTGCCTCAGTACGTCTCCTCCAGTGCGTCCCTCTTCGGCGTGAACTGGCGACGCAGCAGCTACAGCACGGCGGCGAACAACTGTGTCGAGACGGCCCTCATCGGGGACGGGCCGTTCTCGGGACGACTCGCCGTACGCGACTCCAAGGATGTGCGCGGCCCTGCCCTGCTCTTCCCCCCGGCGGCCTGGGCGGAGTTCCTCGCCGCCGTGGCGGCGGGGAGCCTGACCGAACGCCCCTGACCTCAGGGGCACGGCGGCGCCGTACGGACGATCGTCCCCACGGCGTCGCCGATCTCCCGGTCCGTCAGATCCGCCCGCGCGGTGAGCCGCAGCCGCGAGATCCCGTCGGGCACGGACGGTGGCCGGAAGCAGCCCACCGCGAGACCCGCCCCGCGGCACGCCGCGGCCCACTCGACCGCCGCCTCGGGCGACGGCGCCCGCACCGACACGACGCACGCGTCCGGCGCGGTGGCGTC
This sequence comes from Streptomyces sp. NPDC058864, assembly GCF_042742985.1. NCBI lineage: Bacteria > Bacillati > Actinomycetota > Actinomycetes > Kitasatosporales > Streptomycetaceae > Streptomyces > Streptomyces sp. NPDC058864. The sequence goes on along the minus strand of NZ_JBHYMQ010000003.1, from coordinate 145,848 downwards.
CAGCCCCGCCTCCACCAGCCGCTCGTACAGCTCGCGGGCGACCGCCCGGGCCCGTACGGCACGCTCCGGTTCCCGCTTCAGCAGCCGCAGCGCGCCGAGCGCGGCGCCCGTCGCCGCCGGGGCGAGGCCCGTGTCGAAGATGAACGTCCGCGCGGCGTTGACGAGGTGCTCGATGACCCGGGCCGGGCCGAGCACCACGCCGCCCTGGCTGCCCAGGGACTTGGAGAGCGTGGCGGTGCACACCAGCCCGGGCGCGCCCGCGAGGCCCGCCTCCGCGGCCGCCCCCCGCCCACCGGGGCCGAGCACCCCGAGTCCGTGCGCGTCGTCCACCAGCAGCGCGGCGCCGTGCTCGCCGCAGGCGTCGGCCAGCGCACGGAGCGGGGCGGCGTCGCCGTCCACCGAGAAGACCGAGTCGGTGACGGCCACGGCGGGCCCGTCGTGGCCGGTGAGCGCCTTGCGGAGGGCGTCCGGATCGGCGTGCGGCACGACCTCGGTGCCGGCACGGGAGAGGCGGCAGCCGTCGATCAGCGACGCGTGGTTGCCGCTGTCGGAGACGATGAGCGTGCCCGGCTCGGTGGTGAGCGCGGTGACGGCGGCGAGGTTGGCGGCGTAGCCGGAGGCGAGGACCAGCGCCGCCTCGAAGCCGCAGAAGGCGGCGAGTTCGGCCTCCAGCTCGGCGTGCAGCTCGGTGCTGCCGGTGACCAGCCTGGAACCGGTCGAGCCGGCGCCCCAGCGCAGGCAGGCGTCCGCACCGGCCCGGGTCACCTCGGGGTGGTGGGCGAGTCCCAGGTAGTCGTTGGAGGCGAGGTCCAGCAGTGGCGAGTGCGCCGGCCGGGGCCGCAGGGTGCGCACCAGCCCGGCGGCGCGACGCCGTTCGGCGTGCGCGTCGATCCAGTCGAACGGGTCGCGGTTCATGGTCGTTCCCTGGGGTCGGCGGAGGGTTCGGCAGCACCGTAGTGTGCCGGACCGGCTCGCACGGTGTGGTGATGCACACACCCTGAGCGAGCGGTCTTGTGGGATGTCCCATTGGCCGTGGCCGGTGCCGTGCGTCAGGATCGCGGCATGGAACTGCTCAATGCTTTGGTGGACAAGGGCCTGCGCCGCGAGCTGCCCACCCGCGAGGAGGCGCTCGCCGTCCTGGCGACCTCCGACGACGAACTCCTGGACGTGGTGGCCGCGGCCGGCAAGGTGCGCCGCGCCTGGTTCGGCCGCCGGGTGAAGCTGAACTACCTGGTCAACCTCAAGTCGGGGCTGTGCCCCGAGGACTGCTCGTACTGCTCGCAGCGGCTCGGCTCGGAGGCCGGGATCCTCAAGTACACCTGGCTGAAGCCCGACGAGGCGGCGGCCGCCGCGGCGGCGGGGGTCGCCGGCGGCGCCAAGCGGGTCTGCCTGGTGGCGAGCGGACGCGGCCCGACCGACCGCGACGTGGACCGGGTCTCCAGGACCATCGAGGCCATCAAGGAGCAGAACGAGGACGTCGAGGTCTGCGCCTGCCTGGGCCTCCTCTCCGACGGACAGGCCGAGCGGCTGCGCGGCGCGGGCGCCGACGCGTACAACCACAACCTCAACACCTCCGAGGCCACCTACGGGGACATCACCACCACCCACACCTACGCGGACCGGGTCGAAACGGTGCAACAGGCCCAGGCGGCGGGCCTGTCCGCCTGCTCCGGGCTGATCGCGGGCATGGGCGAGAGCGACGAGGACCTGGTCGACGTGGTCTTCTCGCTCCGCGAGCTGGACCCCGACTCCGTCCCGGTGAACTTCCTCATCCCCTTCGAGGGCACCCCGCTGGCGAAGGAGTGGAACCTCACCCCGCAGCGGTGCCTGCGGATCCTCTCGATGGTGCGGTTCGTCTGTCCCGATGTGGAGGTCCGCATCGCGGGCGGCCGTGAGGTGCACCTGCGGAGCATGCAGCCGCTCGCCCTGCACCTGGCGAACTCGATCTTCCTGGGCGACTACCTCACCAGTGAGGGCCAGGCCGGCAAGGCCGACCTCGACATGATCGCGGACGCCGGTTTCGAGGTGGAGGGAGCCGGTGAGGTGACCCTGCCCGTGCACCGGGTGGACGCGGCGGCCGCGGCCGGGGGCTGCGGCGGCCAGGGCTCCGTGGGCTGCGGCTCGCACGGCGAGGGCGAGGGCGGCGGCTGCGGCCCCTGCGGCGGCCACTCCCACGGCGGCACCCCCGGCGAGCTCGCGCAGCCGGCGGCCGCCGGCGCCGCCCGCACCGACCTGGTGGCCGTGCGCCGCCGTGGCACCGGCACGGACCTGCCGCCCAATGCCTGAGCCGCTCACCCCCGGCGAGCTGCTGGCACTGGACCGGGAGCACGTCTGGCATCCGTACGGGCCCATGCCGGGCCGTCAGGAACCGCTCGTCGTCGAGTCCGCGGCCGGGGTCCGGCTGCGGCTCGCCGAGCCCGTCGAGGGTGCGACCGACCTCGTGGACGGCATGTCGTCCTGGTGGTCGGCGATCCACGGCTACAACCACCCGGTGCTCAACGAGGCGGCCCGCGGCCAGCTGGACCGGATGAGCCACGTGATGTTCGGCGGGCTCACCCACGAACCGGCCGTGCGGCTCGCCGCCCGCCTGGTGGAGATCACCCCCGAGCCGCTGCGGCACGTCTTCCTCGCCGACTCCGGCTCCGTGTCGGTCGAGGTCGCCGTCAAGATGTGCCTGCAGTACTGGCGTTCGCTCGGCCGGCCGGAGAAGCAGCGGCTGATGACCTGGCGCGGCGGCTACCACGGCGACACCTGGCAGCCGATGTCCGTCTGCGACCCGGAGGGCGGGATGCACGGGCTGTGGTCCGGCGTCCTGCCCCGGCAGGTCTTCGCGGACGCGCCGCCGGCCGCGTACGAGGAGGCGTACGCCGACCACCTGCGCGAGACGATCGCCCGCCACGCGCACGAGCTCGCCGCGGTCGTCGTGGAGCCCGTCGTGCAGGGCGCGGGCGGCATGGCCTTCCACTCACCCGCCTACCTGCGGGTGCTGCGCGAGGCGTGCGACGAGCACGACGTGCTGCTGGTGTTCGACGAGATCGCCACCGGCTTCGGGCGCACGGGGACGTTGTTCGCCGCCGAACAGGCCGGGGTCAGTCCGGACGTGATGTGCGTCGGCAAGGCGCTGACCGGCGGCTACCTCACGATGGCGGCGACCTTGTGCACCTCGCGCGTCGCCGACGGGATCTCCCGGGGCGAGGTGCCGGTGCTCGCCCACGGCCCGACCTTCATGGGCAACCCGCTGGCCGCGGCCGTCGCCTGTGCCTCCATCGACCTGCTGCTCGGCCAGGACTGGGCGCAGGAGGTCAAGCGGATCGAGGCCGGGCTGCGCGAGGGGCTCGCGCCCGCCGCCGGGCTCCCGGGGGTCCGCGACGTACGGGTGCTGGGCGCGATCGGCGTCGTCCAGCTCGACCACCCGGTCGACCTCGCCGGCGCGACGCGGGCCGCCGTCCGCAGCGGGGTATGGTTGCGGCCGTTCCGGGACTTGATCTACACGATGCCCCCGTACGTCACGGGGGACGAGGACATCGCGCGCATCTGCGCGGCGGTGCGCGCGGCGGCGGAGGCGGCATGACGGTGTTGTTCGTGACCGGTACGGGCACGGAGATCGGCAAGACGGTGACCACGGCGGCGATCGCGGCGACCGTGCTGTTCAACCAGTACAGCGTCGCCTACCTCAAGCCCGCGCAGACCGGGGTGGGCCCCGGCGAACCGGGCGACGCCGCCGAGGTCACCCGGCTCGCCGGGCCCGAGGTCACGAGCGTCGAACTGGCCCGGTACCCCGAGCCGCTGGCGCCCGCCACGGCCGCACGGCGCTCCGGGATCAACCCGGTGGGCCCGACCGAGATCGCGGAGGCTGCGGCGAAGCTGGCGGCGGTGCACGACATCGTCCTCGTCGAGGGCGCGGGCGGGCTGCTCGTCCGGCTCGACGACGCGGGCTCGACGCTGGCGGACGCGGCACGGATGCTCTCGGCCCCGGTGGTCGTGGTCGCCCCGGCGGGGCTCGGCACCCTCAACAGTGCCGCGCTGACGGCGGAGGCGCTGAAGGCGCGGGACCTCAACTGCGCGGGCCTGGTCATCGGCAGCTGGCCCGAGGACGCGGACCTGGCCGCCCGCTGCAACCTGGCCGACCTGCCCGGCGTCACCGGCGCCCCGCTCCTGGGCGCCCTGCCCGCCGGTGCGGCCGCCCTCGACCCCGCCGCCTTCCGCGAGGCCGCGCCCGGCTGGCTCTCCCCCCGCATCGGCGGCATGTGGGACGCGTCCGCCTTCACCGCGCACTGGGCACCCCCCGCCCTGGCCTGACCCCCGCCGCCGGCCGTCCCCGGACGATCCCGCCGCAGCGGTGTCCTGGGGCGGCCTTCGGGCGACACGCCGAATTCGCCCCGGTGGGGGAAGGCTTGGGGACGGCTCCGGAGCGGCAGAATCGGAGAGAGGGGTGCCGAGGCGAAGGAGGTCCGGCCATGCGGAGCCGTACCGGCGTGACGCGCGAATCCGTCCATCACCCGCTGTTCGCCCGCTTCTACGCCCGCTGCGGCCCGGTGATGGACGCCCGCGCGGGCTTCGGCGCGTACCGGCGGACCGTGCTCGCCGGGCTCACCGGCCGGGTCATCGAGATCGGCGCGGGACCGGGGCTGAACTTCCGTCACTATCCGGGCACCGTGGCCGAGGTCGTGGCGATCGAGCCGGAGCGGCATCTGCGCCGGCTGGCCGCCGACGCGGCGCAGCTCGCCGAGGTGCCGGTGGACGTGGTGCCCGGGGTCGCCGAGGCGCTGCCGGTCAAGAGCGAGGCCTTCGACGCGGCGGTCGCCTCACTGGTGCTGTGCTCCGTACGCGACCAGAGGCGTGCCCTGGCCGAGCTCCACCGGGTGCTCCGGCCGGGCGGGCAGCTGCGGCTGCTGGAGCACTGCCGGGCCGAGGGCCGCGGGCACGCGGCGCTGCAGTGGGCGGCGGACCGCACGCTGTGGCCGCTGCTGTTCGGCGGCTGCCGGACCGGGCGGGACACGCTGTCCGCGGTTGAGGCGGCCGGTTTCGAGTTGCTGGAACTACGCCGCTTCCGCGTCCCGGAGCGCGCAAAGGGCCTCACCCTGCCCGTACCGAGCGCCCCGCACGTCCTGGCCACCGCCCGGCGCCGCGGCTGAGCTCCGGGGTCCTGTACCTACTGGTATGTACACTGCTGCCATGGAAACGACGTCGGAGCGCCTGATCGAGAGCACCCGCGAGCTGCTCTGGGAACGCGGCTACGTCGGCACCAGCCCCAAGGCCATCCAGCAGCGTTCGGGGGTCGGCCAGGGCAGCATGTACCACCACTTCTCCGGCAAGCCGGAGCTGGCGCTCGCCGCCGTGCGCCGTACCGCCGAACAGATGCGGGAGGCCGCCGAGCGCGAACTCGCCCTCCCGGGCCCGGCGGTCGAGCGGGTCTCCCGCTACCTTCGCCGCGAACGCGACGTGCTGCGGGGCTGCCCGATCGGGCGGCTCGCCCAGGACCCGGAGGTCGTCGCGAGCCCGCGGTTGCGGGCGCCGCTCGACGAGACCTTCGAATGGCTGCGCGGACGGCTGGCGGACGTGCTCGCCGAGGGCCAGGCGCGCGGCGAGATCGCACCCGGCCTCGACACCGGCGACATCGCGGTCGCGCTCGTGGCCGTGCTCCAGGGCGGCTACGTGCTCGCCCGGGCGGCCGGCACGGCCGCGCCCTTCGACCAGGCCGTCAGCGGCGCGCTCGCCCTGCTGGCGCAGCACGCCTGACCCGGCTCCGGCGCGGCCACGCGGATCCCGTGGCGGCGCCGACCCCTGCGGGAGGCTGCGCGTTCCGCGCATCCCGTCCCCCGGACCGCTTGTCACAGGCTGCGGCTAGTGTGACGCCCGTTGATCACCGGACGAGCGATGCCGCCGGTGTCCGGTCGTGGGTGTGGAGGGGTTGCTGTGCGGCGCTGGGAGCTCGTCGGCGGGGGATCCGCGAAGTTCTGGGAGGCGGCGGTCGACGGCGCGCTGGTGACGGTGCGCTACGGCCGGATCGGCACCGAGGGACGCCTCCAGGAGAAGGAGTTGGGGTCCTCCGAAGCGGCATCGGCGCACTTCGGCAAGTTGGTCGCCGAGAAGGAGCGCAAGGGATACCTCGAGGTCGGCCCGTCGGCTCCCCGGCAACAGGGGCCGGAATCGGAGCCGGGGGCAGAACCGGCATCGCAGCCGCAGCCCCGGCCACAACCGGAGACGCAGCCGGAGACGCAGCCGGAGACGCAGCCGGAGACGCAGCCGGCGAGCGGGCTTCCCGACGAGGACACGTTCGTCATACCCGGCTCGTGGCGCCGGGTGCTGCACCCGCGCCGCGGCGGAGTCCGGCGGGGCGCCGCCGTGCCGGCACCGGATGCGGCTGATCGGGTCCGGGCACGGATCAGGGGCGAACTGGACTGGATCGAGCAGGTCCTCACCGTTCCGCAGGCGGATCCGGCCCTGGTCCAGGCGGCGCGGAACTACCTGGCGGGGAAGCCGGACCACCGCGGGGCCGCGGTCGTGGCGCACCTGATGACGCCCTCCTGGCCCCACTCCCCGGCCGACGAATTCCCCTTCGCCGACGCGTGGACCGCGACCCACGGGCCGGCCTTCGCCGCCCGCGCGGTGGTGGAGAGCTTCGACGTCAACGCCGGCCATTGGTACCACCAGAACCGCACCGCTCCCACACTGCGTTTCCGGGGACCGACCGACCACATCACGCCGTACCCCGCACGTGGGCTGGCGGACCGGATGCGCACGCTGCTGGCCTCCGCGGACGACGAGACCTACCGGGAGACCGTCGCCGCACTGCGTGAGTGCCGCACGACTGCGCGGCGGCGGGTCGTCGCCGCCTATCTCGCGCCGGGCACGCCCGGCTGGGCCGACGAGTGCATCACCGAGGAACCCGGCTACGGGGCAGGCGGTGACGTGCTCCGGCCACTGCTGCTCTGCGCGCTCGACGATCCCGGGCAGGTCGGCCGGCTCGGCACGTCCCCGAGTCTGCTCTGGCGCGGCTGGACCCTGGGGCTGGTCGCCACGCTCGCCGACGGCCTGGGTACGGAGTGCGTGCCCTTCCTCGACGAGGCGATCGAACGGTCCTGGGACTCCGACCAGTTCCGGATCATCACCACGGCGGTGTCGCACTTCCCGACCGACGAGGCGTTCAGGCTGCTGCTCGCCCGTCTGGACAGCAAGCACATCCGCCCCGCGTTGCAGGAGGCCATGCAGCGCTACCCGGCGCGAGCCCTCCGTCTGCTCGCCGAGGCGGGCCTCACGGACGGGAAGAACGCCCCAGCGGCGCGCCAGCTCCTCAACACGCACGTGACGCTGAACAACGCCCTGCTGCCCGAGCTGCTCCCGCAGCTCGGTCCCGCGGCCGCGGAGCTGGTCCGGTCGCTCGACGGCGCGGGTGAGCGCGTCGCCGAGGCGGCACCGGACGTGCTGCCGGCGCTGCTCCTCTCACCGCCCTGGACGCGCAGGCGAACGGCCCGCAAGCCGCGGGTGCTCACGGGCCTGCTGCCGGACGGCACCCGGCGGGTGGCGTGGCGTGAGGGCGAGAAGGAGCGGTGGGCCGGGAATCCTTCCTGGGGATGGGAGTACCCGTCGACGACCGACTGGGACCGGGAGGCCGCCACGATCCTCCGGGGCCGGTCGGACCTGTGGCGCGCGACGCGCTTCTTCGTCCAGGGCCCGCTCGACGTGCTCTCGCCCTGGGTGGAGAAGTGGTCGCCGCAGGAGCTCTGGGGTGGCCACGACCTCCTCAGGCCCGTCGTCGCCAAGTACGGGACGGCGGCGCTGCCGCTCGCCCTCACGGTGGCCGCGGCCAAGCCGGCGCACTTCAGCCCGCTCCTGCTGCCCTTCTTCGACCTGGGCGCGGCACGGCTGATGGCGGACGGACTCGTCCGCCTCAAGTCGGTGCGTACGACGGCCCGCTCCTGGTTCGCCCGGTACGGGGTCGCCGGCGGCCTGCTGCTGGTACCGGACGCCGTCGGGCAGCCCGGCCCGGCCCGGAAGGCGGCCGAACACGCCCTGCGCCTGGTCGCGTCCGCCGAGGGGACGGACGCCGTCGTGGCCGCCGTCGCGGCGGCACACGGCGACGAGGCGGCGGGGATCGTCGCCGAGGCGCTGGCCGCGGACCCGCTGGAGATCGCCCTCCCGGCCCGCATGCCGGCCCTGCCCAGCTGGGTGCAGCCCGCGGTGCTGCCGCAGGTCCTGCTCACCTCCGGAGAGGCCCTGCCGGAGGAGGCGGTCCGTCATGTGCTGACCATGCTCGCCCTGTCGAAGCCCGCCGACCCGTATGAAGGGCTCGCCGTCGTCGGCGAGGTGTGCGACGCCGACTCGGCGGCCGCCTTCGTCTGGGCCCTGTTCGAGGAGTGGCGGCAGGCGGGCATGCCCGCCAAGGAGAGCTGGATCCTGCACGCGCTCGGCGCCCTGGGGAACGACACGACGGTGCGCCGGCTCACTCCGATCCTGCGCGACTGGCCCGGGCAGGGCGCCCACCACCGCGCGGTCGAGGGCCTGAACGTGCTGGCCGAGATCGGCAGCGACGTCGCCCTCATGCACCTCCACGGGGTCTCCCAGCGCGTGAAGTTCAAGGCGCTCAAGGTCCGCGCCCAGGAGAAGATCGCCGAGGTGGCCGAGGGACTCGGGCTGACCGGCGAGCAGTTGGCCGACCGGCTCGTCCCCGATCTCGGGCTGGGCCCGGACGGCACGACGGTCTTCGACTACGGGACCCGGCGGTTCACCGTGGGCTTCGACGAGCAGCTGCGGCCCTACGTGCTGGACGCCGACGGGAAGCGCCGCAAGGATCTGCCCACCCCCGGCATCAAGGACGACCAGGAGCTCGCCCCGGCCGAGCGCAAGCGCTTCATGGCCTTGAAGAAGGACGTCCGCACCATCGCCGCCGACCAGATCCGCCGCCTGGAGGCGGCCATGGTCACCCAGCGGACCTGGACCGCCGTGGAATTCCGCGAACTGCTCGTCCACCACCCGCTGGTCTGGCACCTGGTCCGCCGGCTGGTCTGGCTCGCCGGGACGGACGGCACGGTGACCGCCTTCAGGATCGCCGAGGACCGCAGCTTCGCCGACGTCGACGACGACGAGTTCACGCTCGCCGACGACGCGACGGTCCGGGCGGCCCACCCCTTGCACCTGGGTGACACCGTGCCGAAGTGGTCGGAACTGTTCGCGGACTACGAGATCCTCCAGCCCTTCCCGCAGCTCGGCCGGCCGGTGCTCCGGCTGACCCCGGAGGAGGAGACCGCCAACCGCCTGAACCGGTTCGAGGGGTGCGAGGTGCCCGTGGGCCGCCTGCTCGGGCTGACCAAGCGCGGGTGGGAGCGCGGGGAGCCGCAGGACGCCGGCATCGAGCGGTGGTTCTCCAAGCGGCTCGCCGAGGGACGCCACCTCGTCATCGCCCTGGACGAGGGCATCGCGGTCGGCAACGTCGACGAGTTCCCCGACCAGACCTTCGAGACGGTCTGGCTGGACACGGAGCCCGGTGACCACTGGGGCAGTCGCGACTACCCGCTGCGCTTCGGCGACCTCGACCCGGTCGCCGCGTCCGAACTGCTCGCCGACCTGGAAGAGGTGACGGCCCGGTGACCGCCGTCGGCGACGTGGCCGCGGAGGCCGCGCTCCAGCGGCCCCCGGCCGAGGTCAGGTACGCGGAGGAACTGGCGGCGCTCCGGGCGCGGGACGAGGACCCGCGCCCGCCCGGGTGGCAGCTGAGCCTGCGGGCGGCGCGCCGGTTCATCGTCGGGGACGCGGAGGCCGGGATCAGCCGCAAGTTCGTCGGCAACCCGTCCCTGGTCGAGCGCGCCCTGGTGACGCTGGCGACCAACCGCGGTCTGATGCTGGTCGGTGAGCCGGGCACGGCGAAGTCGCTCCTCTCGGAGCTGATCGCCGCGGCGGTCAGCGGCACCTCGACACTGACCGTCCAGGGCGGCGCGGCCACCACCGAGGACCAGATCAAGTACTCCTGGAACTACGCGCTGCTCGTCTCCGAGGGCCCGTCACCGCGCTCGCTGGTGCCCGCGCCGATGTTGCGCGGCATGTCCGAGGGCCGGATCGTCCGCTTCGAGGAGATCACCCGTTGCCCGTTGGAGGTGCAGGACTGCCTGCTGTCCATGCTGTCCGAACGGGTCCTGGCCGTCCCGGAGCTGGACGGCCCCGGGGGAATGGTCTTCGCGCGGAGCGGCTTCAACGTCATCGCCACCGCCAACACCCGCGACCGGGGCGTCAACGAGATGAGCGCCGCGCTGAAGCGGCGTTTCAACTTCGAGACGGTCTTCCCCATCGCGGACTTCGACACCGAGCTCGCGCTCGTCGAGGCCGAGGCGGGCGCGCTGCTGCGCCGGTCCGGGGTCGCGGCGCCGCCGGACCACGACGTGCTCGAGGTGCTGGTGGGGACGTTCCGCGAACTCCGTGGTCAGCAGGCGTCCGGCGAACGGCTCTCCGCCGTGATGAGCACCGCGGAGGCGGTATCGGTGGCCCACGCGGTGGGCGTACGCGGCTGGTTCCTGCGCGGTGAGCCGGGCGACGCCTCCGATCTGGTCACCTGCCTGGCCGGCACCGCGGCCAAGGACAGCCCGGAGGACCTGGCCCGGCTGCGCCGGTTCCTCGACCAGCGGGCAGGGCGCCGGCACGGCGCCCAGTGGCAGGCCCTTCACGAGGCACGCCATCTGCTGGACGACTGATGTCCACGGTCTTCATCGGCGTACGCCACCACTCGCCGGCCTGCGCCCTGCTGGTGGCCCGCACCATCGAGGCGCTCCGGCCCGCGTACGTGCTGGTGGAGGGGCCGGCCGACATGAACGGGCGGCTGGACGAGCTGCTGCTCGGCCACGAGCTGCCGATCGCCGTGTTCAGCCACTACCGCGACGAGGAGCGCGCGGCGACGAGCTGGACACCGCTGTGCGACTACTCCCCCGAGTGGGTCGCGCTGCGCTCCGGCCGGTCCGCCGGCGCCGAGGTGCGCTTCATCGACCTGCCCGCCTGGCACCCGGCCTTCACCGAGCGCCCGGAGCCGCTGGCCAACCGCTACGCCGACGCCGAGGCCCGCTACGCCGCGGCGACACGGCGTCTGTGCAGCCGGTTCGACGTCGACTCCGTCGACGCACTGTGGGACCGGCTGTTCGAGATACCCGCTCCGGAGGGGCTCCAGCAGCGGCTGGACGCCTACTTCGACCTGGTACGCGGGGATTCGGAGGCCGAGCCGGGCGACGGGGCCCGGGAGCGGTACATGGCCTCCTGGGTCCGTGCCGCGGCCGACCGGGCGGGGAAGCGGCCGGTGCTCGTGGTCACCGGCGGGTTCCACACGCCGGCGCTGCGTGCGCTGACCGCGCCACCCGCCCGTGACGCGGACGCGGCGGACAGCGCGCCGGCGCAGTGGCCGGCGCTTCCGGAACCGCCCGTCGGGGCCGTCGGCGGCAGCTTCCTGGTGCCGTACTCCTTCCGCCGGCTCGACTCCTTCGCCGGCTACCAGTCCGGCATGCCCTCGCCCGGCTACTACCAACTGCTGTGGGAGCACGGGCCCGCCGCCGCGGCGGACGGCCTGCTGGAACAGGTCGTGGGGCGGCTGCGCGGGCGGCGCCTGCCGGTGTCGACGGCCGATCTGATCGCGGCCCGGAGCCTCGCCCAGGGCCTCGCCGCCCTGCGCGGGCACGCGGTGCCGGCCCGCACCGATGTGCTCGACGGTCTCGCGGCCACGGTGATCAGCGACGCCCTGGATCAGCCATTGCCCTGGACCGAGCGCGGCGTCCTCGCACCGGGCACCGATCCGGCCGTGGTCGAGATGGTCTCCGCGAGCACCGGCGACCGGACCGGTCTGCTGCACCCGGACACGCCCGTCCCACCGCTCGTACAGGACGTCGCGGCCAGGCTGCAGCTGTGCGGGATCGTCCTGGGGGAGCGCGTGACGGCGGACCTGACCGAGCCGTCCGGGCTCGTCCGCAGTCGTCTGCTGCACCAACTGCGCGTGCTGGGCGTTCCGGGACATGTGCGCGCCTCGGGTCCCTCGAAGGGTTCGGACCCGGTCTTCGCCGAACGCTGGGAGCCGGGCCCGGTGCACGGGCGCGAGGCGGCGCTGATCGAGGCCGGTGCGCACGGCGCACGGCTGGAGGAGGCCGCCGCCGCGGCGCTCTCGGCGCGGGTGCGGTCCACGGGGAACGCACCCGGTGCGTCGCCGGATTCGGCCACGACCGCCCTGTCGGAGGTGCTCTTCGACGCGGTGCTCTGCGGGGCGGATGCGCTCTCCGCCGATCTGCTGGGCTCCCTCGCGTCCCGGGTGGGCACGCTCGGTGAACTCGGCCCGGCCGGTGAGGTGCTGGCGACGGCGCTGCATCTGTGGCGGCACGACCGCGTGTACGGCGTGGCCGGGAACCCTCTGCTGGGCAGGCTCGTCGACGAGGCCGTCGGCCGGGTGTTCTGGCTGGCCGAGGGCCTGCACGGGGGCCGTGGCGTCGACTTCGCCCGGCTGCGGGCCCTGACCGCCGCACGGGACGCGCTGTGGCACGCGGAGTCCCTGCTGTCCTTCTCCCGGACGGCCGCGGCCGACACGGCACGGCGGATCTGCGCAGACGCCGCCGCGCCCGCGGACCTGCGTGGTGCCGCGCTGGGCCTGCGGTTGTCCCTCGGTCCGGCCGGTGCCGACGCGGCCGGGCAGGCACGCTCGCTCGCGGCGTCGGGTCCCGGGGAGCTCGGCGACTGGCTGGCCGGCCTGTTCGCCCTGGCCCGGGACCAGGTGACGGGCATCGGTGGCAACGTCGGAGGGGGCGTCGCCGATGCGCCGGGCCCGTCCCTGCTCGACGCACTCGACGAGATCGTCCTCTCCATGACCGACGGCGACTTCCTGATCGGCCTGCCCGCCCTGCGGCAGGCCTTCGCCTTCTTCCCGCCCCGCGAGCGCGAACGCATCGCGGAGCGACTGCTGGAGCGCCGCGGCCGGCGCGGCTCGGCCCGCTCCCTGCTGCGCACGTCCGCCGACCCCTTGGTCCTCGCCCGCGCCCACGCCCTGGAGGAGAACGTGAGTCGCCTGCTCGACAGGTACGGTCTGCACGGCGGGCGGGAGAGCCGATGACCGGCCGGAAGCACCCGGCCGCCCGCCCGGCGCCGGAGGTCCCCGACGCCGGGCTGGAGCGGTGGCGGCTGATCCTGGGCGCGCCCGCGGAGCGCTGCACCGGCCCGCTCGGCCCGCAGGCCGCCGCCCGCGACGCGGCGCTGGACTGGCTCTACGGCCGCGACCCGGACCTGGCGCAGCGCGGGGTGCGCGCCGGTGCCCCCACCGGACGCGAGGGCGGTGACGGCGCCTCCCGGCTCACCGCGGTGGACTGGCTCGACGACATCCACCGGCTCTTCCCCAAGGAGACCGTCGAACGGCTCGAGCACGACGCCGTGGAGCAGTACGGCATCGACGAGATCGTCACCGACCCCGACGTGCTCTCCCGCGTGGAGCCCAACGCGACCCTGCTCCGCGCCGTACTGCGCACCAAGCACCTGATGAACCCGCAGGTGCTGGCGATGGCCCGGCGGATCGTGGAGGCGGTGGTGAGGGAGCTGATGGAACGGCTGCGTCCGGAGCTGCGCCAGGCCCTCACCGGGGCCCGCTCGCGGCGCCCCAGCCGGCTGCCGCTGGCGCGGGACTTCGACTTCCAGGGCACGATCCGGGCCAACCTGGCGCACTACCAGCCCGAGGAGCGGCGGATACTGATCGAGCGCCCGCGCTTCCACTCACGGGTCCGGCAGCACCTGCAGCAGTGGCAGCTGATCCTGCTGGTGGACCAGTCCGGCTCGATGGTGGGCTCGGTGATCCACTCCGCCGTCACCGCGGCCTGCCTGTGGAGCCTGCCGGGTCTGCGCACCCACCTCGTCGCCTTCGACACCGACGTGGTCGATCTGACCTCGGACGTCACCGACCCGGTGGAGCTGCTGATGCGGGTCCAGCTCGGCGGCGGCACGGACATCGCGCGCGCCGTCGACTACGCCGCCGGCCTGGTGGACAACCCGCGTCGCAGCATCGTCGCGGTGATCTCCGACTTCTACGAGGGCGGCGACGCCCATCGGCTGGTCCGCACCGTGCGCGACCTCGTCCAGCAGGGCTCCACCGTGCTCGGGCTGGCCGCGCTGGACGAGGAGGCCAACCCCGACTACGACCGCGACCTCGCGGCCCGGCTGGCCCGGGAAGGAGCCCATGTGGGCGCGATGACCCCTGGTCAGCTGGCCGAGTTCGTGGCCGACAAGGTGGCCCGGTGAGCGGCACGCCCGCGAGTGCGGCCGTCGGTGCGCCGCGGCGCGAGGACCTGCTGGCCCTCACCGCCGACACGCTCGCCGCCTTCGCGAACCGCGGTCTGGTGAAGCGTGCCGCCAAGGACCTGGATGCCGGCTCGGGTCCGGACGTCACCCGCGAGGGTGACGGAACCGTCTGCGGCGCCTACCCGGACGGCACCCGGACACGGCTGCCCGCGGGTGCCGGACTGGAGGCGTCGGAGTGCAGCTGCGCGGCGACCGGGGTGTGCCGCCACCGGATCAGTCTGGTGCTGGCCTATCAGCGGCTGGACGGCACCGCTGAGCCGACGGGCCCGGAGGTGGCCGCGTGGTCGCCGGGCGAGTTCGACGACGCCCGGCTCGAGGCCGTGCTCGGCCGGGCCGCGCTGGCGGCCGCGCGACGGATCCGGGACCGGGGCTACTCGGCGACCGTGCACCGGCCGGACGCGGCGCGACCCGCGCCGTCGGTCGAACTGCCGACCTGCACGGTGCGCTTCCCCGTCCCGCACCAGCTCGGCTACGCCCTCTGCGATGCCGCGGCGCCGCACCGCGGGAAGATGATCACGCTCGCGGTCTGGGCCTGCCGCGCCGCGGACGCCTGCGCCGAGGACGGCACGGACGTGCAGGTCAGTGTGGGCGGACGCCCGCCCGCCGCGCCGGACGCGGACGACGCCCTCGACGACGCCCTCGCGCTGGCCGACGACTTGCTGCTGGACGGCGTCGCGCACACGACCCCGGTGTTCGCCGCGCAACTGGACCGCGCACGCGCGGAACTGTCCCGCGCCTGCCTCCACTGGCCCGCCGCGGTCATGGCGGACCTGCACCGCCAGGTCGACGCCTGCGCCCGGCGCGATGCGCTCCACGACGCCGGACGGGTCGCCCGGCTCCTCGCCGAACTGCACGCCCGTCGGCGCGCGGCCGGGACCGACCGACCCGGCGTGCTCGGCACCCGGGAGTCGGCGGACACCCCGCTGCGCCAGGTGCGGCTGGTCTCCCTCGGCTGCCGGATCACGGGCCGGACGGCGGCGGAGCGCACCGCCGAGGTGTACTTCGCGCACCCGGACGCCGGGATCGCCCTGGTTCTGCGCAAGCACTGGCAGTTGACGGAAGGCCACTCCCCCACCGGTCACGACCTCGCGGGACGCCGCCTGCTCGGAGTGCCGCTGCGGGCGCTGTCCGGGGCCAACGTCGTCAGCGAGCGCATCTCCCGAAGTGCCGGCCGCACCGTGGCCATCGGACGCGGACGCATCGCCCCCACGAGTGTCACGCCTCTCGGTTCGGCCTGGGACGGCCTGCCCGACACGCTCCTGATCGGCGATCTCGCGGCGGAGCTGTCCTCCTGGGAGGGCCGCCCGCCGCAGCTGATCCGGCCGAGGGTGGAGGCCGACACCGCCCGTGTGCTGGCCGTGGCCGCCGTCGAGTCCGTCGGCTATGACGCCGCCCGGCAACGGCTCGAAGCGGTCGTCCGCGATCCGTCGGGCAACGCGGCACTGGTCCGCGCCGACTACGACCCCACCTGTCCCGGCGGCCTGGACGCGCTGGCCCGGGCACTCGGCGGCCCCGGGGTCCGGTACGTGAGCGGCCTGCTGGGCCGGGAGGGCGGCCGCCCGGTGCTCGACCCGCTCGCGGTGCTCACCGAGGACGGACTCGTCGTACCCGACCTCGAGGCCGGCGACGGCGCGGGGGTACTCGCCGCGGCCGCTGCGCACAGCACCGACCCGATCACACGGGCCCTGGAATCCGGCCTGTCCGCCCTCTCGGACCTCGCGCACAGCGGCCTGCGCGCCCGGAGCCGTTCCGCCCGCGACCGCCTCGCAGGAGCCGCGGCGGCACTGCGACGTACCGGGCTGCGCTCCGCGGCGGCGCTGCTCGACGCGGTCGACGGGGCCCTGGACGCCGAGCACCCGGAGGAGGCGACGGCAGCGTGGGCGGACGCCGCGATCCGGCTCCTGGTCGGCCTCGAACTGCACCAGGAGGCCGGTCTCTGACGCGGCCCGGCGCCGGGCCGGGCCGGGCCTCATACGCACCAGGAGCGGAGTTCCTCGGCGATCTCGTGCACGTCGGCGGTGCCGTCCTTGACCAGCCGGGCCAGATCGCGCACCCGCTCCGGCGACGTGGCGACCTTCAGGCCGTCGGCCACCAGGTAGGCGTAGGCGACCGCGGTGGCGAAGAGCGCGTTGGACCGCTCCAGGGCCGGCACGTGGACCAGGAGTTGCAGCAGGCACGCGGCCCGCTCGTGGGGGTCGGCGTAGACGGGGACGCCGAATATCTCGGCCTGGTGACGGCTGACGGCGGCGACGAGGGCGCCCCAGTCGGTCACCTGGGGGTCACCGGGGGTGTTGTGCTCGGCGACCATGAGCAGCCAGGCGAGGTCGATCCGCAGGGTCAACGGCGGCCTTCGCGCTCCGTGCCGAACTCCTCGGCGAAGACGGACTCGTAGCGTTCCATGAAGTCGGCGGCGGCCTCGACGAAGCTGCGGCCCCGCTCCCCGGCGTCCTTGCGGACGAGTTCCTCGATGTACCGGTTGACGCTGACGCCCCGCTGCGCGGCCCGCTCGCGGGCGGCCGCGGCGGTGGTCTCGTCCACCCGCACGTTCAACTGCGTCTTGGCCATACCGTCAAGCTAGCGCCGACGCACTAGCAGTGACAAGCGGCCCAGGGGGCGCATCCGCCCGGGTGGCCGTGCGCCCCGGAGCCGGTCCGGGCTCCGGGGCGTGCGGGGCGCGCCAGGCGCACGCGGGGCGCGTGATCAGAGGCGGCCGGCCACCGTGCGCGCCAGTTCCTCGAGCGGCTTGTCGAACCGGGAGGGCTCCTCGTTGCGGACCAGCCGGATCGCGACCCACTGCCCGGACACCCTCAGGAAGACCGATCCGTCCTCCAGCCAGGCCTCGTCGCCGATGCCGTCGAGCGGTTCCAGTTCGTGGCCGAGCCCGCGCTCGGCGTCGTAGTAGTTCTTCCCCGGCTCTCCCGCGAAGACCTCGACCTGGGCCGTCGGACCGGTCTCCGGCGCGGCGTAGGTGCAGGTGCCCTCCAGGTCCCGGCCGGGCTTCAGGGCCGTGCCGGCGAGCCGATCGGCCTCGGCCTGTGTCACCAGGTCGCACGGGTCGCCGGCCGTCCCGGCCGACGCCGAGGCCGACGCGGACGGCTGCCCCGGGGACACCGCCGACGACCCGCCGGCCCCGCCCGGGGCGCTCGGCGCGGACGCCGACGGCTTGCCGCCGGCGTCGTCGTCGGCCGGAACCTGGCACCCCTGGAGCGCCAGGAGCAGCAGGGCCGCCACCGGCACCCCCGCCCAGGCCCGGGTTCGCCTGTGGTCACCGGACCCGGCCCGGCTGCGTGCATGCACCATCGATTCGGTCCCCCCTCGCTACGTGTCCTCGCCCCCGTCCCGGCCACAGCGTGCCCGGCGCGGGTGCACCTACAGACGTACCGGAACGGCCTGCCGGTTTCGGCCGGACGAACTCGCGGTCGCACGGCGGCCGCCCGCGCGCCCCCGGCGCTCACCCTCCGGGACGATGCGGCGCGGCACCCGACGACCTACGCTCGGGTCGCATACGGACAAGTACGCACTTCCTCACGTTGGGGGGCAAGCGTGTCGACATGGACGGCAGCGGACACAGAGGGCATCGAGGCGGGAGCGGAACCCGCCGCGCGGGCGACGGCACTGACGAAGTCGTACGGGACGGGCGAGACCCGGGTGGTCGCGCTGGACGCGGTGGACGTGGAGATCGCCCGCGGCCGCTTCACGGCCGTCATGGGGCCCTCCGGCTCCGGCAAGTCCACGCTCATGCACTGCCTGGCGGGGCTGGACTCGGTCACCTCGGGGCAGGTCTGGATCGGCGAGACCGAGATCACCCGTCTGGCGGAACGCGAACTGACCCGGCTCCGCCGTGACCAGGTCGGCTTCGTCTTCCAGGCGTTCAACCTGCTGCCGACGCTCACGGCCGCCGAGAACATCACGCTGCCCATGGACATCGCGGGCCGCAGGCCCGACCGGGAGTGGGTGGACCGGGTGATCGACACCCTGGGCCTGCGCGACCGGCTGGGGCACCGTCCCGCGCAGTTGTCCGGCGGACAGCAGCAGCGTGTGGCGTGCGCCCGGGCCCTCGCCTCCCGGCCTCAGCTGATCTTCGCGGACGAGCCGACCGGCAACCTCGACTCGCAGGCGGGCGCGGAAGTGCTCGGCTTCCTGCGCGAGGCCGTGGACGTGCTCGGCCAGACCGTGGTCATGGTGACCCACGACCCCGGCGCGGCGGCGTGGTCGGACCTGGTGCTCTTCCTGGGCGACGGGCGGATCGTCGACGAGATGCACGGGCCCACCGCGGACGGCGTCCTGGAACGGCTCAAGCGGTTCGACGCGCTGCGGAAGCAGGGCTAGGCGCCGGCGATGCTCCGGGCGACGCTGCGCAGCTTCCTGGCCCACAAGGGCAGGCTGCTGCTCAGCGCGCTCGCCGTCCTGCTGTCGGTCGCGTTCGTGACCGGCAGCATGATCTTCTCCGACACCGTCAACCGCACCTTCGACCGCCTGTTCGCCTCGACGTCCGCCGATGTGACGGTGGGTCCGCCGGAGGCCTTCAGCGAGGACCAGCAGTTCGCCTCCGGTCAGGTGCGCACCCTCCCGGCGTCCCTGCTGGACCGGGTCAAGGCCGTACCGGGTGTGGCCGACGCGCGGATCGACGTCACCGTCCGCAACACCACGGTCGTCGACGCCGACGACCAGCCGGTCGGCCCGACCACCGGCGCCCCCACCCTGGCCACCAACTGGTCGGGGAACCCGCGCAGTCCGGTCCGGCTGACCAGCGGGCACGCGCCGCACGGCCCCGACGAGGCGCTGATCGACGCCGACACCGCGGCGAAGCGCCACCTGGAGATCGGCGACCGCTTGCGGGTGCTGGCGCAGCCGGGGGCGTTCCCGGTCCGGCTCGTGGGCATCGCGACCTTCACCACGACCAATCCGGGCGCCGCCCTGCTCTTCGTCGACACCCCCACCTCGCAGTCGAGGCTGCTGGGCCGGACCGGTGTCGCCACGTCGGTGCAGGCCGACGCGGCGCCCGGGGTCTCCGACGACGTGCTGAAGCAGCGCATCGCCACCGCGCTCGGACCGCACTACACCTACACGACCCAGGCCGAGCAGGCGAAGTCCGCGGTGGAGAGCCTGGCCACCCTCCTGGACGTGATCAAGTACGTGATGCTGGGCTTCGCCGGGGTCGCGGTCCTGGTCGGGGTCTTCCTGATCGTCAACACCTACTCGATGCTGATCGCCCAGCGCACCCGGGAGCTCGGACTGCTGCGCGCGCTCGGCGCGGACCGCGGGCAGGTGCGGCGGTCGGTGCTGGTGGAGGCGCTGCTGCTGGGGGTGGTGGGCTCCGCCCTGGGCCTGCTGTGCGGGATCGGTACGGCCGCGGGGCTGATGCGACTGCTCGGGGTGTTCGGGATGAACATCGACGCCGCCGAGATGGTCATCCGCTGGCGCGTGCCGGCGGCGGCGTTCACCGTAGGGCTGCTGGTGACGCTGGTCGCGGCCTACCTGCCGGCGCGGCGGGCGTCCCGGGTCTCCCCCATGGCCGCGCTGTCCGACGCCGAGGTCGCCGGGGCCGGGCGGAGCCTGCGGTCGCGGGCGGTGGCCGGCGCGCTGGCGACGCTGGTGGCCGCGGGGACCCTGGCCGGGGCGGCGGTGGCCGGCGGCACCGGCGACGCCGCGACGTTCCTGGGGGCCGGCATCGGGCTGTCGCTGGTCGCGGCGGTGGTCGTGGGGCCGCTGCTGGTGCGTCCGGTGATCCGGGTGCTGGGCGGGGCGTTCCCCCGGGTGTTCGGGCCGGTGGGGCGGATGAGCCAGCGCAACGCGCTGCGCAACCCGCGCCGCACGGGCGCGACGGCCGGCGCGCTGATGATCGGCCTTGCCCTGGTCACCGGCATGTCCATCGCCGGCACGTCGATGGCGAGCTCCTTCGACCAGGAGATCGACCGGGCCCTGGGCGCGGACTACGTCGTGCAGGGCACCCACTTCGCCCCGTTCACCCCGGAGATCACCGACCGGGTGCGGACGGTGCGCGGCGCGGGGGAGGTGGTGCCGGTGCGGTACGTCTCCGTCCTGATGACGCTGCCCGACCGCCGCACGGTCAAGCTGACGGGGACCGCCATCGGCCCGGGGGCGGACCGGGCGCTCAACCTGGACTACGCCGCGGGCGACACGGCACGCGCCCTGGCCCGCGACAGCCTGTCGCTCTCCGCGACGTACGCCGCGCACCACGGTCTGCGCGTGGGCAGCCGGATCCCCGTGCGCTTCGCCGACGGCCGCTCGGCGACGTTCACCCTGTGCGCCCTGACCACCAGCCAGAGCACCCTGCTCGGCGACGACGCGACCCTCACGATGGGCCTGGCCACCGCCGAGCGGTTCCTGCCCCGGGGCCAGGACGCCGCGTTGTACGTGAACGCCGCGCCCGGCACCGACAAGCCCACGCTGCGCGCGAACCTGGAGGCGGCACTCAAGCCCTATCCGCAGGTGGAGGTACGCGACCAGGCCGACTACAAGGAGCTGGTGCGCACCCAGATCTCCGTGCTGCTGAACCTGGTGTACGCGCTGCTGGGGCTGGCGATCATCATCGCCGTGCTCGGTGTCGTCAACACCCTCGCCCTGTCGGTGATCGAACGCACCCGGGAGATCGGGCTGCTGCGGGCGATCGGTCTGTCGCGGCTCCAATTGCGCCGGATGATCCGGCTGGAGTCGGTCGTGATCGCGGTCTTCGGCGCGGTGCTGGGACTCGCCCTGGGGCTCGTCTGGGGGGTCGTGACGCACGAGGTGCTGGCGCTGGAAGGCATGCGGGCGTTCGCCGTTCCCTGGACCACGGTGGGCGCGGTCATGGCCGGTTCGGTGGTGGTGGGCCTGGTCGCGGCGCTGCTGCCGGCCCTGCGCGCCTCGCGCATGAACGTCCTGGCCGCGATCGCGCACGAGTGAGCCGCCCGGGGACGGGGAAGGCCGTCGACCGGCCGACGCGTCGGGACGAGGGTTCGCCCCGCCATCGCGGAGCTGCGCGTGGGGGGGCCGGGCTCGGCGCTTCGCAATTCGCTCGCCGCCCGGGCCCGCGGGCTGCTTGGCTGACCCGCATGGACGAGCTCGGGATACGCAGTGCGGTACCGGCGGACGCCGGACGGGTGCTGGACTTCTGGCGGACGGCCGCCGAGGGCACCAGCATCAGCGACGACCAGGACGGCGTGGCGCGGCTGATCGCACGCGACCCCGAGGCCCTGCTGCTCGCCGAGGCCGGCGGTGTGCTGGTCGGCACGGTCATCGCGGGCTTCGACGGCTGGCGCTGCCATCTGTACCGGCTGGCCGTCCACCCCGAGCGGCGGCGCCAGGGCGTCGCGCGGGCCCTGCTGGCGGCGGCCGAGGAACGCTTCACCGCGCTGGGCGGCCGGCGGGGCGACGCCATGGTGCTGGAGCGCAACGAGCGCGCCCACCACGCCTGGCGCTCGGCGGGCTACGCGCCCGAGCACCACTGGCGCCGCTGGACCAAGCCCTTCCGGCCGGCCCCGTAGCGCGCCGGCCGGGGCCGGACGGCACCGCGAGGCCGCGTTCCCGGGCTGTCCGTCGCGCCCGCGCTTCCTACGATGGGCATATGGACGACCCCGCGAGTCCGTCACGTCTGCGGTCGCCTCGCCCCCGCCCGCGGCGCGCGGTCCGCCCACGGCTGACCGATCATGGGACCGAGGTGTCCCGATGACCGAAGTGCTGCTCCTGGCCGTCGCCCTGCTGCTGACCCTGGCCTGCGCCGTCTTCGTCGCCGCGGAGTTCTCCCTGACCACGGTCGAGCGCACCGACCTGGAACGGGCCGAGAAGGCGGGCGAGCGCGGTGCCCCGGCGGCGCTGCGGGCCGTGCGCAGCCTGACGGTGCAACTGTCCGGCGCCCAGCTCGGCATCACCGTCACCGGACTGGTCATCGGCATGCTGGCGCAGGCCTCCATCGCCGAACTTCTGGCGGGACCGCTGCGCGCATGGGGGATGTCGGCCACCGGTGCCGCGTCACTGGGCCTGGTACTGGGCACCGGCATCTCGACGGTGGTGCTCATGGTGGTGGGCGAACTCGTCCCCAAGAACTGGGCGATCTCCCGTCCGCTGCCGGTGGCCAAGGCCGTCGCCCCGCCGCAGACCGTGTTCACCGCCGCCTTCGGCCCGCTGATCCGGCACCTGAACAACACCGCCAACCGGGTCCTGCACCGCCTGGGCATGGAACCCGCCGAGGAACTGGCCTCGGCGCGCAGCCCCGAGGAACTGGTGGCCCTGGCCCGGCACTCCGCCCGGGCGGGCGCGCTGGAGGCCGACACCGCCGAGCTGTTCGTACGGACGCTGAGCCTGGCCCGGCTGACCGCCGAGAACGTGATGACCCCCCGCGTCCAGGTCGTCGCCCTGGAGGAGGGCGCCACCTGCCGGGACGTCGCCGACATCACCCGCGCGACGGGGCTGTCCCGCTTCCCCGTCCACCGGGGCGGCCTGGACAACGTCATCGGCATCGTCCACATCAAGGACGTCCTGGCGGTGCCGTACGAGCGCCGGGAGGGCCACCCGATCACCCCGCTGCTGCGGGAGCCGGTGCCGGTGCCCGAGTCGCTCACCGTGGACCGCCTGCTGGACCGGCTGTCCGGCGCGATGAGCATGGCCGTCGTCATCGACGAGTACGGCGGCACCGCGGGCGTCGTCACCCTGGAGGACATCGTGGAGGAGGTCGTCGGCGAGGTCCGTGACGAGCACGACCCGCTGGAGACCCCCGACCTGGCCTTCATCCACCAGGACCGCACCGGCCGCCACGTCTACGACGCCGACGGCGCCATGCGGACCGACCAGCTCGCGCACATCGGCCTGCGCGTCGCCGACGGCCCCTACGAGACGCTGGCCGGCCTGGTCGCCGAGCGGCTCGGGCGGATCCCCGCCACCGGCGACACCGTCGAGGTCAACGGCTGGATGGTCGAGGTCACCGACGACTCGCACCACCGCGCCGCGCATGTACGGCTGATCTCCCCCGCGCCGCGCACGCAGAACGGGCTCGCGCAGGCGCGGGACGCGGACGGCGGGACGGCGGGTGCGCGATGATCTTCCTGCAGCTGTTCGTCGGCGCCCTGACCCTGGTCGTGAACGCCTTCTTCGTCGGCGCCGAGTTCGCGATGATCTCCGTCCGGCGCAGCCAGATCGAGCCCCGCGCGGAGGCCGGGGAGCGCGGCGCGCGGCACGTCCTGTGGGGGCTGCAGCACCTGTCACCGCTGATGGCCGCCGCCCAGCTGGGGATCACGCTGTGCACCCTGGTGCTGGGCATCGTGGCGGAACCGGCCATCGAGCACCTGCTGGCGCCGCTCTTCCACCTGCTGCACGTACCGCAGGGAGCGATCCACGCCCTGTCCTTCGCGATCGCGCTGACCCTGGCGACGTACGCGCACATGCTGTTCGGCGAGATGGTCCCGAAGAACATCGCGCTCGCCGCGCCGGAGCGCACCGCGCTGGTCCTGGGCCCCCCGCTGGTCACGCTGGCGCGGGCGCTGCGCCCGGTGATCTTCGCGGTGAACGCCTTCGCGAACGGGTTGCTGAAGCTGCTGCGGGTCGAGCCCAAGGACGAGGTGGCGGCGGTCTTCTCGGACGACGAGCTGGCCCGGATGGTGACCGACGCCGGTCAGGCCGGGCTGCTGGACGAACGTGCCGCGATCCGCCTGCAGGACGCCCTCGAGCTGGGCCGCCGTCCGGTCCGCGCGGTCGTCGTCCCCTGGGAGCGGGTGGTCTCCGCGCGCTTCGGCATGACCCCGGCGGGCCTGGAACGCCTGGCCGCCCGCTCCGGCTTCTCGCGCTTCCCCGTGACCGACGACGCCTGCCGCATCCTGGGCTACCTCCATGTGAAGGACGCCCTCGCGCTCGGCCCGAGCCGCCACGACCAGCCCTTCCCGCGCGGCGCGCTGCGCCGGATCACCCGGGTCGCCGCGGCCACCCCGCTGGACGACGTGCTGGCGGCGATGCGGGCCAGCGGCGCGCACCTGGCCGCGGTCGTCGACGACCAGGGCCGCGGTCTCGGTCTGGTCACCATGGAGGACGTGCTGAAGGAGCTCGTGGGCCACGCCCCGGCCGCCTGAAGCGGCGCTCCGCGGGGCCGGTAGGATCTCGCCCGCCATGCAGATGAACGCCACCCACACCAGCTTCGTCGCGCTCGGCGACTCCTTCACCGAAGGCATGTCCGACGCGCTCCCCGACGGCTCCTACCGGGGCTGGGCCGACCTCCTCGCCGGGCGGCTCGCCGGCCACGCGCCGGGCTTCCGCTACGCCAACCTGGCGGTGCGCGGCAAGCTCATCCAGCAGATCGTGGACGAGCAGGTGGAGACCGCCGCCTCGATGGACGCCGACCTGGTCACCCTGGTGGGCGGGCTCAACGACGTGCTGCGGCCCAAGTGCGACGTGGTGAAGGTGTGCGGGCTGCTGGAGGAGGCCGTGGAACGGCTGGCGCCGGCCTGCCGGCAGCTGGTGCTGATGCGCAGCCCGGCCCGCCGGGGCCCGGTGGCGGTGCGCTTCCTGCCGCGCATGGAGCAGCTGTTCGGCTTCATCGACGACCTGGCCGCCCGGCACGGCGCGCTCGTCGTGGACCTGTACGGCGCCAACGTGCTGGGCGACCCGCGCCTGTGGGCCGAGGACCGGCTGCACCTGGACGGCGAGGGCCACCGCCGGGTCACCGAGGCGGTCTGGCAGACCCTCGGGCACACCCCGCAGTTCGACTGGACCGAGGCCCTGCCCGACTCCGTCCCCCTGTCGTGGCCCGCTCGCCGCGCGGCCGACCTGCGCTTCACCCGCCAGCACCTCGTCCCGTGGATCGGCCGCCGCCTCACCGGCCGCTCCTCCGGCGACGGCCTGCCCCCCAAGCGCGCGGAACTCGTGCCGTACGAGCTCTGACCGCCCTCCGGGGAGCCGGACGGGGGGGCCTGACGGACGGGTGCGCCCCGCCGTCCTTCGGGACGGCGGGGCGCTTTCGTGTGCGGGGGGTCAGCGCCGCCGGGACCGACCGGGGCGGGCGTTGCCACCGGGGAGGCGGGCGGTCCGCTGTTCGCGCGGGCCCTGGGCCTTGCGCCAGGCGTATTGCGCCGCCCAGCCGGCGCCGAGGGCGACGAGGAAGGCGAGGGCGATGTCCAGGGGCTGCTTGCCCACGAGGATGCCGGTGGCGCCGGCCAGGGTGATGAGGCCGGATATGACGGCCACCACCGTCCAGAGCATGGTTCTCATGGCGGAAAGGTAGGGCCGGACGATCCCCGCCGCCAGCACTGCGGGTGACCCCTGGTGGTCGGCCCGGCGACGAAAGGGCCCGACGGCACCCCACCGCGCTACGCGCATAGACCGGTGCGGGGCGCTGACCTGCGCCGACGCGCAGTAGAATCTCGCTACGTGACTTCCAAGCCCCGCATCCCCAACGTCCTGGCCGGCCGCTACGCCTCCGCGGAGCTCGCCACCCTGTGGTCCCCCGAGCAGAAGGTGGTGCTGGAGCGCCGTCTGTGGCTGGCCGTGCTGCGGGCCCAGAAGGACCTGGGGATCGAGGTGCCGGACCAGGCCGTCGCGGACTACGAGCGGGTGCTGGAGCAGGTCGACCTCGCGTCCATCGCCGAGCGGGAGAAGGTCACCCGGCACGACGTCAAGGCGCGCATCGAGGAGTTCAACGCCCTCGCGGGGCACGAGCACGTCCACAAGGGCATGACCTCGCGCGACCTCACCGAGAACGTCGAGCAGCTGCAGATCCGGCTCTCCCTGGAGCACGTCCGCGACCGCACCGTCGCCGTCCTGTCCCGGCTCGGAAGGCTCGCCGCCGAGTACGCGGAGCTGGTCATGGCCGGCCGTTCGCACAACGTGGCCGCCCAGACCACCACCCTCGGCAAGCGCTTCGCGACCACGGCCGACGAGCTGCTGGTCGCCTTCGCCCGGGTCGAGGACCTGCTCGGCCGCTACCCGCTGCGCGGCATCAAGGGCCCGGTCGGCACCGCTCAGGACATGCTCGACCTGCTCGGCGGGGACGCCGGCAAGCTCGCCGAGCTGGAGCGCCGGATCGCGGCGCACCTCGGCTTCTCGGAGGTCTTCACCTCCGTCGGCCAGGTCTACCCCCGCTCGCTGGACTACGACGCCGTGACCGCGCTGGTGCAGCTGGCCGCCGCGCCGTCGTCGCTCGCCAAGACGATCCGTCTGATGGCCGGGCACGAGCTGGTCACCGAGGGTTTCAAGCCCGGCCAGGTCGGCTCCTCGGCCATGCCGCACAAGATGAACACCCGCTCCTGCGAGCGCGTCAACGGCCTGGCGGTCATCCTGCGCGGCTACGCGTCGATGGTGGGCGAACTGGCCGGTGACCAGTGGAACGAGGGCGACGTCTCCTGCTCCGTGGTGCGCCGGGTGGCCCTGCCGGACGCGTTCTTCGCCTTCGACGGCCTGCTGGAGACCTTCCTGACCGTGCTCGACGAGTTCGGCGCGTTCCCCGCCGTCATCGCCCGCGAGCTCGACCGCTACCTGCCGTTCCTCGCCACGACGAAGGTGCTCATGGGCGCGGTGCGGGCCGGCGTCGGCCGCGAGCTCGCGCACGAGGTCATCAAGGAGCACGCGGTCGCCTCGGCGCTCGCCATGCGCGAGAAGGGCGCCGAGCGCAACGAGCTGCTGGACCGGCTGGCCGAGGACGAGCGCATCCCGCTCGACCGCGGCGGGCTGGACGCGCTCATGGCCGACCGCCTCTCCTTCACCGGCGCGGCCGCCGACCAGGTCGCCGAGGTCGTCCGGCGGATCGGCGAGGTCGCCGACCGGTACCCGCAGGCGGCCGCCTACGCCCCCGGGGCCATCCTCTGACCACGGTCAGGCGTCGCCGCCCCTCCCAGGACGAACTGGAGGCCGCCCGCGACCGCGTCATCCCCGACGTGATCGCGGACGGCCTGCGGGTGCTCTTCTGCGGCATCAACCCCGGGCTGATGTCGGCCGCCACCGGTCACCACTTCGCCCGCCCCGGCAACCGCTTCTGGCCGGTGCTGCACGCCTCCGGGTTCACCCCGCGCCGGCTCGACCCGGCGGAGCAGGACGAACTCCTCGCGTCCGGGCTGGGGATCACCAACGTGGTCGCGCGCGCTTCGGCCCGCGCCGACGAACTCACCCGCGACGAACTGCTCGAGGGCGGGCGGCTGCTGACCGAGCGGGTCCTGCGGTACGAGCCGCGCTGGCTGGCCGTCGTGGGCGTGACCGCCTACCGCGTCGCCTTCGCCGAGCCCCGCGCCCGCATCGGCCCCCAGGAACGCACCATCGGCGGCACCCGGATCTGGGTCCTGCCCAACCCCAGCGGCCTGAACGCCGGTTGGCCGACCCAGGCCATGACGGAGGAATTCGGCCGCCTCCGCGACGCGTCGCGGGATTGATCCGCCCGCGGGACTGTGCCTCGTCCTGGCCGCGGGACACCGGAATGGCGCGTGGGACGCCGCCGTAGGGACCGCCCGGCGGCGTGAACCCGCCCGGCGCCGGCGGCGGGTCACCTCGTGGCGTCGTGCACCAGGGAACCGGGGTGGGACGCGAGCAGCCGGGTCAGGAGGGGCAGGGCGGCGGCCGTCGTGGGGGCCTGGGCCGCGGGGAGGCGGGCGACGTCGGGCGGCAGCGCCATGCCTCCCCGGGGGACGGCGAGGACGCGCATGCCTGCGGCGGTCGCCGAGCGGATGCCGTTCGGGGAGTCCTCGACGGCCAGGCAGCGGGACGGCGGCACGCCGATCTCGGCGGCCGCGCGCAGGTACGGGTCGGGCGCGGGTTTGGGCCTGCCCACGTCCTCCCCGCACACGACGGCGCTCAGCCGCCCCGACAGACCCAGCCCGTCCAGGACCGCCAGGACGAAGCGGCGCGGGCTGGCCGTGGCGAGGCCGACGGGGCCGTGGCGGCCGGCCTCGAGGACCAGGTCCACCGCTCCGGGCAGCGCCGGGACCAGGCCGTCGGCGACCTCGCCCGTCGCCGCGGCGGTGCAGGCCTCGACCACCTCGGCGGGGTCGGCCGCTCCGCCGCACAGTCCGGCGACGTACACCGCCCAGCCGCCGTTGCCGTGCAGGGCCGCGGTGTCCTCGGCCCGCCACGGGTGACCGTGGCGGGCGGCGAAGGCGGCGCAGACGCGGACCCAGGTGTCCGCGCTGTCGACCAGGGTGTCGTCCAGGTCGAAGATCGTCGCTCGGGTCATCCGGTCACACCGTCGCGGGGTCCGCGAGCCGCGGTCCGTTCGACAGCTGCTCGATCGAGATCAGCGCCAGGCCGTGCCGGTCGGCGAAGGCCCGCAGCCGGTCGAAGCGGGCGACCGAGCCGTCGTCCTCGCAGACCTCGCTGATCACCCCGACCGGCGGCAGCCCGGCCAGCCGCAGCAGGTCGACGGTGGCCTCCGTGTGTCCGCGCCGCTCGGCGACGCCCCCGGCCCGGGCCCGCAGCGGGAAGACGTGCCCGGGGCGGTGCAGCTGGTCGGGCCGGGTGCCCTGGCCGGCGAGCGTCCGCGCCGTGAGCGCCCGGTCCGCGGCGGAGATGCCGGAGCCGGCCCCGACCGCGTCGACGGAGACGGTGTACGCCGCCGTGTCGAAGCCGGGACGGGGCGGGACCATCAGCGGCAGTTCCAGGCGGTCGGCGATCTCCGGCGCCATGGGCGCGCAGATCAGGCCGCTGGTCCAGCGGACGAAGAACCCCAGGGTCTCCGCGGTGGCGAACTCGGCCGCCATGATCAGGTCGCCCTCGTTCTCGCGGTCCTCGTCGTCGACCACGATGACGGGCCGTCCGGCCCTCAGGTCCTCGACGGCGACGGACACGGTGTCCAGGCCGCCGGCCGGGCGTGGCGTCGGTGCTGACGTCACAGGAATCGTCCCTTCGTCGGATCCACCCCCCGCGGGATGCATCGGTGACCGAACGAGGGAGCTTGAGAAATCCGTACGCCGAACGGGCTTTCCCCGTGAAACCGTACGGAACCCGGCAGCGCGGAAGCGGCTTGCCGCACGTTGTGGCGGAGGGTGTGGACACGGGGTGGCCGGAGGCGCGGCGGCCGGTGTCGGGGCGGATCCCGCTCCTCGGGGTGCCGGCCCCGGAGCCGGACCTCAGGTGGACGACCGGGCGAGCGCCCCGTTAGGGCGGGCCCGGAGCCCGGCGGGCGCGTGGGTGGTGACGCCGGGGTACCCCGTGTGTGCCGGGTCCGCGTGGCGGGAGTCGTCGCGCTTGACGACACATCAGGCCGTGCCCGGCAAAGGGCAGTGGGCGCGCGGCGGCCCGCGCCGTGGTGTGCGACGTGGTCACGGCACGGCCGCCGCGTCGCCGACGGCGGCCACCAGTTGGAGGGGCAGTTCCCGGTCCCACTGCCCGACGCACACGCCGATCCAGCGGCCGTCGACCCGCCAGGCCCACGCCTCGTGGGCGTAGGTGCACAGCGTGCGGAGCGGGCGGGGCACCGGCTCCCCTTCGACGAGACGTTCGAGGTGGGCGGAGAGGTCGACCGTCTCGGGGACGCCCCAGCGCGCCGTGAACACCTCGACCAGGGCCTGGCACTCGGCTTCCATGTCGTCCTCGGCCTGCCGTCTGCGTGCCGGGTCCCCGTCGGCGTCCCAGAAGTCCTCGCTGATCCGGAGGTCCGCTATGTGGTATCCGGGGCCGCTGTCGACCGCGCCGCGGCGCTCGTCGCGCGCCGGGAACGGGCGGGCGCGCAGCGCGTCGACGGTGGCCACGTGGCCGGGCAGGTCCATGGCTCCAGTAAACCCCGCGCCTGTGACACTTGACATCGAGTCAGTAACCCTGTGCCGGTGCCACTCGCCGCGGGCCGCCGGGACGGGTACGATCCGGCCAACACGCGCGCGAGCAGGGAGGACGTACGTTGGGGCGGCTCACCGGCGGGGACCCGTCCTTGCTCCGGCGGATCAATTCCGCGGTGGTGCTCCATGCGCTGCGCGGCGAGTCCGCCGTGAGCCTGACCGAACTGGTGCAGACGACCGGGCTGTCACGGCCCACCGTCGAGGGTGTGATCGAGGGCCTGACGGAGTCGGGCCTGGTGGTGGAGGCCCCGCAGGAACCCGGTGACGCCCGCAAGCAGGGACGTCCGGCCCGCAGGTTCCGCTTCCACGCGGAGGCGGGGCACCTGCTGGGCGTGGAGATCGGGGCCCGGCAGATCCGGGCGCTGCTGTCGGACCTGAGCGGACGGGTCCTCGGATCGCTGGCGCACGACGTCGCCGACACGCTGCCGGCCGAGGAGCGCCTGGAACGGGTCCGCGGGACCGTCGCCGAACTGCTGCGCAAGGCCGGCGTGGCCCGCAGCACGCTGTGGGCGGTCGGTGTGGGCAGCCCGGGGATCGTGGAGACCGACGGCGCGGTCCGGCTGAGCACCGCGCTGCCCGGCTGGACGGGGCTGCCGCTGGGCGAGCGGCTGCGCCGGTCCTTCCGCTGCCCCGTGCTGGTGGAGAACGACGCCAACGCCGCCGCCGTCGCCGAGCACTGGAAGGGCGCCGCCGTCGGCACCGACGACGTGGTGTTCGTGCTGGCGGGGCTGAGCCCCGGGGCCGGGTCGCTGATCGGGGGCCGGCTGCACCGCGGATTCGGCGGGGCGGCCGGTGAGATCGGGGCACTTCACCTGCTGGGCCGCGAGGCGAGGCCGGAGCGGCTGCTGTCCACGACCGGGACCCCGCTGCACCCGCTCGACGAGTCGGCGGTGGCCGAAGTGTTCGCGCTGGTGAGGTCGGGGGACGTCCAGGCACGGGAGGCCTTCGACCGGTTCCTGCAGCGCCTGGTGCACGACGTGGCCGCGCTGGTGCTGGCGATCGACCCGGAGCTGGTGGTGATCGGCGGCTGGGCGGCCGGGCTGGACGGCGTACTGGAGCCGCTGCGCACCGAGTTGGCGCGCTACTGCCTGCGGCCGCCGCAGGTCGCGCTGTCGGCGCTGGGGCACGAGGCGGTCGCGACGGGGGCCCTGCGGCTGGCGCTCGACCACGTCGAGGAGCAGTTGTTCGCGGTGGCCAGGACCTCGCTGCTCGGCCGCTGAGCCGCTGGGCGGCGAACCGGCGGCGGGACCGGTGCCGGGACCACGGCACCGGTCAGGGCAATACGGGCGAACTTCCACGGCTCCTCGGCCTGCCTGCTTTGCCGGTTTGTCCGACCAGCCGACGATCCGTCGCATCGGCGAGCATGCCGCGCCGACGCGGCGTGGCCGGCGAAAGGGCGTCCGCGTGCGGCGAGCAGTGGTCCTGGCAGTGTCCGTGGTGCTGACGGCCGGCGCGGCGACCGCCCCGGCCGCGGCGCACTTCCCGGAGCCCGTGGTAGCCGAGCAACTGCGGATGGCGGGGGCCGCGGTGGCGGCCCGGGCGGCCGGGTCCACCGGGATCACCTTCGGGACGTGCCCGGCGGACAGCGGGCTCAAGGCGCCCGTGCAGTGCGGCACGGTCCGGGTGCCCGTGGACTACACGGAGCCGGGCGGCACGAAGATCGGCCTGCTGGTGAGCCGCTTGCGCGCCGCGGGCCCCGCCTCCGTCCGGCAGGGCTCCCTGGTGTTCAACCCGGGCGGCCCCGGGGCGTCCGGGCTGTGGTTCCCCGGGGTGGGCCGGTCGGGCGCGGGGGCGGTCACCCGCAAGGTCTGGGAGACCGCGGCCAGGACGTACGACCTGGTGGGGTTCGACCCGCGCGGGGTGGGCCACTCGGCGCCGCTGTCCTGCCAGGACCCGGCGGGTCGTCAGCACGCCCCCGGCGCCGACCCGCGCCTGGCCACCGACGCGGTCAAGGCCGCCAAGCGCGCGGAGGCCCGGCGCAAGGCGGAGGACTGCGGCGCGCGGGGCGGCGCGCTGCTGCGGAACATGCGCACCGCCGACCTGGCGCGGGACCTCGACGTCATCCGCGCCGCCCTCGGCGAGCCGCGCCTGAACTACTACGGCGTCTCCTACGGGACGTACCTGGGCGCGGTGTACGCCACCCTCTTCCCCTCGCACGTGCGCCGCATGGTCGTCGACAGCGTCGTCAACCCCGACCCGCGCGGCGTCTGGTACGGCGCCAACCTGGCGCAGGACTTGGCCTTCGAGCGCCGCTGGGCGGACTGGCGCGCCTGGGCGGCCGGGCACGACGCCGTGTACGGGCTCGGCGCGACGCCCGGCCGTGTGCAGGCGAGCTTCGACCGGGCGATGCGGATGCTCGGCAAGCGCCCGGCCGGCAAGGTGGGGGCCGGGGAACTGCACTCGGCGGCGGTGCAGGCCGCGTACTACGACCAGCGCTGGGTCTCCTTCGCCCATCTGCTCTCGCGCTACCTGCGCGGGGACGACGACCCGCTGATCGCCGCGGCCGCCCCCGACCCGGGGGCGGCGAAGGACGAGGAGAACAGCGAGGCGGTCTACCTGGCCGTGGAGTGCTCGGACGCGGCCTGGCCGCGCGACTGGAACGTGTGGGACCGCGACAACTCACGGGTCGCGCGCGGGCACCCCTTCGAGACCTGGGCGAACGCCTGGCTGAACCTGCCGTGCGCCTCGTGGCAGGTCGAGGGCGGAGGGGCGGTGGACGTCGGCGCGCGCGCCGGGTCGGGGCTGCCGCCGGTGCTGATCGTCCAGTCGGAGCGGGACGCGGCCACACCGTACGAAGGCGCGGTCGAACTGCACCGCAGGCTGCCCGGTTCACGCATGATCACCGAACAGGGGCGGGGCTCGCACGGCCTGATCAGCTTCTGGAACGAGTGCGTCACCGCACGCGTCGACCGCTACCTGGTGTCCGGCGCCGCCGGCGACCGGGACGTCAGCTGCTCCGGCCACCCCCTGCCCGTGCCGTCCGGCACCGGCGGTGCCAAGGACGCCAACACGGGCCGCTTCTACTGACCGGACGTGACGTGCGGTGGTGCCGGGGTCACGACGCGGCGGCGTGCCGCTCCTGGCCGTGGTGGGTGATCTCCATCGCGCCGCTGTCGCCGAAGGTCAGCCGGCAGGTGTCGGCGCGGTAGGTGGCGACGGCGACGGCCGCGACCCGTCCGCCGCTGAAGTAGCGGGTGGTGACCACCAGCACGGGGGCACCGGGCAGCCGGTCGAGCTGCTTGGCGTCCTCGGCGCGGGCCGAGCCCAGCTCCACGGCCCGGTCGTCGCCGTCGAGTTCGAGGGCCTGCAACTCCCGCAGGACGGCGGGGGCGTGGCCGGCCGGCGTCAGATCACCGGGGAGGCCCGGGACGGAGGCCCTGGGCACATACAGCAGTTCGGTGGCGACGGACTGGCCGCCCATGGAGCGGACCCGGCGGACGGTGTGCACCGCCTCGTCGGTGTCGGTGCCGAGCACGTCGGCGACGGCGGTGGGGGCGGCGGCCTCGACGCAGCCCACGGTGCGCCACGCGTCACCCGTGGCGCCGGGCCAGCTGCCGCTCGACGGGCCTACGGAGACGCCCACGCGGGGCGGGGCGACCGTGGTGCCGACGCCGCGGCGGCGCTGCAGGCGGCCCTCCAGCTCCAGCTGCTCCAGCGCCTGGCGCAGGGTGGCCCGGGCGACGCCGAAACGGGCGGCGAGCTCACGCTCGTTGGGGAGGATCTCACCGACCTCGAACTCGGAGTCGAGCGCGTCGATGAGGACGGTCTTGAGGTGCCAGTACTTGGGCTCCGGCACGTGCTCGAGCTGCGTGGTCCCCACCCTGTCCTCCGCAATCCGCCTGACGCCGTCCGGGGTTTGTTCAGCCTTGTTTCCGAACGGCTCTTTATTAAAGGTTCTTGCACTACTAGGCGACGATAGAGCTGCCCTCCGAGTTGGTCAAGACCAATGCTCAGGGGCGCGACGACGTGCGGCGGGCACGGCCGCGCACTGTTCACGAGGTGTTCGCGCCCGGCATGCGCCGTTGGCACGCTGGTAGCGTTCGTGATCACGTCGAGCGAGGGAGCTGGCATGGGTCCGGTCACGGTGGTCACCGGAGGCGGCCGCGGCATCGGCGCGGCGGTCGCCCTGCGGCTCGCCCGCGAGGGACACGCCGTCGGCATCGGTTACGAGAAGGACACCGACGCCGCCGAGGACACCGCACGCAAGGTGCGGGACGCGGGCGCCCGCTGCGTCGTCGTGCGCGTCGACACCAGCGACGCCGAGCAGGTGGACGCGCTCTTCGACACCGTGGGCGAGCAGCTCGGGCCGGTGACGGGCCTGGTCAACAACGCCGGCGTCACCGGGCCGCTGGGCCGGTTCACCGAGACCCCGGTCGAGGTCATGCGCCGGGTGATCGACGTCAACGTGATGGGCGCGATCCTGTGCGCCCGGCGCGCGGCGCTGGGGATGTCCACCCGGCACGGCGGCCGGGGCGGCGCGATCGTCAACATCTCCTCCGGGGCCGCGACGCTCGGCGGTCCCGGGGAGTACGTGCACTACGCCGCGAGCAAGGCGGCGGTCGACGCGCTGACCGTGGGCCTCGCCAAGGAGCTGGCTCCGGACGGCGTGCGCGTCAACTCCGTGCAGCCCGGGATGATCGTGACCGACATCCACGCCGCGATGGGCGACCCCGAACGGCCATGGCGCAACCCGGACCGCGTGCCCATGCGGCGGCCCGGTGAGCCGGACGAGGTCGCCGGCGCGGTGGCGTGGCTGATGTCGCCGGACGCGTCGTACACCACGGGCGCGGTGCTGCGCGTCTCGGGCGGTCTGTAGCGTCGCCGCCGGCTACTCCCCTGCGGCGGCCTCCTGGTCGTCCTCCGTGTCGATCATGCGCAGCACGTCCGTGGCCAGCGCGGCGACCTGCGGGATCAGCTCCGGAGTCGCGAGGGCCAGGTGGCACAGCGACCAGGTCAGGGTGACGACCCGGCTCTGCCGCGCCTCCAGGGCTTCCAGCAGACGACGGCCGATGAGCTCGGCCGCGTCCTTGCGCACGGCGGGGTCCGTCCAGGCGGTCGCGACGATCGCCAGCCCGGCCGCCTCGCACACCCAGTCCTCGGCGTTGTCCAGCACGTCCACGAGGAGCGCCCGGCGCCGGGAGACGGCCCACGGCTCGTCCGTGCGGTGGTGTGCCAGACCCAGGCAGGCCCACACCTGCACGCACCGTATCCACAGGTCGGGAGCCTGGGCGGCGAGCGCGCGGCCCAGGTCGTCCTCGCGCGGGGCCGGCGGGTGGACGAGCACGCCGAGCAGGTCCTCGGGGTCGAGCCCGGAGAGCGCGACCGCGTCGTCGTAGGCGGCGACCAGGTGCGGCCAGCCGTGCCACGCCAGCCGGCGTACCGCTTCGGCCGCCTCCGGGGACGGCGGGCGGACGGCGGGCCGGGCGGTGGTGCCCTCGTAGGCCCACAGCGAGACCCCGACCGGGCGCGCGGCGATCCGCAGGTCGGGCTCGGGCACGGACTGGATCTCGGTCACCGCGTTCGGGTAGGCGGCGCGCAGTGCGAGCAGCGCGCTCGGCGGCTCCAGTGCGGAGACGGTGAGCGTCAGCCCTGCCTCGCGGGGCACGGACTGCCCGAGCGCCTGGTGCAGCAGGCTGACGATCGCCTCGTTGCCGCCCGGTATCCAGTTGAGCCACGGCGTGCCCTGGCTCAGCCGGGTGAGCAGGTCCGCGGCGTAGCCGTGCCCGGGTTCGCCCCGCAGGTGGTCGGCGAGGGCGACCAGGTGCCGCAGGTCCGGCTCCACCGCGTACCGCAGCGCGTGCACCGCGGGGGCCGCCTTGGGGTGAGCGGGGTCGACCGCCAGCGCCCGCTCGGCCCACGCCACGCCCTCGGCGGGACGGCCGAGGCCGTCGAGCAGCTCGGCGATGTCGACATACAGGTCGAGGTCCGAGGGGTCGCGGGCGACCTCGCGGCGCCAGACCTCCAGCGCCTCCTCGGAGCGGCCGGCGCTGCGCAGCGCGTAGCCGAGCATCACCGCGGCCGGGTGCGAGGGTTCGAGCTCGTACGAGCGCCGCGCCCAGTCCACGGCCTCCTCGGAGCCGCCCATGCGCCGGGCGAGGGTGGAGCCGCACCACAGCAGCATCGTGTGGTCGGGGTGGCGCGCGGCGCTCGCCCGGACCAGGTCGAGCAGCGGCAGCAGCGGGCCGCGCCGCTCCTCGTCGACCGGGTCGGGCAGTTGCGGCGCCACGCGCGCGGCCGCACGGGCCACGGTGTCCGGCGCGACGAGTTCCGCGATGTCGGGGCGGCGCAGCCACGCCACGTCCAGCCAGGGCCGCTGCGGTTCGTGCCCGGCGCACTGGGCGAGCAGGCCGACGGCCTCGTCCCAGCTGCCCGCCACCGCGGACAGGTGGCCGCGCGCCGCCACGGTGCCGATGAACGCCCGGTCCTCGGGGGCGAAGTACGTCAGCGCCGCCTCCGCGCCGCCGACGCGCGCGGCGAACTCGGCCAGCGCCTCGTGGATCTCGGGCAGTCCCGGGTCGCGCGCGAGCGCGTCCTCCAGGTGCCGGGCGGCATGCCCGAGGTCGCCCCCCGCCAGCGCGATGCGCGCGGTGGCCACTTCGCCCTCCGCCTCCAGGCGCGCCCCGCCCTCCTGGCCCTCCGGATGATCGTGCACAGCCGCTCCCCACCTCTGAACCGCTCCTGGCGCCCCCGCCCCGGGGCACCCTAACCGACGCCGCTTGACGCCCTTCCGGTGTGGCCCGGCGGGCCCTCCGTATGCGTCCGCCGCCGGGACGGGGCGTGGTGCGCGCCGTCGACGCGCGGACGGTGTCGTCGTGGCGGCCGGCCAGTCATCTCGACCCCCGCATTACTCCTTGCCGGACGGGGCCGGTGGGTGCGCGGGTGGGTGGGTCGGCTGTCCCTGCGTCTCGCGCCCTTCGGGCGCAAAGAGGCTGGCTGCGGATGGGAGTTTCGGGGGCGTCGGGCCGTCACCGCTGTGCGGGTCGGTTCGGGGTGGGGGTTCAGGCTCCGGAGCGGGTGGGGTTTCCGTCGGCCGGGGACTCGTTGCCGTCCGCGGGTGCAGATGGCCGCTTCGACGCCTTCGGTGGGTGGGTGGCGCGCCCGCCGTTACCGGCGTCTGCGGCTGCTTCGGGGTGCTGTTGAGCCGCCCACGGGATATCGGGCTCTGTTTCGCCGACATGTTCGGCGGAACAGAGCCCGATCTTCGGGACGGGCGAGATCGGGCTCGCTTTCGCCGACTATGTCGGCGGAACAGAGCCCGATGTCGGGGAAGCACCCGCGGACGCCGGTTACGGCGGGCGCGCCACCCACCAAGGGTGGGCGTGGCCACCGGCCATCTGCACCCGCGGACGGCGACGAGACCGCAACCGTACGAGCAACCGGCCCTGCTCCGGCGCCTGAACGCCGCCCACCAAACCGCCCGCACCCCGTCGGAGAGGGTCGCCCCCACCTCCCCTTCCGCAGCCCGCCGCATTGCGCCCGAAGGGCGCGAGACGGCGGGACGCCCGAACAGCCGGCGCACCCCGTACGCAACTCCCGGCAGCGCCCCCCTGCTGCGCAATGCCGATTCGTTAACACAAGGAAACGGATTCAAAACCCGAGCGGGCGTTCCGGCGTACACAATCCCTCCAGCCTCCAGCAGGTTGCCCGGTTGTCGCACCAACTCCGAGGAGCACCATGTCCGCTCAGGCCACCGATGTGGCGAAGGGCTCGCCACCACCACCACAGAACGCACTGGACCGCTATTTCCGCATCGGGGAACGCGGCTCGTCCTTCGGCCGTGAAGTCCGCGGTGGTTTCGCCACCTTCTTCACGATGGCGTACATCCTCGTGCTGAACCCGATCATCCTGGGGAGCGCGAAGGACAAGTTCGGCCACGTCCTGTCGACCGGTCAACTCGTCACCGCCACCGCGCTGGTGGCGGCGGTCATGACGATCGTCATGGGAGTCGGCGGCAATCTGCCGCTGGCCATCGCGGCGGGCCTCGGCCTCAACGCGGTGGTCGCCTTCCAGATCGCGCCCCTGATGAGCTGGGACGACGCGATGGGCCTGATCGTCCTCGAGGGCCTGGTCATCTGCGTGCTGGTGGTCACCGGGCTCCGTGAGGCGGTGATGCACGCGATACCCCAGCCGCTGAAACAGGCGATCAGCGTGGGCATCGGCCTGTTCATCGCCTTCATCGGCTTCGTGGACGCCGGCTTCGTCAGTCGCATCCCGGACGCCGCGAACACCACCGTCCCCGTGCAACTGGGCGGGAGCGGGGCGTTGTCGGGCTGGCCGGTGCTGGTCTTCTGCCTGGGTGTGCTGCTGACGATCGCCCTGCTGGCCCGGAAGGTGAAGGGCGCGATCCTGATCAGCATCGTCGCGATGACGGTGCTCGCGATCGTGGTCGACGCCGTCGCGGACGTGAAGAGCTGGGGGCTGACCACGCCCAAGGTGCCCGACGACGTGTTCGCCGCGCCGGACTTCGGGCTGCTGGGGCACTTCAGCCTCTTCGGCGCCTTCGCCGAGGTCAGCTTCATCACGGTGGTGCTGCTGGTCTTCACCCTCATCCTGTCGGACTTCTTCGACACCATGGGCACGGTCGTCGGCATCACCGCCGAGGCGGGCCTGCTGGACGAGGAGGGCAAGGTCCCCAACCTGGGCCGGGTGCTGCTCATCGACGGTGCCGCGGCGGTCGCGGGCGGCGCCGCCTCCGCGTCGTCGAACACGGCCTACATCGAGTCGGCGGCCGGTGTCGGCGAGGGGGCCCGCACGGGCTTCGCCAACCTGGTCACCGGCGGCCTGTTCGCGGTGGCGCTCTTCCTGAGCCCGCTGCTGACGATCGTCCCGCTGCAGGCGGCCGCACCGGCGCTGGTCGCAGTCGGCTTCCTGATGATGACCCAGGTCAAGAACATCGGCTGGGACGACTTCGAGATCGCCATCCCCGCGTTCCTGACGATCGCCGTGATGCCCTTCACGTACTCGATCACCAACGGGATCGGTGCCGGCTTCATCGCCTTCGTGCTGCTCAAGGCCGTGCTGGGCAAGGCCCGGCAGGTGCACTGGCTGCTGTGGGCGGTCTCGGCGCTCTTCGTCGTCTACTTCGCGATCGACCCGATCGAGCAGCTGCTCGGGGTCAAGTAACGGCGCCCGGTGGGCCGCGGGGGCCGGTGCGGCCACCCGCGGCCCCACGATGAAGACCCCGACCGGGACGGGGGCCCCCGGTCGGGGCCGCTGGCCGGGCCGGCGCTCCGCGCGCGGCCCGTACCCGTCGAACTACCGGCGCGGGGCCGGAGTTCCCGCCCGTTCCGGATCGCGCGGTGTGATGTGGCGCACGTCGGCCGGCCGCGCGGGGTCGCGGCCGGCCGGTGGCGGCAAAGGCCCCGGTTGCCCGGACCGGGCGGCGCCGTCCGCGGACGTGGGCCGACACGTCGACGACGCGCCGGCCGCCGACGACCCCGACGGCGGGCGCCGTCACGGCCCGCGGCCGGACGGCGCCGGGCGCCAACCGCGGGACCTCGCGTGGGCGGCCGCACTCCGCGCGGGAACGCCGTGGCGTCGAGCCCGTGTTCCCCGCTGCGGGCGGCGCGGGCGCGGAGACGTCGCGGCCGCGGTCGGCGGGTGGCGTCGAACGTGGTGCACGTGTGCCTAGTGCGGGCGTTTGATCTCAATTCGGCAACAGCGGGTTTGAGCGGGCAATACCCACTTATCCGCGAGCCTGGTTGCTTGATACACATGGTTCCGCGCGTTCCTGTCCGTCGACGGTCGCACCACTCCCCCTCCGATCGCCGTGCCTTCGGCCGTCCCTCCCAGGAACGCCCATGTCTTCGCGGACCGCGCCCTCGCGCGCCCTGCTGCCGCTCGTCGCGCTCTTCTGCGCCGGCTACCTCGCGCCGTACCTGATGCCGACCGTCGTCGGCCGCCTCACCACCGGTCTCGGCCTGAGCGGTTCCCAGGCCGGGGCGGTGGGCAGCGCGCTGCTGCTCGGCTCGGCCTGTGCCGGTTTCACACTGGCCTCGCGGGTCGACCGGATCGGCCGGGCGCGACTGGCCCGGTACGGGCTGCTGATGATCGCGGGCGGCTTCACGACGGCCGCGGCCACCGGCCATGTGCCGCTGGTCGTCCTCGGCTGCGTGGCGGGCGGGTTCGGCTCCGGCACCTCGACGGCCGTGGCCGCCGTCGGCATCTCCGGTGAACGGGAGCCCCACCGGGTCACGGTGCTCGCGCTGCTGGCCACCTCCGCGACGGCCGGGGCGCTCTACCTCGTGCTGCCGCGGCTGGGCGGGGGCCACGCCCTGCCCTTCGCGGCTATCGCAGCGACCGCCCTGCTCGTGCTCCCGCTGACCTGGCGGCTGCCCGCGCGACCCCGCCCGCACTCCACGGCCGCCGCACAACCGACCGGGCTGCCGATGCCGCACCTGGGAGCCGGGGCCGTGCTCGCCGTGTCGATGCTGTGCTGGTCGCTGGCGCAGAACGCGTTGTGGGGGGTGAGCGGCCGCATCGGGCTGGACCGGGTCGGCCTGTCGGAGGCCGCGGTGGGCATGGTGTTCGCGGTCGCGCTCGGGGGCGGGCTGCTCGGCGTCATGGGGGCGGGCGCTCTCGGCGCGCGCCTCGGGCGCGCCGTGCCCATCGGGGTGGGCACGGTCGTGATCGCCGTGTGCGTGGCGGCCAGCGCCTCCGCCCGCGGCGCGGTCGCCTTCGCGGTGGGCGAGGTGCTGTGGAACACCGTCTACCCGGTGGTGCTCTCGTACGCGATCGGGCTGGCCGCCGCCCTCGACCCGCGCGGCCGCTGGGCCGTGTACGCCGGTTCCGCGTCCTCGCTCGGGGTGGCCTGCGGACCGCTGGCCGGCGCGCTGCTCGCCGCCCGGCTGGGCTTCCCCGCGATGGGCGCCGTCCTGGCCTGCCTGCTCCTGCTCGCCGCCGTACCGCTCACCGCGGTGGCCCGCGGCGCGGGTTCCGGGAACTGGGGCCGGGGCGCGGTGGCGGTCGGCCGCCGTGCCGCCGCCGCGGTCGTGGCCCGCTCGGACGTCCGCCGGGCGGCCTGAGGGGAAAACGGGATGCCGCCGCGGGGGCGCGTCCGGCAGGATGCCGCCTCGTGAACGACACCGCATCCGTCCGCATCACCTCGCTCGCCGAGCGCCCCGAACTGATCCCCCGGCTCTGGGAGATCTCCGGGAACTGGCCGGCCTTCGTCCCCCAGGACCCGGTCGCCGGAGCCCTGTTGGACCGGGTGCCCGCGGACTTCCCGCGGTACTGCGTCGTCGCGACCGACGGCGACCGGGTCGTGGCGCGTGGCTTCGCGGTCCCCTTCGACGCCTCGGGCGAGAGCCGCGAGGAGACCCCCGACCAGGGCTGGGACCGCGTGCTGGTGTGGGCGTACAACGATCTGCGCGACGGACGTCCGGCGACGGCCGCCAGCGCGCTGGAGATCACCATCGACGCCGGGTACCTGGGGCGGGGCCTGTCGCACCGCATGGTGGCCGCGCTGCGCGACGGCGCACGGGACCTCGGCCACGACGCGCTGCTCGCCCCGGTCCGTCCCACGGCCAAGCACCTGCGGCCGCGGCTCCCCATGACCGACTACGCCGGCCAGCTGCGTGAGGACGGGCTTCCCGAGGACCCGTGGCTGCGGGTGCACGTCAGGGCGGGCGGTGTCGTCGTGAAGGTGGCGCCGGCCTCGATGACGGTCAGCGGGACACTGGCCCAGTGGCGGCGCTGGACGGGGCTCCCCTTCGACCGGGACGGCGCCGTTGAGGTACCCGGCGCGCTGGTGCCGGTGCACTGCGACACCGCGCACGACCACGCCGTGTACGTCGAGCCCAACGTGTGGGTCCGCCACGCCACGGGTGGCCGCTAGCCGAGCGCCCGGTCCAGGTTGAAGGCCGCGCTGATCAGGGCGAGGTGCGTGAAGGCCTGCGGGAAGTTGCCGCGCTGCTCCCCGGCGCGGTCGATCTCCTCGGCGTACAGGCCGAGGTGGTTGCCGTAGGTGATCATCTTCTCGAAGGCCAGGCGCGCCTCGTCCTTGCGCCCCGCGCGGGTGAGGGCCTCGACGTACCAGAAGGAGCAGATGGAGAAGGTGCCCTCGTCGCCGGGGACGCCGTCCGGGCTCGCCAGGGGGTCGTAGCGGTAGACCAGGGAGTCGGAGACGAGGTCCTTGCCGAGGGCGTCGAGCGTCGAGAGCCACTTGGGGTCGGTCGGCGAGATGAACTTGGACAGCGGCATCATCAGCACCGACGCGTCCAGCACGTCCTCCCCCTCGCTCTGGGTGAACGCGCCGCGCGCCTCCGACCAGCCGTTCCTCATGATCCGCCGGTAGAGGTCGTCACGGGCCCCGTACCAGCGCTCGCGGTTGGCGGGCAGGCCGCGGTGGTTCGCCATCCGGATGCCCCGCTCGATCGCCACCCAGCACATCACCCGTGAGTACAGGAAGTTCTTGCGGCCGCCGCGCGTCTCCCAGATGCCCTCGTCGGGCTGGTCCCAGTTGTCGCAGACCCAGTCCACGAGTTCGCAGACGGTGTCCCAGTGGTCGCTGGAGATCGGCTTGCCCCACTTGTCGTACAGGTAGAGGGAGTCGATGAGCTCGCCGTAGATGTCCAGCTGGAGCTGGTGGACGGCGTTGTTGCCCACCCGGACGGGCGCGGAACCCGCGTAGCCCTCCAGGTGGCCCAGCTCCCGTTCGGGCAGCTCGGAGCGGCCGTCGATGCCGTACATGATCTGCAACGGGCCGGCGGTGCAACGCGGTCCTCCCATGCAGACGCGGTCCGACAGGAAGTTCATGAAGGCCTCGGCCTCGTCGGTGAACCCCAGCCGGAGCAGCGCGTAGACGCAGAAGGCGGCGTCGCGGATCCAGACGTAGCGGTAGTCCCAGTTGCGCTCGCCGCCGATGCGCTCGGGCAGGCTGGTGGTGGGCGCGGCGATGATGGCGCCGGTGGGCGCGTAGGTGAGCAGCTTCAGGGTGAGCGCGGACCGGTGCACCATCTCGCGCCAGCGGCCCCGGTACTGCGACTGGGAGAGCCAGTGCCGCCAGTACTGCACGGTCTTCTCGAACTGGTCCTCCGCCTCGGTCAGCGGGCAGCCGCGCGGTCCGACACCGTCGCCGACCTGGTCCAGGGCGAAGACGGCGGCCTCCCCCTCGGAGAGCTTGAACTGGGCCCACACGTCCCGGTCGTCGTGCTCCAGCGGCACCGAGCAGGTCAGGGCGATGGTCTGCGCCGGGGTGGCGAAGAGCGCCTGCATCCCGTTCATGTGGACGGTGTGCGGCACGGTGCCGTAGTCGAAGCGCGGGGCCACCCGCATCCGGAACGGCAGCACGCCGCGCACGCACACCACGCGGCGGATCAGGCGGTGCCGGTCGGCCTCGTGCGACTCGTCGACGACCGGCATGAAGTCCTGCACCTCGCCCATGCCGTCCTCGGCGAAGAACCGGGTGATCAGCACGTTGGTGTCGGGGAAGTAGAACTGCTTGGTGCGCGCGGGCACGTCCGCGGCCAGCTCGAAGCTGCCTCCCCGTTCGGCGTCGAGGATGGAGGCGAAGATGCTGGGGGCGTCGAAGCGCCCGGAGCAGTACCAGTCGATGGTGCCGTTCGTACCGACCAGCGCGGCGCTGCGCAGGTCGCCGATGAGTCCGTGGGCGGCGATCGGAAGGTAGCGGCCGTCGGCCGGTGCGAACTCGGACCGGAGGGCTTCGGCTGTCACGGGGGCCTCCTCGCGTGCCGGGAAACGGCAAAAGCCACCCTTCAGACTAACCCTCCGGGTCCTCCTCCTTCTCGGTCAGGACGGTGCCGGCCTC
This sequence comes from Streptomyces sp. NPDC058864, assembly GCF_042742985.1. NCBI lineage: Bacteria > Bacillati > Actinomycetota > Actinomycetes > Kitasatosporales > Streptomycetaceae > Streptomyces > Streptomyces sp. NPDC058864. The sequence goes on along the minus strand of NZ_JBHYMQ010000003.1, from coordinate 102,048 downwards.
CGGGCCTACACCTCCCCGGCCTGCGTCTTCTCCGGTCCGCCGGGCCGCTCGCCGACGTATTCGAGGACGGAGCGCGCCTCGGCCAGCCGCTGTGCGGCGACCTCGTCCTCCCCGGTCTCGTCCTGCGCCTCGTACAGGGCGATCACGGCCCGGGCCCGTTCCGCGGCGGCGGCGTGCCGTCCCAGGTCGGCCTCGAGCCAGGCGGCCATGAGCTGGGCCGCGCTGCGCGCCGGACCCGGGCCGAAGAGCGTGATCGCGCGTTCGGCGCAGGTCAGGCCCTCCTCGTACGCGGCGCGGGCCGAGCCGTCCGTGTCCTCCTCGCCCGGCTCGCCGGGGCAGGCGCGGACGATCAGTTCGCCGGTCTGCCGGTGGGTCCCGGCCAGTTCGGCGCGCAGGTGCGCCGCGGCCGCCCCGTCGCCGGCCGCCGTCGCCGCGGCGAGTGCCTCCTCGGCGACCGCGGCGGCCTCGGCCATCGCGGAGCGGCCCGCGGCGAGGCCGCCCTGGTCGTCGTGGAGGGCGAGCCAGGCCCGGGCACGCAGGGTGCGGACGAGCGGAACGGGACGCTCCAGGGCGCGCCAGAGCTCACCGGCCCGCTGGTACGCCCGGCCGGCCTCACCGGCCAGGCCGGCCCGTTCCAGGGAGTCGGCGGCGAGGTTCGCGAGGACGGCGTGGTCCTGCTGCTCGTCCCAGCCCTGCGCGATCTCCGCGGCGAGCAGGAACTGCTCGGCGGCGGCGCGCGGCTCGTCCAGATCGCGCAGCGCCTCCCCCAGCCACCAGCGGGCCTGGACGACCCGCCCGTCGTGGTGGGCGCACACCAGGTCGGACAGGGCGGTCTCCAGGACGGTGGCGGACTCGGCGGCCCTGCCCTCCCGCAGCAGCGCCCCGCCGAGGACCAGCCGCGCCCAGGCGCCGATCTGCTCGGACACGTCGCCCTCGTCGGCCCAGTGGGCGCCCTCCAGGGCCTGGTCGGCGGCCTCGGCGTCGGCGCCGCGGCCGGCGAGCGCGGCGGCCAGCACGGTGTGCAGGTGGGCGCGGTGCGCCGGGCCCAGTGTGGCGGCGCCGTGCTCCAGCGCGGCGCGGGCGGACTGCTCCGCGGTGGCGTGGTCGTCCCGCTGGAGGGAGAGGTCGGCGAGCAGTGCCTCGGGTTCCGCCGCGTACCACGGGGTCGCGGCCTCGTGGTGGAGGCGGGCGGCCCGGGCGAAGAGCCCGGCGGAGGCCGCGAGATCGCCGCGCGCGGCGGTGTGGCGGGCGTGCAGCGTGATCGCGTCGGCGAGCCGTCCCGCCATCCCTTCCTCGGCCTGGTGCTCCTCGGCGAAGGCGATGATCCGCAGCAGTTCCGCCTCGCTCTCGGCGCCCGGCGGCCGCACGCCGAGCCGGGCCAGCCGGGCGCCGGTGAGCTGGCGGGAGGTGGCCCGGCCGGTCCTGTGCAGCTCGTGCAGCGCTTCGACGGCGGCGTCGAGCGCGGCGACGGCCTGGCCGGTCTCCTCCGCGACGGCCACCGCGTAGGCGGCGCGGGCGCGGCAGGCGGCGGCCTCGCCCGGCTTCCCCGCCGCCTCGAACAGCTCGGCCGCGGAGTCGAAGAGCGGCACGGCGGTGCCCGGGTCGGTGAAGGCGTCGATGCCGGCGTGGTCGGCGATCTCGGCGCCGGCCAGGTCGTCCAGGACGGTACCGGTGCGCTCGGCGGCCCGGCCGGCGGCGGCCCAGGCGGCGCCCGCGTCGGGGTGCCGGGCCTCGCTCAGCCCGCGGGCCTCGGCGAGCAGCGCGGGGACGTCCGCGGCGCCCTCGGGTGCGGCGGACGCTCCGGAGGCGGGCGCGGGCTGCGGCGGGGCGGAGGGCGTCGTCAGCCGCTGCCGGGCCCGGACGCCCAACGGGAGCCGCTCCACGAGGGGCCCGGCGGCGAGGCGCTCGCGCATGCGGCGGCTGACGGCGTCGTTGCCGTTGCGGGCGTCGAAGCGCGCGGCAACGGCGGCGGCCTCGCGTTCCGCGTGCGCGAGCAGCGCGCCGGCGGTCCAGTCGGTGCCCGCCGGACCGGGGACGCCCCGGTCGGCGTGGCCGAGGGCGACGAGGCGGCGCATGAGCAGACCGGTGACCGCCAGGTGGTCCATGAGCGTGTCGGGGTCGCCGGTGTCGGTGAAGTACGCGGGGTGCTCGGCGAGGATCTCCAGGGCCCGTGCCTCGTTGCCGGTCAGGGCGCAGAACTCGACGTGGGAGGAGACCGCGCCGCGCATGCTCTCCATGCTGCGCACCAAACGGTAGCCGCGCAGGTGGTGGGCGCGGGCCTCGTCGAGCCGGCCGAGCCGGACCAGCGGCAGCAGCGAGGACGCCAGGACGTTGTGCGGTTCGTGGGCGCAGGTGTACTGCCCGGCGAGGACGGGCTGCCAGGTGCCCAGCGCCTCGTCGTCACTGCCGCGGTCGACCTGCCAGCTGCCCTGGCCGTGGAGTTCGCAGGCGTGGCAGTCGGCCATGGCGTCGCGGTCCGCGGCCAGCCACGCAGCGTGGGCGGCCTCGGCGCGGGCGGTGTCGCCGAGGTGCCTTGCGATGCGGAACTCGCCCTGCCGGACGGCGCGTTCGGAGTGGCCCGCGAGGCGGTAGCGGTGCTCCATCTCGCGATGCCACTTCTCGATGGAGGCGAGCGGGACGTCGGGCTGGTCGAGCATCCCGTTGGCCACCCACTTGAAGATCCAGTGCAGGTGGTGGGTGTTCGCGCCGTCGAAGTCCCCGGGCCGTTCGTCCCACATGCGCAGCAGGCGGGCGAAGGGCACGAAGAACTTGTCCTTCTCGCTGCTGTACGCGTAGGCGCTGGCGAGGTTGAACAGGGCGTCGAGAAGCAGCGGGGCGTCCCCGGTGGCCTCGGCCTCGGTGACGAGGCGCTCCGCGCCGGCGTTGCGCGCCCGGCCCTCGGGCTCCTCCCGGTTGTGCAGCAGCGCGCGGCGCACGGTCTCGACCGCCGGGTCCTGGGTGCTCATCGGCCGTCCTCCTGTTCGGCGTCGCCGGGCTGCCCCGCGTGGCCGTCCGCGCTCTGCGCCGCCCACTGCAGCAGGCCGAGGAAGGCGCGGTTGAGGAGCGCGGAGTCGGCGGGGCGCAGCGGGCGCTGGGCCATCAGCAGGGCCTGGCCGTACAGCGCCTCGGCGGCCGTGCCGACGAGTTCGGGGTCGGTGAAGCCGCTGATCCGCCGGACCAGCGGGTTGAGGTGGTTCAGCACCAGCCGGGCGCGGGGGGCGCCGCCGCGCAGCGAGCCGAGGATGCCCGCCCACAGTTCGTCGGCCTGCTCCTCCTCCTCGGCGCGGGCGCGTTCGTGGCGGGCGTCCCGGTCGTCCAGGTGGAGCGCGGGGACGGTGATCGGGTGGAAGGTGCGCAGCGAGACGTCGCAGCCGAGCGGGTCGAGCCGGGCGCGGGCCGCGGCGAGGAAGCCGGACAGGGCGAGTTCCTCGGCGGGGTCGACGGCGTCGAGGTGCGCGGTGACGGTGTCCGCGTCGAGTTCGGCGACGGCGGTGCCGGGACGCACGGTCGGCAGCAGCTCGACCAGGTCGGCGTCGTAGGTGTAGCCGCCGTTGACGACCCCGATGCCCTGCGCGGAGGCGATCGCCGCGACCTGGCGGTACTCCTCGACGGTGCGGGTGAAGTGGACGACCCGGTGGCGGCGGGCGAACTCCTCCAGCGAGAGCTGCCCGTCGGTGGTCTCGAACGGCAGCCACGGCAGCATCGTGCGGAGCATCCCGGCGTCGTGCCGGGCGAGCGACTTGACGCCGAGGTGGTGGACGGCGAGGAACTGGGCGAGCCGTTCCCGGTCGCCGGCGGCGAGTTCGGTCAGCCAGCCGCGGATGCGTTCGCCGAGCGCCTCGCGGACGGCGGCGAGCGTTTCGTCGGCGTACAGGCTCTCCCGGGAGGCGGTGGGGCGAAGGCTGTCGGTGTCGATGACGCAGCGGACGAAGAAGGCCCACTCGGGCAGGAGTTCGTCGGCGCGGTCGGTGAGCAGCATGCCCTTGAGGTGGACGCGGTGCCCGGCGCGCTGGGCCGGGCTGACCGCGGCGGGCAGGACGTAGCCGACGCCGCGCACGCCCGCGAGGGGGACGTCGAGGTCGATGACGTCGAGCGGCGTGAAGCCGAACTGCTCGTGGCAGTACCGGGCGAGCGCGACCCGGCGGGCGGCCTGCCCGGGGTGCGGGCGGTCCCAGACCGGCGGCCGCTCGGTGACCGGGGTGTCGCCGACCCGCACGTCGTACGGCAGCAGGGAGCCGAAGTCCTTGGCGAGGGCGAGCACGCGCTCCTCGGCGAGCCATTCCGCCGCGCCCGGCCGGGCGGTCAGGTGCACGGTCGTCCCCGGCTCGGGGTGGTCCTGCGCGGGCAGCGTGCGGACGGTGTACGAGCCGTCGTCACGGGCGGTCCACTCCACGGGCGGGGCGTCCGGGGTGCGCGCGGACCGGCTGACGACCCGGATCTCCGCGGCCACGACGAAGCAGGCGAGCAGACCGATGCCGAACTGGCCGAGGAACTCCGAGCGGGCGCTCTCCAGTCCGTCGCGCTTGGAGCTGCGGCCGATGGTGGCCAGCAGGTCGTGCACGTCGGACTCGGTGAGGCCGATGCCGGTGTCCTCGACGCGCAGCCGGCCGCCCTCGGCGTGCAGGCGCACCCGGGCGGGGGCGTCGGGCTGTCCGGCCCGGCGGGCGGTGATCGCGTCGACGCCGTTCTGCAGCAGCTCGCGCAGGTAGACCTTGGGGCTGGAGTAGAGGTGGTGGGAGAGGAGGTCCACCAGGCCGCGCAGGTCGACCTGGAAGGCGTGCGGTGTCTGATCTGCAGTCATCGTGGAGGCGCCGCTGCATCCCGGGGAGGGCGGATGGGGCGCGGGTAGGGCGATCGGGTGATCGCGGCCGCCGGATTCGGGACATCGTATGGCGCCGGAGGCCCGTGTTACCAGGGGGTTTCGTCGTGCGGGGCGGCCGGCGGGGAGTGCGGGGAGCGGCCGGGCGCCGCCGAGCGGCGCGGGGCGGTTGTTCACTGCGCGTTCGGATCGACGGCACACGGCGCGAGTAGGAACGGGGGCGGACGCAATTCGGCGTACGCGGCTCGGTACTTGGGAGGTCAGGATGGCGGACGGATCCGGGAGCACGGTCGGGCGGCGCTCGGTGCTGAGGGGCGGGCTGGCGGCCTCCGGGGCGCTGCTGGTGCCCGCGGTGGCCGCGCCCGCGCTGGCCCTGTCGGGGAGGCCCGCGGCGACGTCGGGCGTGCAGACCGGCGACGTGACGGCGTCGGGCGGCCTGGTGTGGGCGCGCGCGGACCGGCCGGCGCGGATGGTGGTGGAGACCTCGGCGACGGAGTCGTTCCGGCACACCCGGCGCTTCCACGGCCCGGTGGTCGGCCCCGGCACCGACTTCACCGGGGTCACCCGGCTGCACGGCCTGCCGGCGGGCGAGCAGGTCCACTACCGGGTGCTGCTGGCCGACCCCGACGACCCGCGCCGCACCGGCGCGCCGGTCACGGGCACCTTCCGCACGGCGCCGGACGGGCGGCGCGGCGGGGTGCGCTTCGTGTGGTCGGGCGACCTCGCCGGGCAGGGCTGGGGCATCAACCCCGACATCGGCGGCTACCGCATCTTCGACGCCATGGGCGCGGTGGACCCGGACTTCTTCCTGTGCAGCGGCGACAACATCTACGCCGACGGCCCGATCGCGGCGACCCAGGCGCTCCCCGACGGCAGCACCTACCGCAACGTCACCACGGCGGAGAAGTCGAAGGTCGCCGAGACCCTGGCCGAGTTCCGCGGCAATTTCCGCTACAACCTGCTCGACGAGAACCTGCGTCGTTTCAACGCCCGGGTGCCGTCGGTCATCCAGTGGGACGACCACGAGGTCCGCAACAACTGGTACCCGGGCGAGGTGATCCCCGCCTCGGACCCGCGCTACACCGAGAAGAGCGTGGACGTCCTCGCCGGCCGGGCCCGGCAGGCGTTCGCCGAGTACTTCCCCGTCTCCTCGCTGCGGCCGGACGGTGCCGGCCGGGTGTACCGGGTGCTGCGGCAGGGTCCGCTGCTGGACGTCTTCGTCCTGGACATGCGCACGTACCGCAACGCCAACTCCCCCGGCGACCAGGCCCACGACCCGCAGGGCATCCTCGGCCGTGAGCAGCTGGAGTGGCTGAAGCGGGAGCTGTCGCGGTCGCGCGCGGTGTGGAAGGTGATCGCCGCGGACATGCCGCTCGGGCTGGTGGTGCCCGACACCACGGAGGGCCGGCCGAACATCGAGGCCGTCGCGCAAGGCGACCCGGGTGCGCCGCTCGGCCGCGAACTGCAGATCGCCGAGCTGCTGCGGTTCGTCAAGCACCGCGGGATCACCGGCACGGTGTGGCTGACCGCCGACGTCCACCACACCTCCGCGCAGCACTACCAGCCCTCGCGCGCGGCGTTCACGGACTTCGCTCCGTTCTGGGAGTTCGTGTCCGGCCCGCTGAACGCGGGTGCCTTCCCGGCGAGCGCGCTGGACGGCACCTTCGGGCCGGAGCGGGTCTTCGTGAAGGCGCCGACGGCGTCGAACGTCTCGCCCGCCGAGGGCTACCAGTTCTTCGGGCAGGTCGACATCGACGGCCACTCCGGCGACATGACGGTGCGGCTGCGCGAGCAGGACGGCACGGTGCTGTTCACGAAGGTGCTCCGGGCGGGGCTGGTCGGGCAGTAACGGCCGACGGCCCGGCGGCGCGAACGCGTGCCGCCGGGCCGTCCGGTGCTCAGCGGGCGGCCGCCAGGATCACGTCCGCCACGGCCCGCGGCCACTCTGACGCCGGGCCTTCCCGAAGGGACGGATCAGCGTGCTGCCGAGGTGCTCACAGGCGGTCGACGGCGGTCGGATTCAGGCGTGATGGGCGGGCATGTGGTCCGGGTCACCTCACATCGCCTCATCGGCGCGATGATTTCGGGGCAGTGCGGCGGTCTCCCCTGCCGTAGGCGCAGTGAGTTGACGAAGACGAAGGAGCGAGTCCCCATGCGCATCGTGGTCACCGAGTTCATCAGCCTCGACGGTGTCGTGCAGGCCCCGGGCGGACCGGAGGAGGACACCGACGGCGGCTTCGCCAACGGCGGCTGGACGCACCCCTTCTTCGACGCGGAGGTCGTGGGCGGCGCCTTCGACGAGACCGTGAGCAAGGCCGACGCGCTGCTGTACGGGCGCCGCACGTGGGCCGCGATGGCCGGCGCCTGGCCCGAGCGGGCCGGCGACCCCTTCGCGGACCGGCTGAACGCGCTCCCGAAGTACGTGGTGTCCGACACGCTCGGCGATTCCGAGCTGACCTGGCACAACACCACCCGCATCCCCGCCGCGGAGGCCGTCGGCAGGATCGGGGAGCTGCGCGAGGCCCCCGGCGGCGACATCGTGGTCATGGGCAGCCCCACCCTGGTACGCACCCTGCTGGGCGAGGACCTGGTCGACGAACTGCGCCTCATGGTCATGCCGGTCCTCCTCGGTGGCGGCAAGTCGGTCTTCCCCGAGGACGGGGGGCTGCGCACCTTCGAACTGGTCTCCACGGTCACGAGTGCCAAGGGCGTCAACGTCTGCACCTACCGGCGGGCCGCCGGGTAGAGCAGGGAGGGGCGGCGGGCGGCAGGGCGCCTGAGCGCCGCACCTCGGTCCGGGCGCCGCGGAACGGCCCGGCAAGGCGTCCCCCCGCGCACACCCACGCGGGGGACCGCCCCCAACCGCTGATCACTTGCCGGAACACGGGTTGGCCGAGGCGATCGGCGTGCACGACGGGCGACGGCGAGGACGAACTCCTGACTCTCGGGGAACCCCTGCCCTATGACCGGACCCGCCGGGTGGAGCTGCGGCTGTCGCCGGAGTGGGACGCGGCCGGGGAGTTCACGCCTACGGGCGGGCGGTGGCCCGGAGGGCTTAGCATGTGCAAATCGGCCGGGCAATACGGCGATTTCGAGACCTCGTGGGGCGACCGGGGAGGGCGCCGCGCGGGCTCCTGACGGACCGGGAGGACAGCGCCGTGACGGGTGGTTTCAGCTACGAGCAGGTCGGGGTGACCCGCACCGGTGGGCCGACCCCGCCGGGGTTCCACCACCTGCACGAGCGGATCCGGCTCGGTGAGGGCCCGGGGGTGCTGGCCGCGGCCGGGCGGGCGCTGATGGGGTGGCGGATGCACCGGGCGACCGGACTGCGGGTGCCCGGCGGCACGCCGGACGCCGCACCGGGGGTCCGGGTGCCCCTGCGGATCGGCCCGCTGCGCGCGCCGTGCGAGGTGGTGTGGGCCGAACACGGCCCGGATCGCGTGGGGTTCGCCTACGGGACGCTCCCCGGCCATCCGGAACGCGGGGAGGAGTCGTTCGTGGTGAGCCTCGCACCGGACGGGTCCGTGTGGCTTGATGTCACGGCCTTCAGTGGACCGGGGGCGTGGTACGTGGGTCTACTGGGCCCCCTGGGACGCGTCACTCAGCGTGGCATCGCACGCCGTTACGGCCGGTGCCTGCGCCGGTTGTCGCAGGACGGAACTGTTGAAAGGGGGAGTTAACCGACATGGGACACCCTTTACCCGTCGGTCACAACGCGTTCGTGATCGCGCAACACCTGTTCGGCATGGTGTTTGCATGCGAGACCTGACATCCACCACGACGGCCCCCGCCGCCCTCGCGCGGCGGCAGCATCACTGGCGCCGCGACGTCATCGAACTCGCCGCGCTCTTCGTGGCCGTGGCCACCGCCGACCTCATCGCCAACCTCGTCGGGCACGCCCCCGACGGCCCCGCCCTGCTGTGCCTGTCGGCCGCCGCGCTCGCCGCGACCGCCGGCTTCCACACATGGTGGGCACGCCGGCACGTTCATTCGCCCCCACGCGCCGGGAGCCACGACGGGGACCGTACGACGGAGCCGGGGGAAAGCTCCGCCGCCGACGGACCCGAGGCGGGGACCACGTTGTGGCGGGTGCGCACCACCGTGCGCGACGCGCCGGGCAGCCTCGCCGCCCTCTGCACCGCGCTGGCCGGGCGGGACGTGGACATCCTCACGCTCCAGACGCACCCGCTGGCCGAGGGCACCGTGGACGAGTTCCTGGTCCGCGCACCGGCCGCACTCGCGCCGGGCGAGCTGACGCGGGCCGTCGCCGGCGGGGGCGGGCGGGACACCTGGATCGAGCGGGCCGACGCACACGACCTCGTCGACACCCCGACCCGGGTGCTGGGCCTCGCCACCCGCACTGCCATGGACGCCGCCGAACTTCCCCTGGCCCTGCGCCAGTTGTTCGGCCGCTGCACGATAAGGTCCACCCCGCCCGGTACGGCCGGCCCCGACCCGGCCGAGGACACCCTGGAGGGCACGGTCATGCGGCTGCGCGACCCGGCCGGAGGCACCGTCACCGTGGAACGGGCCTACCTCCCGTTCACCCCGACCGAGTTCGCCCGGGCCCGCGCGCTGGTCGAGTTCGACGCGCAGCTGGGCACCCGGGTCCCGGAGGGCCGGGCGGTGCTCACCCTGCCCGAGGGCAACGAGATCACCGTCCGGCGGGTGGGCCCCGAGGACCTCGAGGCCGCCCGCGAGCTCCACGGCCGGTGCTCCACCGCGACCCTGGCGCGCCGTTACCACGGCCCGGTCGCGGACGTGGACCGCTATCTGACCCACCTGCTCAGCCCCCGCTTCGGGCAGACGCTCGCCGTGCAGACGGTCTCCGGCCGGCTCGTCGCCCTCGGCCACCTGCTGTGGGACGGCGACGAGACCGAGGTCGCCCTGCTGGTCGAGGACGCCTGGCAGCGCCGCGGCATCGGCCTGGAGCTACTGCGCCGCCTGGTCGCCCAGGCCGTCGACGCGGGGTGCGGGAGCGTGTACGCGGTGACCCGGGCGACCAACACCGGGATGGTCGCGACGATGCGCCGCCTGGGTCTGCCGCTGGACTACCAGGTCGAGGACGGCACGCTGGTCATCACCGCGACGCTGTCACCGGCCGGCGCGAGCGCTCGGCTGCGCTGAGCGCGATGTCCAGGTCCTCCCACAGGTCCTCGACGTCCTCCAGGCCGACGGACAGCCGCAGCAGCTTGTCGCTGACCCCGGAGCTGTGGCGGTCGCCCTCGTCCACGATGCGGTGGCTGATCGAGGCCGGGTGCTGGATGAGCGTGTCGACGCTTCCGAGGCTGACCGCCGGGGTGATCAGCCGGACCCCGGCGATCACCTCGTGCGGGTCGCCCCGGACCTCGAACGCGACCATGGCGCCGCCGATCCGCGGGTAGTGCACCTTCGCCACCCGCGGGTCGGCGGCCAGCCGCTCGGCCAGCGCGGCGGCCGTCGCCGAGGCGGACGTCACCCGGACCGGCAGCGTGGACAGCCCGCGCAGCAGCAGGTAGCCGGCGAGCGGGTGCAGCACCCCGCCGGTGGCGAAGCGCACCTTGCGCAGCACGCGGGCGAACTCCTCGTCGCAGGCGATGACCCCGCCCAGGACGTCGCCGTGGCCGCCGAGGTACTTGGTGGCGCTGTGCAGCACGATCCTGGCGCCGCTCTCCAGGGGGCGCTGCAGGACGGGCGTGGCGAAGGTGTTGTCGACGACCAGCGGCACCTCGCCGCAGGAATGGGCGACGGCCCGCAGGTCGACCTCGGCCAGCGTCGGGTTGGCGGGGGTCTCCACGATCACCAGACCGGTGTCCGGGCGGATGGCGTCGGCGATTCCGGCTGGGTCGGTCCAGGTCACCTCGGTGCCGATCAGGCCGCCGGTCAGGAGGTGGTCACTGCAGCCGTACAGCGGGCGGACGGCCACCACGTGGCGCAGCCCCATGGAGGCGCGGGCCAGCAGGGTGGCGGTGAGGGCGGCCATGCCGCTGGCGAAGGCCACCGCCGCCTCGGCGCCCTCCAGCCGGGCCAGCGCGGTCTCGAAGCGGGCGACGGTGGGGTTGTCGAGCCGGGAGTAGACCGGCGGGCCGGTCAGGGCGGCGCCCGTCACGGCGAAGTCGTCCAGGCGGGCGGCTTCGGCGCGGCTGTCCCGCGAGGGGTAGGTGGTGGACAGGTCCAGGGGAACGGCGTGCAGGCCGAGGTCCGCGAGGTCTTCGCGGCCGGCGTGCACAGCCTCGGTGGCGAGGGCGCGGGTGGGCGCCGATGCTGTCGTGTCCATGGCCCGATGCTGAACAGCTACCGGACCGTAGCGGGAAAGACCCGTGTTAACTTCGGCCGATGTCCGATTCTGTGCTTCTGGATCCGGTCGACCTCGAGATTCTGCGGCTCCTGCAGAACGACGCACGGACGACCTACAAGGACCTCGCCGCTGCCGTCGGCGTGGCCCCGTCCACCTGCCTGGACCGGGTCGGCCGGCTGCGCCGCACCGGGGTGATCCTCGGCCACGAGCTGCGGGTCGACCCGGCCCGGCTCGGGCGGCCGCTGGAGGCACTGCTGGCGGTGCAGGTGCGGCCGCACCGCCGGGAGCTGATCGGCCCGTTCGTGGAGCGGGTGCGGGCGCTGCCGGAGTCGCGGGCGCTGTTCCACCTCACCGGGCCCGACGACTACCTCGTCCACGTGGCCGTCGCGAGCACCGGCGACCTCCAGCGGCTGGTCGTCGACGAATTCACCTCGCGGCCCGAAGTCGCCCGTGTGGAAACCCGGTTGATCTTCCAGCACTGGGACTGCGGCCCGCTGCTCCCGCCCACGTCAGGAATATGATCGTCAATGGTGATGACGGAGCGGGCCGCTCCGTACCAGGATGTGACCATGCCCGACACCACCGGCAGCGCGCTGCCCCGCCGGATCGCCGACGCGTACGTCGACGCGGTCACCGAACTCGATCCCATCACCGCCACGTACCTGGGGGTGCGGACCGGCCAGGACCGGCTCCCCGACTTCACCCCCGCCGGCCTGGAGGCCCAGGCCGAACTCGCCCGCCGCACCCTCGCCGACGTCGAAGCGGCCGAGGTCCCGGACGACGACGAGCGCCGCTGCGCGCGGCTGCTGCGCGAGCGGCTCATCGCCGAGCTGGCCGTGCACGAGGCCGGTGAGGGCCTGCGGGCCGTGAGCAACCTGCACTCCCCCGTCCACTCGGTGCGCGGTGTCTTCATGCTGATGCCGACCGGGACCGACGAGGACTGGGCCGCCGTCGCCGCCCGGCTGCGGGCGGTCCCGGAGGCCCTGGCGGGCTACCGCGCCTCCCTGGAGGAGGGCCTCGCCCGCAAGCTGCCCGCCGGTCCGCGCCAGGTCGACACGGTCGTCGGGCAGCTGGGCGAATGGCTGGGCGAGGACGCGGACGGCAGCTGGTTCGCGCAGTTCGTGCAGGAGGGCCCCGAGGCCCTGCGGTCCGAGCTCGACGGCGGCGCCGCCGAGGCCACCGCGGCCGTCGCCGGCCTGCGGGACTGGCTGCGCGACAGCTACGCCCCGGCCGTCGAGGGCACGTCCGACGCCGTCGGCCGCGAGCGGTACGCCCGCTGGGCCCGCTACTGGACGGGCTCCGACCTGGACCTGGACGAGGCGTACGCCTGGGGCTGGGAGGAGTTCCGGCGCATCGAGGCGGAGATGCGCGTCGAGGCGGAGAAGGTCCTGCCCGGCGCCACCCCGATGGAGGCCCTGGCGCACCTGGACGAGGCGGGCGAGGCCATCGAGGGCGTCGACGCGGTCCGCGACTGGCTGCAGGGCGTGATGGACGAGGCCATGGCGGCGCTCGACGGCACCCACTTCGACCTGGCCGAGCCCGTCAAGCGCGTCGAGTCCCGCATCGCCCCGGCCGGCAGCGCCGCCGCGCCGTACTACACGTCGCCGTCGCTGGACTTCTCCCGCCCGGGCCGCACCTGGCTGCCCACCCTGGGCCGCGAGCGGTTCCCCGTCTGGGACCTGGTCAGCACCTGGTACCACGAGGGCGTACCCGGCCACCACCTGCAGCTCGCGCAGTGGGTGTACGTCGCGGACCGGCTCAGCCGCTACCAGGCCACGCTCGGCCAGGTCAGCGCCAACGCCGAGGGCTGGGCCCTGTACGCGGAGCGCCTCATGGACGAGCTCGGCTTCCTGACGGACGCGGGCCGCCGGCTCGGCTACCTCAACGCGCAGATGCTGCGGGCCACCCGCGTCATCCTGGACATCGGCATGCACCTGGAGCTGGAGATCCCGCAGGACAGCCCGTACCGCCCGGGCGAGACCTGGACGCCGGAGCTGGGACGCGAGTTCTTCGGGCGCTACAACGGGCTCAGCGACGCCATGCTCGACAGCGAGATCATCCGCTACCTCGGCATGCCGGGGCAGGCGATCGGCTACAAGCTGGGCGAGCGGGCCTGGCTCGCCGGCCGCGAGGCCGCCCGCAAGGCCCACGGTGACTCCTTCGACGCCAAGGCCTGGCACATGGCCGCGCTGTCGCAGGGCTCCCTGGGGCTGGACGACCTCGTCGACGAGCTCTCGAAGCTCTGACGGTCACCCGTCCTTCCCCGGGCCCCGCCCGGGGAAGGACGCCGGGCGCGCAACCGCCTGCCGCTCCGGGTCGGGCCAGGAGTAGTCGCCGACGAAGGGGAAGGGGCATTTCTCCTGCCTCACCTCACGGGACATCAGCGCGGCCGCTGTGCGGGTCCGCGGCGGCGGGACCCGCACGTGCGGGCCGGTCGGGGTGGATAGGGTGAGACGCATGGGGGTGTTGCACGGATGATCCCGAACGCTTCGCGGGAAGACGGCCGGCTCGTGCTGGCGCACGGTCGGCTGACCCTGCGCGAGCAGCTTCCGGAGGAGGCGGCGCAGCTGGCCGACGGGAAGCCGGCCGGGCTGGCGTGGATCGACGGGGGGCCGGGCGAGGGCACGATCATCGCGGCCGGGATGGCGACGATCGCGGCGGCGGCCGGGGTGTTCGCCCCGGGGTGGGGGTTGTTCGTGATCCAGCGGTCGGACGACGGCCTCGCGCTCGGCGGCATCGGCTTCCACGGGCCCCCCTCCGCCGTCGACGGCCTGGTGGAGATCGGCTACGACCTTTCGGAGTCCGCGCGCGGCGCCGGCTGGGCGACGGACGCGGTGCTGGTGCTGTCCCGGTGGGCGCTGAGCCGCCCCGAGGTGCGCACCGTGCTGGCGACCACCGACCCGGGCAACCGCGCCTCGCAACGGGTGCTGGAGCGGGCGGGCTTCGGGCGGATCGCGGACCGGGACGCCCAGTGGGCCTACGAGTTGCGGCCGGTCGGCCGGGGTGTGCCGGCGTAATTCGCTGTCGCGGCGCCCTCCGGTTCCGCCACCATCGGGGCCGTGAACACCGTGCCCCCGCCCCGGACGCTCTTCCTCTCGCCCCGTGTGACCGCCACCGGCCACGCGCTGGCCGCGGCCGCCCACCGGCGCGGCATGGCGGCCCGCACCCTGCCGACGTGGCGGGTGCCGCAGGACGCGGCGGAGGCGGTGGGCCCCTCGCTCTACGCGGGGCCGCTGTTCGCCGACGCCGTGGCGGGGGACCTGGGCCTGGGGCTGCTGGAGGCCGACGAGGACTGGCTGGCCCGGCTGCCCTGGGAACTCGTCGGGCGGGAGGTCGGGTTCACGACCGTGGCCGAGGCCCGCGCGCTGCGCCGGCCCGCCTTCGTGAAGCCGCCGAACGACAAGAGCTTCCCGGCCAGGGTGTACTCCGACGGCAGCGGCCTGCCCGGCCCGGACGCGGTGGACGAGGACGCCCCCGTGCTGGTGAGCGACATCGTGGCGTTCGCCGTCGAGTACCGGCTGTTCCTGCTCGACGGCGAGGTGGTGACGGGCAGCCGCTACGCGACCCGCGGCGGCCTGGACGTGGCGCCGCTGGACGGCGACCCGCTGGCCCGCGAGGTGCGGGACTTCGCCGGGCGGCTCTTCGCGCCCGGCGTGCCGGAGCTGCCCGGCGCGATCGTGGTGGACGTCGGCCGGACCGGGGACGGCTGGGCGGTGGTCGAGGCCAACGCGGCCTGGGCGAGCGGGCATTACGCCTGCGACGCCGAGGCCGCACTGGACGTCGTCCTGCGCGCGGCGGCGCCGCTCGCCGGGTTCGGGCCGCGGGACCGCCTGTTCCTGCGGCCGGCCGTCTCCGTCGTCCGCTGAGACCGCCCCGCGGCGGTCCTCAGCAGCCGCAGTCGTCGACGCCCACGGGCGCCGTCAGCGGGTCGGCGGGGCGCCGCTCGGTGCCGTCGGCCGTCTCGTGGGCGAAGCCCTCGCGGATCCAGTACTCCATGCCGCCGAGCATCTCCTTGACCTGGTAGCCGAGGCCCGCCAGGGCAAGCGCGGCGCGGGTGGCGCCGTTGCAGCCCGGGCCCCAGCAGTACACGACGACGGGCACGTCACGGTCGAGGAAGGCACCGGCGAGCCGTGGGACGTCCGCGGTGGGCAGATGGACGGCGCCGGGGACGTGACCCTGTTCCCAGGCCGCGGTGGAACGGGAGTCGACGACGACGAAGCCGGGGCCGGCTCCGGTCCCCGCGGCGGTGGCGAGGGCGGCGGCGACGTCGGACACGTCGGCGTGGAAGGCGAGGCTCGCGGCGAAGTACGCGGCGGCCTCGGCCGGCGCGGCGGGCGGCACACGCAGCACGGGGTTGTCGGCGGGGGCCGGGGCGGGGGTGGTCGCGGGAGCTGTCCGTGTCGTCATGGCGGCAAATCTACGAGCGCCGGCCGGCCGCCTGAAGGGCCGTTCCCCGGCGTCCGTCTTGCCCGGCCGGGGATTTCCCTGGTAGCCAGGGGGCATGACCGTGGATTCCCTCGACGCCACCGACTGGCGCATCCTGGACGCCCTGCAGCGCGACGGCCGGGCCAGCTACGCCGAGCTGGCGCGTGCCGTGTCGATGTCCCCGAGCGCCGTGACGGAGCGGGTCCGCCGCCTGGAGGAGGCGGGTGTGATCACGGCGTACACGGCCGTCGTGGACCTGGAGCGGACCGGCCGCCCGATCCTGGCGTTCGTCCGGCTGCGCTACCCGCACGGCAACTACAAGCCGTTCCACGATCTGCTGGAGTCGACCCCGGAGATCCTGGAGGCCCACCATGTGACGGGCGACGACTGCTTCGTCATGAAGGTCACCGCCCGGTCGATGCGTCACCTGGAGGAGATCACCGGGCGGGTCTCGGGCCTGGGTTCGGTGACGACGAGCGTCGTCTACTCCTCACCCCTCCCCCGCCGTGCGGTGGCGGAGGGCTGACCCCCGCTGGCCCTTGACGACCTGCAACTGGGCGGGGACGCGCTGCCGGAGCTCGGCGACGTGGCTGACGATGCCGACGGCGCGGTCCCGTTCGCGCAGCCCGTCGAGGACGTCCAGCACCTCGTCGAGGGTCTGCTCGTCCAGGCTGCCGAAGCCCTCGTCGACGAAGAGCGTGTCGAGCCGGGCGCCGCCCGCCTCGTCCGTGACGACGTCCGCGAGACCGAGGGCGAGGGCGAGGGAGGCGAAGAAGGTCTCGCCGCCGGAGAGCGTGGCGGTGTCGCGCTCCGTGCCCGTCCAGGAGTCCACGACCATCAGCCCCAGGCCCGACTTGACGTTGCGTGAGGCGCGGGCGTCGGTGTGGACGAGGGTGTAGCGCCCGGAGGACATGCGGTGCAGCCGGGCGCTGGCCGCGGCCGCGACCTGTTCCAGCCGGGCGGCGAGGACGTAGGTCTCCAGCTCCATGCGCAGCGTGTTCTCCCCGGCGCCGGTGGCCAGGTCGGCGAGGCGCCGCAGCCGCGCATGCTCCTCGCGGGCCGGGGCGAGCGCCCTGGTGCCGCGCAGCGCCTCGGCCCGCAACCGGCCGAGGGCGTCGCGGGTGGTGTGCGCGGCGGCCTGGCGGGCGGCGGCACCGCGCAGCCGTACGGTGGCGGTCTCGACGTCCCGCCGGGCCGCGTCGGGGTCCGCCGGGGGCAGCGCGGCGGCCTCGGCCAGTTCCAGGGCGGTGAGTTCGGCGGTGACGGCGGCCTCCTCGCGGCGCCATTCCTCCGCCCGCTGCCGCAGCCGCCGCAGTTCCGTCTCCGGCAGCACGGCGGCGGCCGCCGCCTCGGGCGTGGGGAAACCGGCCTTGTAGGCGGCGTCGGCCAGGTCGGAGTCGGCCTCCTTCAGCGCGCGGGCGGACTCCTGCCCGGCGCGGGCGGCATCGGCCGCGGTCGCCGCGGCCCGGGCGTCCGCCGCGAGCCGGGCGCGGCGCTCGGCGACGGTGGCGTACGGGCCGCGGGCCCGCGCCAGCCGGGCGGCGAGCTCCGTGTGCTCCTGGTCGAGGAGTTCGCGGCGGGTGGTGAGGGAGGCGAGCCGGTTCCGGGCCTCGTGGCGGTCGGCGGTGCGGCGGGCGTGCTCGGCGAGGGCCCGGTCGAGCGCCTGGCGCGCCTGCGGCGCTTCCGCGGCGGCGCGCACGGCGGTCCGGTACTCCTCCTCCAGCGCGGCGTGCGCCGCGGCGAGTTCGGGCTCCGGCCCGGGCCCCGCGGTGGCGAGGGACGCGTCGTGTGCCGCGGTGAGGCGCAGGACCTGCTCCTGCGCGGCGTCGCGGGCGGCGGCGGCCCGCTGCTGGGCCTCCTGCGCGGCCTCCTCGTCGGCGCGGCCCACCTGGCGGGCGGTGGGGCGGGCCGGGTGCGGGTGCTCGGTGGCGCCGCAGACCAGACAGCCCTCGCCGGGGCTGAGCTGCGCGGCGAGTTCGGCGGCGATGCCGTTGATGCGCGCCTCGCGCACGTCCTGCCAGTGGTCGCGGGCGTCGGCGGCCGTGTCGCGCGCCGCGCGCAGCCGGTCCTGCGCGGCGAGCAGCGCGGTGGCGTGGCCGTCGCGTTCACGGGCGGCGTCGAGGCGGCGGCGGGCCCGGTCGAGGGCTCCGGACAGCTCCGCGGCGCGGGTGGCGGCGGACTGCGCGGCGTCCACCGCCCGTTCCAGGCCGAGGCGTTCGGCCTCCCAGCCGTCGAGCCAGGCGGTCGTGTCGGCGATCAGCCGCTCGTCCTCGGCGGCCTCGCGCTCCACGCGCCCGCGGTCGTGGGCCAGTTCGGCGGCACGCTGCTCGTCCCGGCCGGCGTCGGAGAGGCCGCCCAGCTCCTCGCGGAGCCGGTTCTCGTACTCCGTGAGCTGTTCCGCGCCCGCCTCGTGCTGCTCGGCGGGCAGTCCGGCGCGGGCGGTGCGCTCGTCGGCGGCCGCGCGTACCTGCCGGTGGGCGGCGCGTTCGCGCAGCTCCAGGGCGGGCACCACCGTCGCGGCGCGCTCCGCGCTCTGCAGCAGTTCCTGTTCGCGGGCGCGGGCCTCGCGCCCGTCGGCCATGGCATGCGCGCGGCGCTCGGCCGCGGCGTGCCGGCCCTGCCGTACGGCGAGTTCTCGGACCGCCTCGGCCTCGCGCTGGGCCTGCTCGTGCGCGCCCTCCGCGGCGGTGACCGCCAGGTCGGCGATGTCGACGCGTTCCCGGGCGGTGGCGGCCAGGACGGCCGCCCAGCGCAGGATGTGCGCGGCCAGCTCCGGGTCGCCGGCGGCGGCGCCCTCCGGCAACGGCCCGGCGAGGGCCTCGGGGTCGTCTGCGGCGGCCTGGCCCATGCGCTCGGCCAGCCGCAGCAGTTCCCCGTCCCCGGCGGCGACCCGCTGCTCGGCGGCCCGCCGCTCGGCCCGCAGCCACTCCTCGACGGCCTTGAAGCGGCGGGTGTCGAAGAGCCTGCCGAGCAGGGCGGCCCGCTCGGTGGCGGTGGCCCGCAGGAACGTCGCGAACTCGCCCTGGGGCAGCAGCACGACCTGGCAGAACTGCTCCCGGCTCATGCCGATGAGCTGCTTCAGCTCCTCGCCCGCCTCCTGGTGGGACTTGCTGAGCGCCCGCCACTCCCCCGCGGTGTGCTCGCGCAGCAGGGTGACTGCCTTCTCCGTCGTGTAGCCGCTGCCGCGCTTCTTGGGGCGGACCTGCTCCGGCCGCCGGGTGACCTCCAGCCGCCGGCCGCCCACGGTCAGGT
The DNA here is from genome assembly GCF_042742985.1 of Streptomyces sp. NPDC058864. Lineage (NCBI taxonomy): Bacteria > Bacillati > Actinomycetota > Actinomycetes > Kitasatosporales > Streptomycetaceae > Streptomyces > Streptomyces sp. NPDC058864. The sequence continues at coordinate 83,275 of NZ_JBHYMQ010000003.1, read as the reverse complement.
CGAGCACGACCTCGGTGAGCGTGTCCTGCTCGGCGTGGTCGCTGCGCAGCCGGTTGCCCTGCCGGCTGCCGGGGACGCCGCCGTACAGGGCGAAGCACACCCCGTCGAGGACGGAGGTCTTGCCGGCGCCGGTCGCGCCGTGCAGCAGGAACAGCCCGGCGGCGGACAGCTCGTCGAAGTCCACGGTGTGACTGCCGGCGAACGGCCCGAACGCGGTCAGGGTCAGACGGTGCAGGCGCATCAGTCGCTCTCCGCCCGTGCGGCATCAGTACGGACCGCGTCGAACGCGTCCCGCAGGACACCCCGCTCCGCGGTGTCCGGGCCCCTGCCGCGCACATGGGTCACGAAGTCCTCGGCGATCTGCCGGTCGGTGCGGCCGCGCAGGCGCTGCGCGTACGAGGCGTGGGGGTCGGCGTCCAGGCGTTCGGGCTCGAAGGCCAGGGCGAGGGCGTGCGGGAACCGCTTGCGCAGGCGGGCCATGGGCTCGTGCGGGCGGTGCGGGTCGGTGAGGGTGGCCTCGACCCAGGAGTCCTCGTGCCGTGCGTGCGCCGGGTCCTCCAGCAGATCGTCGAGGTGGCCGCGGATCCTCGCGAGCCGCCGCGGCACGGGGCAGTCGACCCGCTCGGCGGCCACGGAGCCGTCCGCACCGAGGTCGACGAGCCACATGCTCTTGCGGTGGTCGGCCTCGGAGAAGGAGTACGCGAGGGGGGAGCCGGAGTAGCGCACGCGGTCGGAGATCGTCTGGCAGCCGTGCAGGTGGCCGAGGGCCACGTAGTCCACGCCGTCGAAGACGCCCGCGGGCACGGCCGCCACACCGCCGACCGTGATGTCCCGCTCGCTGTCGCTGGGCGCGCCGCCCGCGACGAAGGCGTGCGCCAGCACGACCGAGCGGGTGCCCGCGGGGCGCACGGCCAGATCGGCGCGGACCCGTGCCATCGCGGCGCTCAGCACCTCGGTGTGCCCGGCCCGGTCGAGGGTGAACTCCTCGCGCACCAGGGCGGGTTCGAGGTAGGGCAGACCGTACAGGGCGACCGGCCCGTGCTCGTCGGCGAGCACGACGGGCGTCGCGCACCCGGCCGGGTCGGTCCGCAGGTGGATCCCGGCGCGTTCGATGAGGCCGGAGGCCACGCCCAGCCGGCGGGCGGAGTCGTGGTTCCCGGAGATCATCACCGTGGGCACGCCCAGGGCGGCGAGCCGGTGCAGCGCGTCGTCGAAGAGCTCGACGGCGGGCAGCGAGGGCAGCGCCCGGTCGTAGACGTCACCGGCGACGAGGACGGCGTCGACGCGCTCCGCCCGCACCGTCGCGACCAGGTGGTCGATGAACGCCGCCTGGGCGTCGAGCAGTCCGACCCGGTGGAACGACCGCCCCAGATGCCAGTCGGAGGTGTGCAGCAACCTCACCGTGGCTCTCCCGCCCGCATGTTCCGTTCCTCCGGCTCACGTTCCGCATGCTCCGCAGGGGCCCCGGTCTTCCCACCGGTCCCATGCGCTCCGAGAGCAGGCTATCCGCCACCACTGACAGCGCGTCGTCGGAGTCCGAACTCGGGCAAGGTCGGTCAAGCCGTGTCCCCGCCCGCCCGTACGATAACCGCCATGACGGCGAGTGCCTCCGGCAGACGACTGATCGACGGCCGCTTCGAGCTGCTGGAACGGCTGGGCGGCGGCGGCATGGGCCTGGTGTGGCGGGCCCGGGACACCGCCCTGCACCGCGAGGTCGCGCTGAAGGAAGTGCGGCCGCCCGACCCGGACTTGGCCGACGCCGACCCCGAGGCGGCGGCGAAACTGCGGGAGCGGGTGCTGCGCGAGGCCCGCGCGCTGGCCCGGGTGCACCACCCCAACGTCGCGACGATCCACCACATCGTGGACAGAACGGACCTCGCGCACCCCTGGCTCGTGATGGAGCTGGTGACCGGCGGCTCGCTGCAGGACCGGCTGGCCCGCGGCCCGCTCACCCCGCCGGAGGCGGCCGCCATCGGCCGCGGCATCCTGGCGGGACTGCGCGCCGCGCACGCGGTCGGCGTCCACCACCGCGACGTGAAACCGGCGAACGTACTGCTGCGGCCCGGTATGACGCCGGTGCTCACCGACTTCGGCATCGCCACGCTCCGCGACTCGACGCGGCTGACGACCACCGGCGGCCTCATCGGCTCGCCCGAGTACATCGCCCCCGAGCGCATCCGCGGCGAGGAGGGCAACCCCGCCTCCGACCTGTGGTCGCTCGGCATGCTGCTGTACGTCGCCGTGGAGGGCGTCCACCCGCTGCGCCGGGAGACCAGCATCGCCACGCTCGTCGCCGTCCTCGACGAGCCCCTGCCGCCGCCGGCGCGGTCGGGTCCGCTCACCCCGGTGCTGACCGCCCTGCTCGTACGGGACGCCGCCGCGCGGCCGGACGCCGACCGGCTGGACCGGATGCTCGCCGACGCCGAGAGCGGTGCGCCGCCCGCGCCCCCGTCCGCGGCGCCCGTGGACGCGGCGCCCCCCGGTTTCGGGCCCGCCCCGGCGTCGTACCGGCCGATGGCGCCGCACCCGTACTACCCGCCGCAGCCGCCGACCCGCCTCACCCCGCCGCCCGCCCCCCGCCGTGGCGGCCGTGTCGCCGCGGCGGCCTCCGCGGTCGTGGCGGTGGGCGTCGCGGGCGTCCTGCTGTACACGCTCGTGCCGGGGCTCCACGACGACGGGAACGCCGGCAATGCGGCGAAGGGCGGCAAGGGATCGCCGAAGGGCACGCACTCCTCCGGCGCCCCCAGCACGGCGGCGCCGAAGAACCTGCTCTCGCCGGCCGGGGGCCGCTCGATGACGGACGTCGTGAAGTCGGTCTCGGGCGGCACCAAGGTGGTCGAGCTGACCCTCTACGACGACTTCGCGAGCTTCAAGGCGCCCAAGAGGGCGGACAAGACCGTCTACGACAGCTACTCCTACGACGACGGCGGGCTCAGGGACGGGATCATGAAGGGCACCATCGACGCCGACGACCCGCTCATCGACCTCAAGGCCGTCGACTGGGACGTGCTCCCGGCCCTGATGAGCCGTGCGGACAAGGAGTGCAAGGTCAGGCAACCGACGGCCGCCTACGCGATCGTGAAGCCCGACATCAGCAGCAAGAAGCCGTCCATGTACTACTACCGGACCGACGAGTACCGCACCTGCTTCATCGAGGCCACCCTCCAGGGCAAGATCACCTACGTGAATCCCGGCAGCTGACCCCGGCCGGGCCCGCTACACGTCCACGAAGGCGCTGCCCGACACCTCGAGGCCCGCGCTCCCCGCGGACGCGTCGCCGAGCCAGGTCCGGAAGGCGGCCAGTTCCTCCTCCGGCACGCCGAGTTCGATGCGTACCTCCGCCGCCCCGTACGCCACGCCGCGCACGGCGCGGCCGGCGGCGCGCAGGTCGTTCTCGATGCGCCCGGCCCGCTGGTGGTCGGCGACGACGGTGACCAGCGCGAGCTTCTGCCGCTCCACCGTGCCGAGCTCGTCGAGCGCCGCCGAGACCGCGCCCCCGTAGGCGCGGACCAGGCCGCCCGCGCCGAGCTGGATGCCGCCGTAGTAGCGGGTGACGACGGCGACGACGTCACGGACCTCGCGGCGCAGCAGCACCTGCAGCATGGGGGTGCCCGCGGTGCCGCCCGGCTCCCCGTCGTCGCTCGCCTTGTGGATCCGGCCCTCGGCACCGATCACATAGGCGTAGCAGTTGTGCGTCGCCCCGGCGTGCTCCTTGCGGACGCGGGCGATGAACTCCTGCGCCGCCTCCTCGCTGGACACCGGCGCCAGCGCGCACAGGAACCGCGAGCGCTTGATCTCGCTCTCGTGGACGTGCTCGCGTCCGACCGTCAGATACCGCTCCACCACCCCGCCACCCTAAGCCCTGGCCGGCAGCGGGGCCGGAAGGCCTTTCGCCACCCCGGGAGCGGTCGCCTTTGCTTTGGCCGGGATCGGCCGGCGCACGGCGATCACGGCTGTCCGTCCAGGCCGAGCTTCCGCTTGCCGTACGGGGAGAAGATCGACCCCCGACCGGTCCAACCGGCGTGGACCTGGGCGATCTGGGAGGGCAGGGGCATCACGGGGAGCAGGTTCGTGCCCTTGGCCCAGTTGGCGAGCAGGCCCTCGGTGGTGTCCACGGCGGACACGACCATGGTGACCTTCGCCTTGCCGTCGGCCCAGGTCTCCCACAGCGCCCACCCTTCGGGCCGTGCATCCACCCCCAGGCGGGTACAGGCCTGCGGGTAGGTCTCATCGGTGCCGAACGGCATGGCATCGGGGCGGAGGACGGCCACGGCCGCGAGGAGGACGTGCGGGCGCTCGGCCTCGTCCTCCAGGCATCCGTCCAGCGGGAAGTGGTGGTGCCGCAGCGCCCGCCCCAATGCGTTGACACCGCGTTGGAGGGGAGTGTCGTCCTCGGTGTCCCGGAGGTACCAGGGTTCACGGGCGGCTGCGGTCGTGACGGCCCTGGCGAGCCTTTCGACCTCCCGCAGATGGTCGAGTTCGGACAGCTCCGGCCTGGTCATGGACGGAGTGTCGCATCGCGTCACCGGATACGCGCACCGGATTTCCGCGCGCTCGAGCAGCGCGCTCGCCCTCCCGCCTCGAAGACCGAAGGACGTGAGGCGTCCACGGGAACAGCCGGATGCGTCGTCTGGTTGACTGCTGCGGACGGGAATGAGGGAGGACGACGTGCACGGAGACGACGCGGCGGTTCGGGAGATCCTGACCGGCCTGGGGGACACCTGGGCCGTGGTGGGGCTGTCCAACAACGCCTCGCGGGCGGCGTACGGCGTCGCCGCGGTGCTGCAGCGGTACGGCAAGCGCGTGGTGCCGGTGCACCCGAAGGCCGAGACCGTGCACGGGGAGCAGGGCTACGCCTCGCTCGCCGACATCCCGTTCCCGGTCGACGTGGTGGACGTCTTCGTCAACTCCGACCTGGCCGGCGCGGTCGCCGACGAGGCCGTCGGGATCGGCGCGAAGGCGGTCTGGTACCAGCTCGGCGTGATCGACGAGGCCGCGTACGCGCGCACCCGGGACGCGGGGCTGCTGATGGTCATGGACCGCTGCCCCGCGATCGAGATCCCCCGGCTCGGGTAGGCGTCCCGGCCGCCGGGCGGGAAATCGGCGGCGTGCGGACGGAACCGCTGCTGTAGCGTGCGCGCATGCCCGGTCCCGTGCGCCCCGCCCGACCCGATGACGCCGCCGAGCTGGTACGGCTGCGGCGGCTGATGTTCCTCGCCATGAGCGGGCGCGACGAGCCCGGTCCCTGGGAGACCGCCGCCGAGGAGCGGGCGCGCGAGCAGCTCGCCGGGGGCGGTGCGCGGTGGCTGGGGGCGTTCGTGGTGGACGGCGACCCGGCGGCCGCGGACCGGCCGCACCTGGCGGCGTGCGCGGTGGGCCGGGTCGAGGAGCGGCTGCCCGCGCCAGGGCACCCGGCGGGCCGGTTCGGCTTCGTCTTCAACGTCTGCACCGACACCCGCTACCGCGGCCTGGGGTACGCGCGGGCGACGACGGAGGCCCTGCTCGCCTGGTTCGCCGAGCAGGGCGTGACCCGTGTCGACCTGCACGCGACCGCGGAGGCCGAGCCGCTGTACCGCAGCCTGGGTTTCTCCGAGCACTCGATCCCGTTGTCCCTGGACCTGTCGCGGCGGCCGGCCGGCGGACCGGCCGGCGGACCCGTCAGTGGGCGGGGGGCTCCGCGATGAGGGCCGTGCCGACCCGGTGGAAGCCGAGCCGGGCGTAGATCCTGGCGACGTCCTCGTCCCCGGCCGAGAGGAACACCGTGGTCAGCCCGCGTTCACGGGCGTCGGCGACGAGCGCGCCGGTGACCGCGAGGGCCAGACCGCGGCGGCGGGCGCTGGGCAGGGTGCCGACACCGACGATCTCGCAGACCTCCCCCACGGGGTTGTACTGGCCCGCGCACAGCGCGGTGCCGCCCTCGACGGCCGCGGCGTGGACGGTGAGCCCGGCCCGCACACGGGCCTCCGCGGTCGCCACGAGACCCGGGGCGGCGTGCAGCGGGAGCGCCGCGGCGAGTTCCGCCCGCCCGGCGGTGCCGATGCCCGTCCCCGGCTGGGCGAAGGCCAGGTGCGGGACGGTGAGCGCGCTGGGCAGCGCCGGGTCACCGGGCCCGAGCAGCCGTACGGTGACGTCCGCCGGAAGCTCCGGCAGCAGCGGGGGCGGGACGAGCGGATCGAGCACCATCAGCGGGTGCTCGTGCACGGCGAGGCCGGACGCCAGCGCCGCCTCCCGCAGTCCCGGGCTGGTCTCCGCGATCCACTCGAAGCACTCGGGCAGGCGCAGCTCGCGCTGGCGGGCCCGGACCCGGTCCACGTCGGCCCGGCCGACGGGGCCGCCGTCCGCGTCCAGCGCCGGGCGGGCGTAGAAGGGCCAGCCGACGCCCTCGCGCACGAAGAGGGTGAGCGGGCCGTGCTCCTCGGCGCGGGCGCCCGCGCGGGGCACGGCGTCGTAGTAGCGCTCGAGGCGGTCCAGCAGTTCGCTCACGCGGGAAGTCCCAGCCCTTCCAGCAGTTCCGCACCGGGCAGCGCCGCCAGCGCCTTGCCCGGCACGAGCAGCTTGCCGCGCCGCCGGCCGCTGCCGATGATCACGTACGGGGTGTCCGCGACCGACGCGTCCACCAGCAGCGGCCATGCGGCCGGCAGCCCGATCGGGGTGATGCCGCCGTACTCCATTCCGCTCTCGCCCACGGCGGTGTCCATCGGCGCGAAGGAGGCCTTGCGGACGCCGAGGTGACGCCGTACGAGGCCGTTCACGTCGGCCCGCGTGGTGGCGAGGACCACGCAGGCGGCGAGCGTCACCTCCCCGCCGCGCTTGCCCGCGACGACCACGCAGTTCGCGGACTGCTCCAGGCCCACCCCGTACGTCTCGGCGAAGACCGCGGTGTCGGCCTTCTCCGGATCGGTGTCGACCAGCAGCAACTCCTCCACCGGCACCTGTCCGCTCCACGCGGTCAGTGCGGCGCCGACGGGGGCCGGCAGCAGGTCGAGCCGTTCCACGGCGGGGTGTACGTCGGTGAAGGTGCCGATGGGTGCGCGCATGTCGGGCACGCTAACAAATCCCGGGAGTCGGCGGCGTGGCGTCTCGCAGGGCGAGTGCGGGGGCGGAGATGGCCGGCGTCGTCCCCTCCCGGCGGCGGTGCGCTGCCGCGGTCGGGGGGCTCGCGGTGGGCTCGGGGCGCGTTGCCGTGCGGGCACCGCGGCGGCGGCCGTGAACGGCCTTGTGCGCTGCGCCGCACGGCGCTCATGGCGGGGCCGAAGGACGTCTCGATGCGCCGGTCCGTCCGCTCGGCGAATGCCTCCGCCGGCGGGGCCGCACGAACTGCGCGAGCACGCCGGCGGTCACCACGCTCCCTCGCCGGGCCCGACCGCCCTCGCCGGCGGCCCGTTGCCCGGGTTGCATTCCGCCGTGCCGTTTCGGCAACCTGGGGCTGTGGCAGCCACGAGGAAAGAGGTGCTGGACGCGGTCGGGCCCCGGCTGCGCGAGTTGCGGCGGCGGCGCGGGATGACGCTGGCCGAGCTGGCCGAGCGGACGGGGATCAACGAGAGCACCCTGTCCCGTCTCGAGGGCGGCGGGCGCAAGCCGACCCTTGAGCTGCTGCTGACCCTGGCGGAGGTTCACGCGGTGCCGCTCGACGAGCTCGTCGGCGCACCCCGCACCGGCGATCCCCGCATCCACCTGCGGCCGGTGACCCGGGACGGCCTGACGTACGTGCCGCTGAGCAGACCGGGCGGAATCCAGGCGCACAAGCTGCTGATCCCGCCGCATCCGGGCACGGAGCCCGAGTTGAAGACCCACGAGGGCTTCGAGTGGGTCTACGTCCTCGCCGGCCGGCTGCTGCTGCTCCTCGGCGACCGGCGCGTGGTCCTGAAGCCGGGAGAGGCCGCGGAGTTCGACACCCACGTCCCGCACTGGCTCGGCCCCGACGGCGAGCACCCCGTCGAACTGCTCGTCCTGTTCGGGCGGCAGGGCGAGCGGGCCCACCTGCGGGCCCGCACCGCCTGAGACCGGCGCGACCAGGGTCACCTCCCCCGCAGCGGGTCCACACCGTGCGCCCGCGTACCGAGCACGCGCCGCGTGACCTCGGCCTCCATCCGCCCGCCGAAGATCCCGGCGTCACCGGCCCGGCGGTCCCGGGCGGCCGCGCGGGCATCGTCCGTGAGCAGGTCCATGACGATGGCCGCGGCCGCGGTCGTCCCGGCGGCAGCGGCGGCCGGGACTCCCGCCATCAGGTCGCTGACGTTTCCCGCGGCCCACACGCCTTCGACGCCGGTGAAGCCGGAGGCGTCCACAGCGAGCTGCTCCCCGAAACCCGCCGGATGCTCCCGCACGGCAAGTCCGAGACCGCCGAGGAAGGACGCCCGGGCCGTGAAGCGCGGGGCGACCGCGAGCACGCGGACGGGAATCACGTGCCCGGACGCGAGGCGCACGCCCGACAGCCGGTCGGCGTCGTCGGTCTCGAGGCCGTTCACGGCGCCCTCGACCACGGCGACGCGCAGCCCGGCGAGCTGTTCCCACTGATCGGTCGTCAGATCGGCGCCGGGGCCCACGAACAACGTCACGTCCTCGGACAACTGCCGGAACAGCAGAGCCTGGTGGAAACTGCCGAGTACGCCGACCGCGGTGTCCCGGGCCTCCCAGCCGTGGCAGAACACGCAGTGCACCACGTCCCTGCCCCACCGCTGCTCCAGGCCCGGCACGTCGGGCAGTTCGTCGACCAGGCCGGAGGTCACCAGTACCCGCCGGGCCACCGTGCTCCGCCCGTCGGCGCACTCGACCACGAAGCGGCCGCCCTCGCGGCGGATCTCCGTGACGCGGCCGCCGACGACGCGGCCGCCGTAGGAGGCGACCTCCTCCCGCCCCTTGCGCAGGAGTTCCAGCGGGGCGATGCCGTCGCGCCCCAGCAGTCCGTGTGCCGCGGCGGCGGGGGCGTTGCGGGGCTCGCCCGCGTCGATCACCAGCACCGGCCGGCGCACCCGGGCCAGGGTCAGCGCGCCGGAGAGCCCGGCGGCACCTCCCCCGACGACCACCACGTCCCACGCGCCGCCCGGTGCCTCGATGCCGTTGCCGCTGTTGTCGTTCGTGTTCTCGTCCATGGCGGCACGATCGCCCCGGCCGCCGGCAGGGGGCAAAGTTCCATGCCGATTCGGCAAGAAGCGCCGGGCGGCCGGCCGGTCAGGTCTCCGAGGTGAGCTTCTCCTCCAGGCCCGCGAGGAGTTCCGGCTCCAGCCCCGCGAGCGCGGCCAGCTGCTGGTGGGTCGCGCCGGCGGGGACCGGCCGCGGCGCGGGCGTCCGCAGCGGCGGCTCCCAGCCGCGCTCGGACGTCCAGCGGCGGACGACCCGGGCCGGCGCGCCCGCCACCACCGAGTGGTCGGGGACCTCGCCCCGCACGATGGCCCCCGCCGCGACGACGACGTTCCGCCCGATCCGCGCCCCCGGCAGGATCACCGCGCCCGCGCCGAGCCAGCTCCCCGACCCGATCTCGACGGGCGCCGAGCGCGGCCACTGGCGGCCGATGGGCTCGTGCGGGTCGTCGTAGGAGTGGTTGTCGCTCGTGACGTACACGTACGGCCCGCAGTAGACGTCGTCGCCGAACACGACCGGCCGGGAGGCGATGACGTGGCTGCCGCGGCCGAGGACGACGCCGTTGCCCAGCCGGACGACGGGATCGGGGCCGAGGTCGAGGCCGGGCATCATCCCGGCCGTCAGGGTGACCTGTTCGCCGATGATGCAGCACTCGCCGAGGTGGATCCACTCCTCGCCGAAGATCGTCCCCTGCGGGAACGCCAGCCGGGTGCCCGCGCCGATCCGGCCGAAGCGCAGCGGCCCGGGGCGGTCGGCGGAGACGGCACCCGCGTTCTGGACCCACCGCCAGCCGCGGTGCACCAGGCGCGAGACGGCGCGGCGGCGCCAGGCCGCCACGGAGGAGAACAGGTTCTCGTTCTTCGGCACCCGCTCACCGTATCGAGGGCGCGGGGGCGCGGCCGGGGGATCAGATGTGATGTGCGCCGCGTTCCTGCCACGCGACGGCGACCTGTGCGGCGAGGCGGACGTTGCCGCGCACGGCGGCGAGGTTCGCCTCCAGACTGGCGCCGCCGGTGTGCTCGACGAGGTGCCCGAGGAGGAACGGTGTGACGGCCTGCCCGCTGACGCCCTCGCGTTCGGCGGCGGACAGTGCCTCCGCCAGCACGCGGTCGTGCAGGGCCGGGTCGAGTTGCTCGTGCTCCGGAACGGGGTTGGCGAGGATCACCGCGGACGGCGGGCCGCCGAGGTCGTCCTGGGCGGCCATGACGCAGGCGGCCTCGTCGGGCGTGCGGACCGTCCAGTCGACGGGGTGCCCGGAGCCGCGCAGGTAGAAGCCGGGGAACTCGGCCGTCCCGTAGCCCACGACGGTGACGCCGAGGGTCTCCAGGCGCTGCAGGGTGGCGGGCACGTCGAGGATCGACTTCACCCCTGCGCACACGACGGTGATCCGGGTGCCGGCAAGCAGCCTCAGGTCGGCGGATTCGTCCTGCTCCTCGGTCCAGCCGCGGTGCACTCCGCCCAGTCCGCCGGTGGCGAAGACCCGCAGCCCGGCGCGGGCGGCGAGGAAGGCCGTGGCGGAGACGGTGGTCGCGCCGCTGGCGCCGGTGGCGACCGCGACGGGCAGGTCGCGGTGGCCGAGCTTGCGCATCCCCTCGTCGCCCGCGATGCGCTCCAGGCCCTTCCCGTCGAGCCCGATGCACGGCACGCCGTCCAGCACCGCGATCGTCGCGGGGACGGCGCCGGCCTCGCGCACGGCGGCCTCCAGCTCCAGCGCCACCTCGTGGTTGCGGGGGCGCGGCAGGCCGTGGGAGATGATCGTCGACTCCAGGGCGACGACCGGGGCGCCCGTTTCCAGCGCGATGATCACTTCGTCGGAGAACTTCAGCACGCAGTACGCGCTACCCGCCACGCGAGGGGCGCAATCACCGGACTACGGTGACCCCCATGACGGAGAGAGCCTTGATCGCGGACGTCGCCGGACGCACACCCCGGCTGGACCCCGCCGCCTTCACCGCGCCGACCTCGGTGGTGCTGGGCGACGTGACGATGGCGGCCGGCGCGAGCGTCTGGTACCACGCGGTGCTGCGCGGCGACTGCGAGTCGATCAGCGTCGGCGAGGGCAGCAACGTCCAGGACAACTCGACGGTGCACGCCGACCCCGGGTTCCCGGCCGTGATCGGCGCGGGCGTCACGGTGGGCCACAACGCGGTGCTGCACGGCTGCGTCGTCGAGGACGACGTGCTGGTCGGCATGGGCGCCACGGTCCTCAACGGCGCGCACATCGGCACCGGCTCGCTGGTCGCGGCGGGCGCGCTCGTCCCCCAGGGCATGCGGGTGCCCCCGGGATCGCTGGTGGCGGGCGTGCCGGCGAAGGTGCGCCGGGAGCTCACCACGGAGGAGCGCGAGATGGTCCGGATCAACGCCGAGCACTACGTCGCGCTCGCCGGCGCCCACCGGGCCGCCTTCGCCCGGGACTGACCGTCCCTGGGCTTGCCGCCCCGGGACCTGCCGCCCCCGGACGGACCGCGGTCACTCGGCGGCGGCCGCCACGGCGTCGGCCTCGAGCGCGGCTGCCTCGTGTGCCTTCGCCGCGGCCTTGGCACGACGGCGCACGACGAGGAACGAGCCGACGCCGATCAGCACGGCGGCCGCCAGGCCGAGCCAGGAGAACCGCTTGAGCCACGGCTCGGCGACGATGCCCACGTAGTAGATGACGGCCGTGGTGCCGCCCGCCCACACGATGCCCCCGAGGACGTTGGCGGTGAGGAACTTCCAGTACGGCATCTTCAGCACGCCCGACAGCGGGCCGGCGAAGATCCGCAGCAGGGCCACGAAGCGCCCGAAGAACACCGCCCACATGCCCCAGCGCGTGAACGACGCCTCGGCGGTCGCGATATGCGCAGGCGAGAAGTGCTTGGGGAACCGCCGCCCCAGCCGGTCCAGCAGCGGCCGCCCGCCGCGCCGGCCGATGGCGTAGCCGATCGAGTCGCCCACGATCGCCCCGGCCGAGGCGCAGACGCCGACCAACCACGGGTCGACGTGCCCCTGCGAGGCGAGCAGGGCCGAGCTGACGAGGATGATCTCGCCCGGCAGCGGGATGCCCAGGCTCTCCAGGCCGATCACGAGGCCCACCAGCAGGTAGACGCTGACCGGCGGGATCGTGCCGAGCCACTCCTGGACGTGCAAGGCCGCTTCCTCCCCCTAGGGCGGACGGATGTCGGTCGGCGCGCCGGTGCGCGCACGTCGTTGCAGCGTATCCGACGTGGGGACCGGCGTGTCGCCACCGGCCGCGCCCCGGGGGCTCAGCCCTGCGCCATGACGAGGATCCCGTCGGCGAGCAGGAACACCCCGCCCGCGAGAGCGAGCCCCGCGAGGACGGCGAGCACCCCCGGCCGCAGGATCACCGACGAGGACCGCGCCGCCTCGGGGCCCAGTTGCCGCCGTCGGAGCAGCAGTGCCCGGACGCCGCTGTACAGGCCGGCGAAGCCGACGATCAGGTACGACATGGGGTAGCCCTCCAGGCTCTCGGGTCGCCCCGTGAGCCCGTGCGGCCTGAGCCGGGGCATGGAGCCGGAACCACGCCGGCCGCACGAAGACCGCGGGAGCCACGATCTTGGAACCGAACGCGTCCGGCGTCAACAGGGGGTTGCGTGTGCGGGGCGGGCGAGTTCGCAGCGGATTCGCGATGCCCGTCCCGGCGCCCGGTCGGGCACCGGGGTGCGGCACCCGTGCGTCGCTCAGCTGTTGGGGCGGAGGGTCCAGACGATGGTCATCTCGCCCGTGACGGCGCCGTCCTCGCGCTGGAGGGCGACGGTGACGGGGAACTCGGGGCGCTCACCGCGGTCGAGGTCGGCGATGACGTCGGCGGCGGGACGGCCGAGTCGGGCGGTGGCGGTGACCGGGCCCATGGCCAGCTTCTTGTAGCCGATCTCGGCGCGGACGGCGAGGGGGACGGCGCGGGAGAGCCGGTCGGCGAACGCGGCAAGGACGACGGCACCGCTGGCGGTCTCGGCGAGGGTGAACATCGCGCCGGCGTGGGGGCCGCCGACGTGGTTGTGGTAGGCGGGCTGGTCGGGGAGGCGGACCACGGCGCGCTCGGCGGTGGTCTCCAGGAACTCGATGCTGAGGGTGGCGGCCATCGGCACGGTGGCCGCCATCAGCTCGCCTATCTGCGGCTGGTTCTCGGACATGGCCGGATGTTACCAGCAAGTAATGAACGCATCCATGGAACCGTGAGCGCTCAACCCCTAGTGTTTCCAGCCATGTGGCCCGGACAGCAGCAGCCGGGGGGACCGCAGCATCCGCAGCAGCCCCCGCAGAACCAGCCCCAGTGGGGGCACCAGCAGCAGCCCTCTCCGTACCAGCCGCAGCAGCATCCCGCCTACCAGCAGCCTCCGCAGATGTGGGGGCCGCCGACGGTGCCGGGTGGGCCGAAGCCGCCCGGGGGGCGACGGGGCGCGGTGATCGCGGTGTCGGTGGTCGCCGCGGTCGCGGTGGTCGCCGCCGGTGTACTGGTCGCCGTGAAGCTCACCGACGGCGACCAGGACCCGCAGGCCGGCCCGTCCGCCACCGGGTCACCGGTCGCCTCCGAAAGCCCGCCGGCATCCACCACCCCCACCCCCTCCGCCACGGCGAGCGAGGAGGGCCCCGGCCCGGACGACGCCCGCGGCAACCCCGGCGAGGACACCATCAAGCCCGTGGTGCCCGGCTGGCAGACCGTCGTGCGCAGTGACATGGGCGTCGCCTACGACCTCCCCAAGGACTGGACGGTCAAGCCGCAGGGCCTGCTCATCGGGTACGAGTGGGACGACAACCGGGTGGTCACCGGAGGCGCGGCCGTCCTCGACGAGAAGTGGTGCGGCAGCGACGAGCGCGGGCTGGCCGGTGTGAAGGGCGGCAAGGGCGCCGAGAGCCTGAAGTCCGAGGCCGCCAACGAGTCCTACAACTGGGCGTACGGCAAGTACAAGAAGGAGGGCGGCACCAGGCTCACCGAGTCCGCCCCCCGCGCCTACACCAACGCGCAGGGCCTGCACGGCTGGACCGCCTCGACGCGCGCGACCGGGATGAAGGGCACGTGCGCCGCCGACGGCACCTCCTACAGCTTCACCTTCCTGGGCAAGGACAAGGAGGTCCGTTCCTGGCTGCTGATCGTGGACAGCGGCTACCCGGGCGCGATCGACGCCAGGACCGTGGCGAAGGTCCGCGACAGCGTCCGGCTGATCGGCTGAGGTCGTAGCACGGTTCCCGCCGTCGGCCCGGAAATCGGTTTGCCAAAGACCGGCCCAGCGACGATAGTCCCCGGGTGAAACGCGACGTCTCCCACCGGCTGCGCTTCCCGGACTGGGCCGGCCGCAACTTCCGGCTCCTCGCCGCCTCCGCCTTCGTGACCGGGCTCGGCGCCTCGGGCGCCGTCGTCGCGTCGGCGTTCGCCGTGCTGCAGGCGGGCGGTGGGGGTACGGAGATCGGACTGGTCGCCGCCGCGCGCACCGTGCCGCTGGTCGTCTTCCTGCTCATCGGAGGCGCGGTCGCGGACCGGCTGCCACGGCACCGGGTCATGGTCGCCGCCAACTGCCTCAACACCGTCTCGCAGGGCCTGTTCGCCGTCCTGGTGCTCACCGGCCGGGCCGAGATCTGGCACATGGCCGTGCTCTCCGCACTGGGCGGCACCGGGCAGGCCTTCTTCGCCCCCGCCAACGAGGGCATGCTGCTCTCGACCGTCGACTCCGCCCACGCGGGCCGCGCCTTCGCGGTGTTCCGGCTCGGCGTCAACGGGGCGAACGTCGGCGGTGCGGCGCTCGCCGGGGCGCTGGTCGCCCTCGCGGGACCCGGCTGGGTCCTGGCGGTGGACGCGGCGTGCTTCGCGGTCGCCGCGGGGCTCCGCGCGCTGCTGCGGGTCTCCCCGGTCGCCCTGCGCGACCGCGCGGAGCGGGGCGGCGGCGGTCTGCTGGGCGATCTGCGCGAGGGCTGGCGGGAGTTCGTCTCGCGACGCTGGCTGTGGGGCATCGTCGTGCAGTTCTCCGTCGTCAACGCGGTGATCACCGCCGCCGACGCGGTGTACGGGCCGCTCGTCGCCCGCGAGCACCTGGGCGGTGCCGGGCCCTGGGGCGCCGCCCTGGCCGCGTTCGGCGCCGGGAACCTGCTGGGCGGGCTGCTGATGCTCCGCTGGCGGCCGCGTCGCATCCTGCTCGCCGGGGTGCTCTGCGTCTTCCCGTTCTCGCTGCCCGCCGCCGCGCTGGCCCTGGCGCTCCCGGTGCCGCTGCTGGCCTGCGCGATGCTGGTCGCGGGCATGTCGATCGAGGTCTTCGGCGTGGCCTGGATGATGGCGCTCCACCAGGAGATCCCGGAGGACAAGCTCTCCCGCGTCGCGGCCTACGACTGGTTCGGCTCGGTCTCCATGATGCCCATCGGCACCGCCCTGGCCGGCCCGGCCGCGGACGCCTTCGGCCTGTACGGGGCCCTGTGGGGCTGCGCGGGACTGACGGTGCTGCTCACCGGCGCGGTGCTCACCCTGCCCGAGGTGCGTCGGCTGCGGCGCGTGGACGACCCCGAGGGCGGCCGCACCGTCGCCCGGCGCGGTCAGCCGACGCCGAAGGAGCCGTCGGGCGGGATCGGCGAGGGCACCGCGTCCTTGTCGTAGACCGGCCGCGCACCCCGCCCGAACAGCTCCAGCGCGTCGCCGTCCACCACCCGGGCGGGGAAGACGTCGGACGCGGTGCGCCGCGCGATCCGGGCCACCGGCAGCGGGGCGCGGCTCGCGGCCAGTACGGCGTTGCCGAAACGGCGGCCCCGCAGCACCCCGGGCTCGGCGATCAGGCACACCTCGCCGAACAGCTCGCGCAGGCCCGCGATCTGCGGCCGCAGGAAGTCGAAGGGCGCCGAGTCCGCCAGGTTCGCCAGGTACACCCCGCCGGGACGCAGCACCCGGGCCGCCTCGGTGACGAACTCGTACGAGGTCAGGTGCGCCGGCACCTGTGAACCGCCGAAGACGTCCGCCACGACGGCGTCCGCCGACGCGTCCGGGGCGCCTTCGAGCCACGTGCGGGCGTCGTCCGTCGCGATCGCCACGCCCTCGCCGGTGCGCCCGAGCGGAAGCCGGTCGGCGACCAGCGCGGCGAGCGCCCGGTCGGCCTCGACGACCCGCTGCCGCGAACCGGGCCGGGTCGCGGCCGTGTAGCGGGGCAGCGTCAGGGCGCCGCCGCCCAGGTGGACGACGTCCAGCGGCGCGCCCGCGGGCGCGGCCTCGTCCAGCACGTACGCGAGGCGCCGGGTGTACTCGAACTCCAGGTGGGTCGGGTCGTCGAGGTCCACGTACGACTGCGGCGCCCCGTCGACGGTGAGCAGCCAGCCCGCCGGCCGGTCCACGTCGGGCAGCAGCCTGGCCGCGCCGAAGTCCACGTCCTGGCTCACGGGTATGCGTCCGTCGTCCTCCACGCGGCAATTCTCCCAGCACGCACGGGGGCCCGGGGCGGAACCCCCGGACCCCCGCGCTCAGCGGGCCCGGCTCACCCGGCGACCGCCGTCACCGTGCCCGCGCCCACCGTGCGGCCGCCCTCGCGGATCGCGAATCCGAGCCCCGGCTCCAGCGGCACCGCACGGCCCAGCTCGACCGTCATGTCGACGGTCGCCCCCGGCAGGGCCGCCCCCGCCTCGCCCAGGTCCACGTCGCCGACGACGTCGGCGGTGCGGACGTGGAACTGCGGCCGGTATCCGCTGGCGATCCCCGTACGCCGCCCGCCCTCGGCGGCCGGCAGCAGGTGGACCCGCGCCCGGAACCGGCGGCTCGGCGTGACACTGCCCGGCGCGGCCACCACGTGGCCCCGCCGGACCACGTCCCGGGCCACACCACGCAGCAGCAGCGCCACGTTGTCGCCGGCCTGGGCCTCGTCCATCGGCTTGCCGAAGGTCTCCAGACCGGTCACCACGCTCGCCGTCTCCGCGCCGAGCACCTCCACGCGGTCGCCGACCCGCACCGTGCCCCGCTCCACGGCGCCGGTGACGACCGTGCCGCGCCCGGTGATGGTCAGCACGTTCTCCACCGGCAGCAGGAAGGGGGCGTCGGTGTAGCGGTGCGGCATCGGCACGTGGGTGTCGACCGCGTCGAGCAGCGCCTCGATCGCGGACGTCCACCGCGGGTCGCCCTCCAGCGCCCGCAGGCCCGACACCCGGACGACGGGCAGCGTGTCGCCCGGGTACCCCTGGGCGGACAGCAGCTCGCGCACCTCCAGCTCGACCAGGTCGGTGAGTTCGGGGTCGCCGGCGTCGGCCTTGTTGAGCGCCACCACGATGTGCTCGACGCCGACCTGGCGGGCGAGCAGCACGTGCTCGGCGGTCTGCGGCATGACGCCGTCGAGGGCGGAGACGACGAGGATCGCCCCGTCGAGCTGGGCCGCGCCGGTGATCATGTTCTTCACGTAGTCGGCGTGACCGGGCATGTCGACGTGCGCATAGTGCCGGGTGTCCGTCTCGTACTCGACGTGCGCGATGGTGATCGTGATCCCCCGCGCGGCCTCCTCCGGGGCCCTGTCGATCCGGTCGAACGGCACGAACGCGGCGGAGCCGCGGGCGCTGAGCACCTTGGTGATGGCGGCGGTCAGCGTGGTCTTGCCGTGGTCGACGTGACCCATGGTCCCGATGTTGAGGTGCGGCTTGGTGCGCACGTACGCCTGCTTGGGCATGTTGCTTCCTCGGTAAGTCGATTCATCGCCTCGCGTGCGGGACCCCTGGACCGTGCCGACCCTCCCCCTGCGGGGTCCGCCGGACTGTCCGGGAAGGGTCAGGTTCGGGCGCCGCCGAACGCGTTGGCCGAGAAAGCCTGTGCCGGGGCAGCCTGCAGCGCGTCCGCGACTGCGGACGTATCTGCGCTGAAGGCGTACCGGGACATGCCTCGATGATCGGGTACGGCACGGCCGTCGGTCGAACGATTTTCCGGCGGGCCGCCTCACGCCCCGCTGACGCGGGCGAGGACGTAGGCGCGCCGGGTCTGCGTCTCCTGCGGGTAGGGGGCCCGCTCCAGCAGCGCCTCCACCTCGAACCCGGCGTCGGACAGCGCCCCGGTGACCGTCCCGGGGTCGTGGAAGTGGAAGTCGACGTCGACCTCGTGCCCCCACCACTGCGTCACGTGCCGGATCTCCGTCCCGACGTGGAAGGCCACGAGCACCCGCCCGGCCGGACGCAGCACGCGCCGCATCTCGCCGAATGCCGCCCGCAGTTCACCGGGCGCCAGATGGACCACCGCGTAGAGCGCCACGACCGCCCCGAACTCGCCGTCCGCCGCGGGGAGGCGGAGCAGGTCGCCCTCGCGGAACTCGGCCCCGGGGTGCTCGCGGCGGGCGAGCGCGACCATTCCCGGCGATAGGTCGATGCCCACGGTCCGCGCCCCGCGCTCCGCGAGCCACGCCGTGACGTGGCCGGGGCCGCACCCCAGGTCCGCCACGGGCGCGCCGTCCGCGCTCTGCTCGGCGAGGGCCGCCAGCAGGGCCCGGTCCAGCGGCTTGTACGCCAACTCGGTCCCGATGCGCTCCCGGTACTCCTCGGCCACGGTGTCGTAGCTGCGGCGCACCCGGCCGCGCCCGTCGGTCCCGCTCACAGGTGCTTCCCCGCCTCTCGTACCGACAGCGGCGACAGCCGCTCCCCCGCTTCCGCGAGGAACGCCCGCACGGCGCCGGGATCGGTGCGGGCGTACTCGCGCAGCGCCCAGCCGATCGCCTTGCGGACGAAGAAGTCCCGGTGGTCCGCCTGCCGCAGGCAGTAACGGAACAGCCGCCCGGGGTCGGTGTCCGCCTTGTACGTCAACTGGTGCAGCAGCGCGGTGCGGGCGAGCCAGAGGTCCTCGCCGGCGATCCACTCGTCCATCACGTCCACCAGGGCGGGGTCGGCGGCCACGAGCCGTCCGACGACGTGCGCGGCGAGCAGGTCGACGGTGTCCCACCACGGCTCCGTCGTGATCAGGTGCCGGGCCGTGCCGAGGAAGTCCGAGGAGCAGCGCCCCACATGACGGCGCAGGTAGTCCACGGCGAAGTAGCGGTACTCCCGTTCGGGGAGCGCCCAGCAACGCAGCGCGACGGCCGTGCAGTCGGCCTCGTCCGGGCGCGGTGTGCCCGCGAGCACGGTGCGGGACAGGGCACGCCGGGCGGGCGTGGGGATGCCGAGGAACGGGAACGCATCGCGCATGTACGCAGCCGCCGGGGCGGCCCGCACCGGGTCGGCGGCGGCCCCGTACGCCGAGGTCAGGCGCGGCAGCACGAGGTCCGCGAGGGCGCTGTCCGGCACGACCGGGGCGGCAGGGGTCATGGCCCCACGGTACGCGGCGGCACCGGAGCGACATACTCCTCCGCTAGGCTCGCGGGATGTCCGAGGTCACCGCCCTCTCCCGCCCGCGTCCGCGCCCGGCGTCGTGGGCCCGGCTGGCGCTGCTGGTCGTGCTCCTGTCCGGGGCCGCCGCCTCGGTGCTGGTCTGGGAGCCCCAGCGGCTTCTCGCGCACGGCTGGCCCGCCCAACTCACCGGCGCCGCGGCCGTGGTGCTCTTCGCCGCGGGGTACGGACTCTGCGCACTCGCCTTCGTACCGCGCCCGCTGCTGAACGTCGGTGCCGGGGCGCTCTTCGGCGCCCAGGCCGGGCTGCCCGCGGCGCTCGCCGGTACGGTGCTCGGCGCCGGCCTCGCCTTCGTCCTCGGCCGCCTCCTCGGGCGGGACGCGCTGCGCCCGCTGCTGCGCGGGCGGGTGCTGCTCGCCGCGGACCGCCAGCTCAGCGAGCACGGCTTCCGCACGATGCTGGCGATGCGGCTCTTCCCGGGCGTGCCCTTCGCGGCGGCCAACTACAGCGCCGCGGTCTCGCGGATGCGCCTGGCGCCCTTCCTGCTGGCCACGGCCGCGGGCAGCGTGCCCAACACGGCGGCCTACGTCATCGCCGGCAGCCGCGCCACGACGCCGACGTCACCGGTCTTCCTCGTGGCGATGGGCTTCATCGCGGTCACCGGCCTCGCCGCCGTCCTGGTCGCCGCCCGCACCCGCCGCAGGCGGTGACCCCTGGCTGGGAGGCCCCGCCTTCCAGCAGGGAGGGAGCCGGTCGTGGCAGCGGTGCCGGTTCCCGGCCCATGATCGGGACGCGGACACCGCCGCCGGGCGCCCCGGCGCGGGCCGGCACCCAGGCCGGGCGAGTCCCCGCACATCCGTCGTCGCCGAGGAGTTGCGCTGTGCACCGGACGTTCTTCATCACCGCGGTCGGCAGTGGCCTGGGCCGCGCCTTCGCCCAGGAAGCGCTGGCCGCCGGGCACCGGGTGATCGGTACCGTTCGCAAGCCGGACCAGGCGGCCGGGTTCGAGGCCCTCGCCCCCGGCCGCGCCGTCGCCAGGGTCCTGGACGTCACCGACGAGGACGCCGTCGTCGCGGTGGTCGACGAGGCCGAGCGGAACATCGGACCCATCGAGGTGCTGATCAGCAACGCCGGCTACGGCCTGGAGGGGACCGTCGAGGAGTCCACCATGGACGACCTCCGGCGCCAGTTCGACGTCAACGTCTTCGGCAGCGTCGCGGTCATCAAGGCCGTTCTGCCCCACATGCGCCGGCGCCGCGGCGGCCACATCTTCTCGGTGTCGTCCATGGCGGGTCTGACCGCGCTGCCCGGCGTCGCCTTCTACGGGGCCAGCAAGTTCGCCATGGAGGGCGTCGCCGCGTCCCTGGCCCAGGAGGTCGCGGGCTTCGGCATCCACGTCACCTCCCTGGCACTCGGCTCGTTCCGTACCGACTGGGCCGGCCGCTCGATGGTCCGCGCACCGCGCACCGTTCCCGACTACGACGCCCTCTTCGAGCCGATCCGCGCCGCCCGGCGGGCCAAGAGCGGCAAGCAGACCGGCGACCCGGCCGGGGCCGCCCGGGCCGTGCTCCGGGTCCTGGAGTCCGACGACCCGCCGGTCCACCTCGTGCTCGGCACCGACGCCCTGCGCCTGGTCGAGCAGGGGCAGCGGCAACTGGCCGGCGACCTCGCCGCGTGGGCCGAGGTGACGGCGTCGACGGACTTCCCCGCCGACGCCTGATCCCGGCGGGTGCCGGGGCCCTGCGGGCGGTGGACCGTACCGGGCCGCGGCGGGCGTCGGGCCCGGCCCGCACGTCGTTCCGGACGCGAGTCGGCTCGTCGCTCACCCGCTGTGCGTCCGGTTCGGTGAGCGCCTTGTGCGACCAGGTGCGGTTGCCTGTGCCGTGCCCTTCGCCCGCCATCCGCCGCGGCGTCCGCGGACACGTGTCCGCAAGGCTTTTCCCTGGACGAAAAAGGTCGCGTGGACCTTCTCCCCCACGAGAATGTCCAGGAGTTTCGGCATGGGCGCGCCGGGGCGCCGTCGAAGGCGAGCGCGACGCATTTCCGCACAGGCCGGCGCACGCGCGGCCGCGCACCGTTCGGGCACGCCCGATAGCCACTGCCCCGCCCCCGGCCGCCGTGTGACGTCACCCCTGCAGCGTGCTGCAGGCGCTGATGACGGCCCTGGATTCCGGTGGCCCGGCGACCGGAATTCAGGGCCGGTTGAAATGTCCGGTCCATTTCCCGGGGTTCGCGTCCACAAAGGCACGGACCGCGGGAACCCGGGAATTCGGTCGCGGGCAGCGGCCTTTCCCGTCCGAAGGAACGATGTGCGGCGGGCGTCCCTATACTTTGGTATAGAAGTCCGCCGAGGACGCCCGTATCTTTTGATGCGGGCCGGGGACGGCGTTTACGGTTGCGTGCGTGATCGATGTGAGACGGGCTCTGCACGGGCGTCCGGGGCTCGTGGACGCGGGCGTGGTGATCGGTGCCGCCGCATTGACGGTCGTCGTCATCCGGGCCGAGCAGTGGGGCGCGCACGTGTACCCGCAGCTGTCCAGCGGCGCGTTCCTGGGTCCGCTGATGCCCACCCTGTGGGCGGTCCGGGGAGCGGTGTTCCCCCTGCTGGCCTGCGTGTCCCTGTTCTGGCGCAGACGGCACCCGGTGGCCCTGGCCCTGGCCCTCGTGGCGTCGGCGGTCGTCTGGCCCGTGGTCGTACCGCTGCTGGTGGCGCTGTTCACCGTGGCCGCCACCTGCCCCCTGCGGACCACGCTCAGGGTCACCTGCGTGGCGCTGCTGCCGGTACCGGCGCAACTCGTGCTCACCTCGTACTCCGGGCCCCTCACCTCCGCGGAGACCGTGTCCGCCGTGGCGTCCGTGGGCGGCGCCGTCGGCTGGGGTCTGTACGTGTCCGGGGTGCGGGAGCGGGCGGAGCGGGCGGAGCGGGAGGCGGATCTGAAGGCCGAGCAGGCCCGCCAGCACGCCCGGGAGGAGATCGCCCGTGAGATGCACGACGTGCTGGCCCACCGGCTGACCCTGCTCAGCGTGCACGCGGGGGCACTGGAGTTCCATCCCACCGCGTCTCCCGACCAGGTCGCCGAGGCGGCCGGGGTGATCCGGCAGAGCGCGGGGCAGGCCCTGGAGGACCTCCAGGACGTGCTGCGCGTCCTGCGCACCCCCACGGTCAACGCCCACGCCGAGCCGCCGCAGCCCGCCGTGGCCGACCTGGACCGACTGGTCGAGGAGTCGCGCGCGGCCGGCGCCACCGTCGACCTGCACCGCGAGACGGAGGATCTGACGACGATGGATCCGGCCACGAGCCGTGCCGCGTACCGCATCCTGCAGGAGGCCCTCACCAACCACCGCAAGCACGCACCGGACGGCCCGCTGCGGCTGTCGCTGACCGGCGGGGCCCGTGAGGGGCTGACGATCACGGCCCGCAACCCCGTGCGCCAGGAGCACCCGGAGCGTCCCGGTGGCTCCGGCCAGGGCCTGGTCGGGATGGACGAAAGGGCGGCCCTGGCCGGCGGCAGGATGCGCCGCACCCTCGGCGCCACCGGCTTCTCCGTCGAGATCTGGCTGCCGTGGACCAGGTGACCCGCGTCCTGATCGTGGACGACGACCCGCTGGTGCGCTCCGGCCTGCGCATGATGCTGTCCGGCGCGGCGGACATCGAGGTGGTCGCCGAGGCGGCGGACGGTACGGAGGTCCTGCCGCTGGTCGACGCGCACCGGCCCGACCTGGTCCTGATGGACATCCGGATGCCGCGGATGGACGGCCTGACCGCCACCGCGGAGCTGCGGAACCGGCCGGACCCGCCGGAGGTGCTGATCCTGACCACGTTCACGACGGACGGCTACGTCCTGGAGGCGTTGCGGGCCGGGGCGGCGGGCTACGTCCTCAAGCACACGCCCCCGGCCCAGATCGTCGCCGCGGTGCGGAACGTCGTGGCGGGTGAACCGGTCCTCTCGCCGGCCGCCGTCAAACAGCTCATCGGCGCCGTCACCACGGCGGGCGACACGGCGGACGGCGCGGCAGGCGGCTCGGCGGGCGGCGCGCGCCCGGACGACCTGGGCGAGGCGGGGCGGCTGCTCGGGCTCCTGGGGCAACGGGAGCGGGAAGTCGCGCTGGCGGTGGCGCAGGGCAGGACCAACGCCGAGATCTCGGCGGCGCTCTACATGAGCGTCCCCACGGTGAAGGCGCACGTGTCCCACATCCTGACCAAGCTCGGCCTGAACAACCGGGTCCAGATCGCCCTGGTGGTGTACCGGGCCGGCCTCGCCTGACGGCAGGTCAGTTCCCCTGGCCCAGGCCGGCGACCAGGAGCCCGACCAGGTGGCGTGCGTCGTAGCGCGGATCGCTGTCCGCACCGATGCAGAGGTTCCCGACGCCGCGCATGAGCGCGTACGCCTCCACGTCGGAGCGGATCTCGCCGGAGGCGACGGCGGCGTCCAGCAGTCCGGAGCACACGGGCAGGAGGCGGTCGAGGAAGTAGGTGTGCAGCGTCTCGAAGCCCGCGTTGTCGGACTGCAGGACCGCGGCGAGCCCGTGCTTGGTCACCAGGAAGTCGACGAAGAGGCCGATCCACCGCGCCAGCGCGGTGTGCGGGGTCGCACCGCTCGCCAGCAGCGCCGGTCCGGCCTCGGCGCAGGCCTCGACCTGGTGGCGGTAGACGGCGATGATCAGATCCGCCCGGGTCGGGAAGTGGCGGTAGATCGTGCCCGTCCCGACGCCCGCCCGGGCCGCGATGTCGCGCACCGGGGCCTCCACGCCCGACGCGACGAAGGCCGCGGCAGCCGCCTCGAGCAGGCTCTCCTCGTTGCGCCGGGCGTCCGCCCGCCTGGACCGCTCCACCACTGCGCCGCTCCTTCCACGACCCGTCCTTGCTAAACGGAACCTGGTTCCGTATCGTTAGCGGAACGAGGTTCCGTTTGCTCATGATGCCAGGGCGGACGCCCCGGGACCAAGTCGTGCGCGCTTGTGCCGCGCAGTGCCACCACACCCCACCCGCAAGGGAGAACACGGTCATGCAGTACCGCACCTTGGGCCGCACCGGTGTGCAGGTCAGTTCCCTCGCGCTCGGCGCGATGAACTTCGGCAGCATCGGACGCACCACCCAGGACGAGGCCACCGCCCTCGTCGACACCGCCCTCGAGGCCGGGATCAACGTCATCGACACCGCCGACATGTACGGTGCCGGCGAGTCGGAGGAGATGGTCGGCAAGGCCCTCGCCGGCCGCCGCGACGACGTCGTGCTGGCCACGAAGGCGACCATGCCGATGGGCGACGAGCGCAACCACCGCGGCAGTTCGCGCCGCTGGCTGGTCACGGCCCTGGAGGACAGCCTGCGCCGGCTCGGCGTCGACCACGTCGACCTCTACCAGATCCACCGGTGGGACCCGGCGACCGGCGACGAGGAGACCCTGTCGGCCCTGACCGACCTGCGACGCGCGGGCAAGATCCGCTACTTCGGCTCGTCGACGTTTCCCGCGTACCGGATCGTGCAGGCCCAGTGGGCCGCCCGCGAGCACCACCTGGGCCGCTACGTCACCGAACAGCCCGGCTACTCGATCCTGCAGCGCGGCGCCGAGACCCATGTGCTGCCGGTGACCCAGGAGTACGGCCTCGGCGTGCTGGCGTGGAGCCCGCTGGCCTCGGGCTGGCTGTCCGGCGCCGTCCGCGCGGGCCGGGAGATCACCACCAGCCGCTCCGCGTTCATGCCGGAGCGCTTCGACACCGCGCTACCCGCCAACCGGGCCAGGCTCGACGCCGTGGAACGGCTGGCCGCGCTCGCCGCCGAGGCCGGCCTGACGATGGTCCAGCTCGCCCTGGGCTTCGTGACGGCGCACCCCGCGGTCACCGCCGCGATCATCGGCCCGCGCACCCCGGAGCACCTGCGGTCGCACCTCGCCGCCGCGGACACCGTGCTCTCCGCCGACGTGCTGGACGCGATCGACGCGATCGTCGCCCCCGGCCTCGACCTCGCCCCGCACGAGAAGTTCGACACCCCGCCCGCCCTGCTCGACCCGACCCTGCGCCGCCGTGCCTGACACCCGGCGGCCCGGACCGTGCGCCGGACTGCCGCGCCGGTCCGGGCCGCCGTCGGCTAACCCTGGTTGATGCCCGGCCAGTCGGCGTAGCGGATGCGGGAGATCTCCAGGACCTCGCCGGTCGTGCCCCATTCGTCCTTGCCGAGGCGGGCCAGCGGGCGGAGCTTGCGGACGTCGGGGTGACCCTCGACCATCGCGGCCTCGGAGACGGCGGCGTGCACGACGCGGCCGAAGACCACGGTGGAGTCGCCGAGGGTGACCGTGCTGTGCAGTTCGCACTCGAGGGCGACGGGCGAGGCGGCGACACGGGGCGGCTTGACCGCTCGGCTGGGCTCACGGGCGATGCCGACCGCGTCGAACTCGCTGACGCCGCGCGGGAAGTCGGTGCCGGTCGCGTTGATCTGCTCGAAGAGGTGCTCGGGCGCGAGGTTGACCACGAACTGCCGGGTCTCCTCGATGTTGCGCAGCGAGTCCTTCCGCCCCACGGAGGTGAACTGCACCACCGGCGGGCTGACGCACGCGACCGTGAAGAAGGAGTGCGGTGCGAGGTTGGCCGTCCCCGCCTCGCTGAGCGTCGAGACCCAGGCGATGGGGCGCGGTACGACCACCGAGGTCAGGAGCTTGTAGAACGGGGTCCGGCCCATGGCCTCGGGATCGAAGTCGATACGCATGGCGCCCAGTATCCCGGTCGCCGTCCCCTCCCGGTCACCAGGACACCTCGCGGATGGTCGCCTTGCTCTGCGGGGTGGTCGTGGCGACGATCTCGGAGCGGTGCCGGTCGCCGGAGAAGGTCACGGTCAACTGCTGAGCCCCGTCGCGCCGGGTGGAGACGGTGAACCCGCTGGCGGGCACGGCGGAGACGAGGCAGACGGCGTCCTCGCCGAAGCGCACCGAGGCCTGGCCGCCCTGGGACTGCAGGGTGTGGACGCCGGCGCCGCCGGTCCCGCAGTCGACCGGCGTGGCCGACGGACGGGCGGTGCGGGTGGGGGGCGCGGGCGCGGTGGTGGCCGGGCGGACCGGGGTCGGGGTGGGCCGCCGGACGGTGGAGTGGGCGGGGGTGCGCTTCGCCGCGGGGGACGCCGGCACGGAGCGTGCGGGGGACGGCTTCGCGGGGGACGGACTGCCGGTGGCGAGCGCGCTCTCGGGGACGTCCCGCGCGACGGGCGGCGTCGGGCGCGTCGAACCCACCACGAAGCCCACGGTGAGCATGACCGCGGTCACGCTGACCGCGGTGCACGAGAGCCATATGACGACGTAGCGCAGGTACCGGGGCACCCCGCCATCTTTCCCGACCGGCTACTGTCCCTCCACATGGCATCCGTACTCCTGGTCGAGGACGACCCCGCGATACGCGCCAGGCTGGTCGAGGTGCTGACCGCGAACGGCCACACGGTGCACAGCTCGGCCTACGGCTTCGAGGCGCTGCGGCAGGCCGCGCAACGCCCGCCGGACGCCGTGGTGCTCGACCTCGGGCTGCCGGACCTGGACGGGGTGGACGTGCTGCGGATGCTGCGCGGCATCTCGCGGGTCCCGGTCCTCGTCACCACCGCGCGGGACGACGACAGCGAGGTGATCCGGCTGCTGAACGCGGGTGCCGACGACTACCTGGTGAAGCCCTTCTCCGGGGGCCAGTTGGTGGCCCGGCTGACCGCTGTGCTGCGCCGGTCGGCGCCGGCGCAGCCGCCGGCGCCGGTCCCGGAGGGCACGGCCGGCGGGCTTCGGGTGGGCGGTCTGCTGATCGACGCACCGGCCCGGGTGGCATACCACGACGGGCGGGAACTGCGGCTGACGCGACGGGAGTTCGACCTGCTCGCCTATCTGGCGGAGCACGCGGACCGGGTGGTGCCGCGCAGCCGCATCCTGGCGGACGTGTGGCAGCAGACGTACGTGGAGGACCAGACGATCGACGTCCATCTGTCGGCGCTGCGCCGCAAGCTGGGCGAGCGGGCCTCGCAGCCGCGCTACCTGCACACCGTCCGGGGCGTCGGCATCAAGCTGGTGACGCCGCGATGAGACGCGCCCTGGCCGGGGTGGCGCTGGCGGTGACGTCGATGGTCGCGCTGTCCTTCCTGATCCCGCTCGCGCTGCTGGTGCAGTCCGAGGCCCGTACGCGGGCGACCACCGTCGCCGAGCAGCGGGCCGCGGCGCTGGCGCCGGTGCTCGCCCTCACCACCCGGCCCGCCGACGTCCAGCAGGCGGTGGCGGGGCTGGACTCGGGGGACCACCTGAGCGTACGGCTGCCCGACGGGCAGCTGGTCGGTACGGTGCACGCCTCCCAGGAGGCCCTCGACCGGGCGGCCGACGGACGCCGGACCATGGCCTCGGACACCTCCGCCGGCTGGGTCTACCTGCAGCCGGTGATCCTGGCCCGGGACCGGGTGGCGGTGGTGGAGGCCTTCGTCCCCCGCGCCGACCTGGACCGAGGGGTGAAGGCGTCCTGGGCGATGATGGCGCTGCTCGCGCTGGGCCTGGTGGCGGGGTCGGTGCTGGTGGCGGACCGGCTGGGCGCGCGCGTGGTGCGCGCCTCCCGGGGCCTGTCCCGCGCCTCGCGCTCGCTCGGCGCCGGGGAACTGGGCATCCGGGTCGAGCCCGCCGGGCCGCCGGAACTGCAGGAGGCCGGGGTGGCCTTCAACACCATGGCCGACCGGGTCGTCGAACTGCTCGCCCTGGAACGGGAGCTGGTGGCGGACCTCTCGCACCGCCTGCGGACCCCGCTGACCCGGTTGCAGCTGGAGGCCGAGCGGATCGCGGCGCAGGTCCCGGGCTACCGGGGCGAGGACCTGGAGGCCGCGATCGCGCACCTGGAACGCGAACTGGACTCGATCATCGACACGGCCCGCACACCGCTGTCGGCCCCGCCCGAACGCACGGGCCGCGCACAGGAGTGCGACGCGTCGGCCGTGGTGCGCGGCCGGGTCGAGTTCTGGTCCGTCCTGGCCGCGCAGCAGGGGCGGTCGTGCCGCCTGGAGGCGACGGCGGAGGAGACCCCGGTCCCGCTCGGCGAGGACGACCTCGCGGTGGTCGTCGACGCGTTGGTCGGCAACGTGTTCCGGCACACCCCGCAGGGCACGGCGCTGGCGGTGACGGTGGGGCGGACCGACCGGGCGGTGCTGCTCACGGTGGACGACGCCGGGCCGGGCATCGGCGACCCGGACACCGCCCGGGCCCGCGGGGTGAGCGTCGGCGGTTCCACGGGCCTCGGCCTGGACATCGTGCAGCGGGCGGCGACCGCCGCGGACGGCGGCATGGAGATCACCAGGGGCCCGCTGGGCGGCGCGAGGGTGCGGGTGACGCTCGGGCTCACCGGCGGGCCGCCTGTGGGGGGAAGGAA
The DNA here is from genome assembly GCF_042742985.1 of Streptomyces sp. NPDC058864. Lineage (NCBI taxonomy): Bacteria > Bacillati > Actinomycetota > Actinomycetes > Kitasatosporales > Streptomycetaceae > Streptomyces > Streptomyces sp. NPDC058864. Next base: position 54,583 of record NZ_JBHYMQ010000003.1, on the reverse strand, counting down.
AGCGGCCCGACGCGCGAGGCGTCACCCGCACCCGGCCTGAGGCCGACCGGCCGCCCCAGCTGACCGGCCGGTCGGCGGTTCAGCGGGGCGTGCCGAAGTCCTGGGTCCACCAAGGGCCGTTGGACGACGTGTTCACGCCCACTCCGATCTGCTCGAAGTTGCAGTTGAGGATGTTCGCCCGGTGTCCCTCGCTGTGCATCCAGGCGTCCATCACGGCGGCGGCGGTCCGCTGGCCCACGGCTATGTTCTCGCCGAGGGCCGACCACTGGTACCCGGCCGCCTCGACGCGCCCGGCCATGGTGGACCCGTCGGGCCCGGTGTGGGAGAGCTCGCCCGAGCGGGCCATCACGTCCGTGTAGTCCTGGGCGGCCTCGGTCAGCCGGTCCTCCAGCGTCACCGGACGGCATCCGGCGGAGGCGCGCTCCTCGTTCACCAGCCGGACGATCTCCTCGACCACCGAGTCGTCGGCGCCGGACCGCGTGGGCTGCGCCGCGACGGTGGTCTTCGCCGGTGACGGGACCACCGTGCGGGTCGGCGTGGCGGAGGGCCGCGGGGTGCGGGTGTGCCGCGTGGCCGGCTTGCGCCGCTCCGGGGTGGCGGAGGCACTGGGGCTCGCGGTCGTCGGGCTCGGGCTCGCGGTCTCCGGGCGCGCGTCGGAGGCGACGGGGTCGTCGGCCTCCCGGTCGCCGGCCGCCAGCGGGGCCTCGTCCTTGCCGCCGTTGTTCCCGTACTGCGCACCGACCCCGACCAGGGCGCCCGCGGCGACCGTCGCCACCGCGGCGGCCAGCGGCCAGGACCGCGCCGAGGGGGCGCGGCGGGCGGGGCGTCGTTTCCTGTGGGAACTCATGCTCGGGGTACCTCCGGACGACGGGACTTCCACCGGGCACGTCCGAACGTGATGTGCCGGGCACTGTGACCCTAGGCGCCCCGGGCGGAGAACTCCCACGTCCGGAGCGGATCTTCAAGAACACATAAGGCTGCGCTCAGGTAGGACACCGGTTCTCCGGGCCTTTTCCGTACGCGGTGTGGGCACCGTCACAGGGGCCCGCGATGGGTGTCAGCACCCATACCGGCCCGGTTCGCCCGGATGAAAGGATGAGGATCCACAGGGGGGCGAAACGGACAAGGAACCGGGCGGCGGACGCCGTCCGTGAAGGGAATCGAGCTGTGCCTGCTCCGCGGATGAGCACGACACCATTGCCGGGCATCGGTGTCCGGTACGACCTCACCACGCGGGACCGGCGCCATCTGTCGGTGGTCGCCCACCGCGACGGATCGCGGACGGTGAACGTGTACCGCGCCGACGACCCGGACGCGTGCGCACAGTCGCTGCGGCTGACCGGGGCCGAGGCGATGTCGCTGATCGACGCGCTGATGCCGACGCACCACAGCCCGAACCTGCTGCACACCACCGACCTCGGACTGGTGGCGGAGCGGATCGAACTGCCCGTCACCTCGCACTGGAACGGCCGTCTGCTGGGCGAGACGCGGATGCGCACGGACACCGGCGCCTCCATCGTGGCCGTGCTGCGCAGGGCGGACGCGATCCCCTCCCCCGCACCGGACTTCCGCCTGTCGGGCGGCGACACGCTGATCGTCATCGGCACCCGTGAGGGTGTCGGGGCCGCCGCCGCGATACTCGGGCGGGAGTGAGCCCTTGCACTCCGCGGTCTTCCTCATCGAGTTCGGCGCCATCATCCTCGGTCTCGGCCTGCTCGGCCGGGTCGCCGGACGGTTGCGCTTCTCCCCCATCCCCCTCTACCTGCTGGCCGGACTCGCCTTCGGCGAGGGCGGCATCCTCCCGCTGGGCACCAGCGAGGAGTTCGTGGCCATCGGCGCCGAGATAGGCGTCATCCTGCTGCTGTTGATGCTCGGCCTGGAGTACACCGCGAGCGACCTGATCGGGAACCTGCGGACGCAGTACCCGTCGGGCCTGGTCGACATCGCGCTCAACGCCCTGCCCGGCGCGGCGGCGGCGCTGCTGCTCGGCTGGGGCCCGGTGGCCGCCGTCGTACTGGCGGGCGTCACCTGGATCTCCTCCTCCGGGGTCATCGCCAAGGTGCTGGGCGACCTCGGACGGCTCGGCAACCGCGAGACGCCGGTCATCCTCAGCATCCTGGTCCTGGAGGACCTGGCGATGGCGGTGTACCTGCCGATCCTCACCGCCCTGCTGGCCGGGGTGGGCTGGGCGGCGGGCAGTGTGACGCTGGCCGTGGCGCTGGGCGCGGCGGGCCTGGTGCTGCTGATCGCGGTCCGCTTCGGGCGCGTCATCTCCCGGTTCGTCTCCAGTGACGACCCGGAGAAGCTGCTGCTGGTCGTGCTGGGCCTGACCCTGCTGGTGGCGGGCATCGCCCAGCAGCTGCAGGTGTCGGCGGCGGTGGGCGCCTTCCTGGTGGGCATCGCGCTGTCCGGGGAGGTCGCCGAGGGCGCGCACTCGCTGCTGAGCCCGCTGCGGGACCTGTTCGCGGCCGTGTTCTTCGTCTTCTTCGGTCTGCACACCGACCCGGCCAGCATCCCGCCGGTCCTGCTGCCGGCGCTGGCGCTCGCGGTCGTCACCGCACTCACCAAGATCGCCACCGGCTACTGGGCGGCGCGTCGCGCCGGCGTCGCGGTGCGCGGCAGGTGGCGGGCGGGCGGCGCACTGGTGGCGCGGGGCGAGTTCTCCATCGTCATCGCCGGTCTCGGGGTCACGGCGGGCATCGAGCCCGCCCTGGGCCCGCTGGCCACGGCGTACGTCCTGCTGCTGGTCGTCTTCGGCCCGCTGACGGCCCGCTACACCGAGCCGCTGGCACGGGCGCTGACGCGGCGCCGCGCCACGGTGCGCAAGAGCGACGCCGAGCCGGAGCGGACCCCGGCCCCGGTCGCCGGGGACTGATCCCGCGACGGTCCCCCCGTTCCCGCACGTCACCCCGAGAGGAGGCCTGGGCCGTGTCGCTGTTCTGGCGGATCTTCCTGCTCAACGCCGTCGTGCTGATGGTGGCGGCGATGCTGCTGCTCGGGCCGGTCACGGTCTCCTCCCCCGTACTGCCGGCCGAGGCGGCGGTGGTCGTGGCGGGCCTGGCCGCGATGCTGGTCGCCAACGCCGTGCTGCTCCGGGTCGGGCTGGCGCCGCTGCGCCGGCTGACCCGGGCCATGGCGGCGGCGGACCTGCTGCGGCCGGGCAGCCGGCCGGCCGCCGCCGGGCACGGCGAGGTCGCCGAGCTCATCGCGACGTTCAACACCATGCTCGACCGGCTGGAGAGCGAACAGGCCGCCGGCAGCGCCCGCGTGCTGTCCGGCCAGGAGGCCGAACGGAAGCGCATCGCTCAGGAACTCCACGACGAGGTGGGACAGACGCTCACGGCGGTGCTGCTCCAGCTCAAGCACGTCTCCGAACTGGCCCCCGGCCCGCTGCGCGGGGAGCTGCACCAGGTCCGCGAGACCACCCGCGGGAGCCTGGAGGAGATCCGCCGCATCGCGCGCCGGCTGCGGCCAGGCGTCCTGGAGGAGCTCGGGCTGCCCAGCGCACTGCGGGCGCTGACCGCCGAGTTCACCTCCCCGGCCCTGGCGGTGGGGCTCCGCCTCGACCCCGAGCTGCCCGCCCTGGACGAGCAGACCGAGCTGGTCCTGTACCGGGTCGCCCAGGAGGGCCTGACCAACACCGCGCGCCATGCCGGCGCGGGCCGGGTGGACCTCCTGCTGGAACGCAGCGCCGCCGGTGCGCGCCTGACCGTCCGCGACGACGGCAAGGGCCTCGGCGCCGCCCCGGAAGGCGCCGGGATCCGGGGGATGCGCGAACGCGCCCTGCTGGTCGGGGCACGGCTCACGCTCGGTCCGGGACCCGCCGGCGGTACCGAGGTACGGCTCGACGTACCCGTCCGCGAGCCCGACGCACCCGTGCGCGAGGAGGACCACTGACCGTGCCCGAGGCGGCGAAGACCCGGATCCTGCTCGCCGACGACCACGCGCTGGTGCGCCGCGGCGTGCGGATGATCCTCGACGACGAACCCGACCTGACGGTCGTCGCGGAGGCCGGGGACGGCGCCGAGGCCATCGAGCAGGCCCGCACCCACGAACTCGACCTGGCCGTCCTCGACATCGCCATGCCCCGCCTCACCGGGCTCCAGGCGGCCCGCGAACTGTCCCGGCTGCGGCCCGGGCTGCGCATCCTCATGCTGACGATGCACGACAACGAGCAGTTCTTCTTCGAGGCCCTGCGCGCCGGGGCCAGCGGTTACGTCCCGAAGTCCGTCGCCGACCGCGACCTGGTGGAGGCCTGCCGGGCGGCGGTGCGCGACGAGCCGTTCATCTACCCGGGGGCGGTCACCGCGCTGGTGCGCAACCTGCTGGAACGCGCCCGGCAGGGCGAGCCGCTGCCCGCGCGGGCGGTCACCGACCGGGAGGAGGAGATCCTGAAGCTGGTCGCCGAGGGCCACACCTCCAAGGAGATCGGGGACATCCTCTTCATCAGCGCCAAGACGGTCGAGCGCCACCGTGCCAACATCCTCCAGAAGCTCGGCCTGCGCGACCGTCTGGAACTCACCCGGTACGCGATCCGGGCCGGGCTGATCGAACCGTGAGCGGAGGAACGATGGGCGGCTGGGGCAGCGGCAACTTCGACGAGGACACGGCGGCGGACCATCTGTCCCGGCTCACCGGGCGGCTGGTCCGCGAGGTCGAGGACGCCGTGGCCGGCGCCCCGGGGACGCTGGAGCCCGACGAGTACTGGGGCGTGGCCGTGCCCTGCAACGTGGAGCTGCTGCACCTGATCGCCGCCCGCGGCTGGGCCGGTGCGGTGCTCCCCGCGGCCGCGACGGTCCGGGAGTGGAAGACCGCCCTCCTCGCCGCCTGGGACGGGGCGATCGACGGCCTGGGACCCTCGCCCGAGTACCGCGCCGAGCGGCGCGAGGTACTCGTCGCCACCTTTGACGCGCTGGCGGAACTCGCCTCGCGCAGGACCGGACCACCGCACGCGCCGAGCGCCGCGTCCGGGCGGGCGGGGCCGCCTTGCGGGCTCCAGCCGGAGCACCCGTCGGACCGCTGCGCTGCCGCGAGGGTGCGCGGTCGGCGTCCACGACATCCGGCCCGCCCCGAAGATGACACGGCGTCATGCGACCCCGCCCGCGCCCCAGGAGGCCACCGTGCCGCGGGGCCGGACGGCACCCCCGCCGGACCGCCGCGTCACCCGCGCCCAGTCGAACCACCCCAAGGGCCACCACGGAGGCCGCCACGATCCACGCGACGAACCCGCCGCCCGGCGGCAAGGGCGGGGTCAGGCGGCCTCTTCCGCGGGCGTCCCCGGTTCCCCCTCTCGGGTCGGGCGTGCCGCCGGGCGGTGGGGCAGCGCCACAAGTGCCGCGCCGAGGGCGAACGCGAGGGCGGGCAGGGTGGGGAAGCGGCCGTCGGGGGCGAGGCCGTGCACCGACCAGTAGGCGAGGGCCGTGACGCTGCAGGCGAGGCCGGTCCAGAGGAGGGCGGGGCGCTCGTGGCGGGCGCCGGGCGGCGGGGCGACGGCGGCGTACAGGCGGGCCAGCGCGCGTTCCAGCGGGCGCAGTACGGCCAGTACGCCCGCCAGGAGCACCGCGAGCACCAGCAGCCAGGGCACACGCAGCGCCCACCACGCGGCGCTGCCGAGGGCGGCCCCGGGGGCGAGGCCGACCAGGTAGAACACGGCGACGAGCAGCACGGGCAGCATGTGCCACAGGTACAGGGTCATGCTCGCGCGGCCCAGGTACCCGACGGCCCGCCCCACGCGCGCGCCGTTCAGTGCCCGCCGCACGGCCGGCGCGACCAGCAGGCATCCGCCCGTCTGGGCCACCACCCAGGCCAGCATGGCGGGCGACGGGGGGTCGGCGTTGCCGACGGTCTCCCCGGTGACCCTGATCAGGCTCACCGGGTACGGCCCGAGGGTGATCAGCGCCGTGAAGGCCAGCGCTCCGCCGAGCGCCATCCCGGCGGCGGGCAGGCGGGTCAGCCGGCCGTCGCGCCAGCAGAACCCGAGCTGGTAGGCCACGCCCCAGACCAGTACGTAGTCGACGAGCCCGGTGGCGGCCGGAGCACCCGCCGTCACCCCCGCACCCACCACGACGGCGACCGCGCCCATCACCACGGGAACCCGCAGCCCCCAGCGCCGGTGTGCCGCGTGCAGTACCGGGGTCAGGGCACTGAGCAGCAGGTACACCGGAAGGAACCAGAACTGCATGGCCATCGCCCATCCGGCGAGCCGGAGCGTGCCCCGGTCCACGCCGGCCGCCGAGCAGATCGCGACGGCGAGCACCACCAGCCCGCAGTAGGCGGCCGCGGGCAGGAGCAGGCGCAGGGCGCGGCGCGCCACCCAGGGAGCCGCCGTGCCACCCGCAGCCCGGGTGCGGGCCCAGGAGCCGCCCGCGGCATGGCCCCCGGCCAGGAAGAACAGCGGCATGATCTGGAAACCCAGGGTCAGCCACTGCGTCCAGGGGATCTCCGCCAGGAGCTCGGGCGCCACGATGCCCCCGCCCGGCTCGCTGACCAGGGCGGTGATCAGCCAGTGGCCGAGCACGACCGTGCAGATCGCCAGGGCCCGCAGGAAGTCGACGTACCGGTCACGCTCCATGACCGGTCATGCTGCCCGACACCCTTGCGCGGCGCGGCGATTGGTGTCCGCTGCAACCGTTTCGTGCCCGCAATGCAACCTGACCGGCGTAAATCGCTTGCGGGGCCCGTACGCCGGGGCGAGGCTCGGCCGGTCGGCCGGTCGGCCGGTCGGCCGGTCGGCCGGTCGTGAGGAGAGGGAGTCGCTGATGACGGACGAGGAACAACAGGACGTGTCCCTGTGGCGGTTGGCGGATCTGGTGACCCCGATGGCGCTGCGGACGGCGGCGACGCTCAGGGTGGCGGACCATCTGACGGAGGGTCCCCGTACCGCCACCGAGCTGGCGCAGGACACCGGGGCGGAGTCGGGCGCGCTGGACCGCCTGCTGCGGCACCTGGCCGGGGTCGGGGTGGTCGCGCGGGACGGCGGCGGGCGGTACCGGCTGACGTCCCGGGGCGAGGAGCTGAGATCGGACCACCCGGGCGGGCTGCGGGAGTGGCTGGACACCGAGGGCGGCCTCGGCCGGGCCGAACTGGCCTTCGTGCAGCTTCCGCACAGCGTGCGCACGGGCACGGCCGCCTTCCCCCGGCAGTACGGCCGCGGGTTCTGGGAGGACCTGGCGGCCGACGGGGCGCGGACCCGCTCGTACGACCGGCAGATGGGCGTGGACGTCGCCGAGTGGGCGACCGCCCTGGTCCCGGCGTACGACTGGGGCGCGCTGGGGCACGTGGTCGACGTGGGCGGCGGCAACGGCACACTGCTGGCGGCGCTGCTCACCGCCTTCCCGGAGCTGCGCGGCACCGTGCTGGACCAGCCCGCCACGGCCGACACGGCCCGCGCGACGCTGGCGGCGGCCGGGGTCGACGACCGCGGTGACGCGGTCGGGGGGAGCTTCTTCGAGGCACTGCCCAAGGGGGCCGGCGGCTACCTGCTCTGCGCGATCCTGCACGACTGGGACGACGACGCGGCGCGGGCCGTCCTGCGCCGCTGCGCCGAGGCCGCCGGGGAGCACGGCCGGGTGCTCGTCGTGGAGAAGGTGGGCGCCGACCAGGAGTCGACGGTGGCCGCGATGGACCTGCGCATGCTGGTGTACTTCGGCGGCCGGGAGCGCGGGGTGGCCGCGCTGACCGCGCTCGGCGCGGACGCGGGGCTGCGGGTGTCCTCGGTGCGCACGGCGGGGGACATCGGCGTCGTCGAGTTCACGGCCGTCTGACCTCCGGAGGCGGCGGCCGCGGCACTCCTCGTCCTCCCGCTGCGTCGCGGAGCGAGCGTGGGGCCCTCACCGCGGCGTCGGTACGGCGCCGCCCTCCACCCGCGGCACCACGCTCCGGTGATCCGGGCGAGGACGGCCGCATCGGGCAGGCCGATGGCGTAGTGGGCGGAACGGGAGGGGCCAGGCGCGGACGCCCCCGTGGTGCGCCTCACCCGCGGTCTCGCGCCCCTCGGGGCCCGGATGCCGACCGGGGAAGAGGCGTGCCGCCCTCACCGCGGCGTCGGTACGGCGCCGCCCTCCACCCGGGTCACCTCGACACCGGGGAGTCCGCGGCTCCACTCCCCGGTGATCCGGGCGAGGACGGCCGCGTCGGGCGGGGTGGGGCCGAGGCCGATGGCGTAGTGGGCGGAGCGGGGTGCGGCGCGGAAGGGGCGGGGCCAGGCGTGGACGCCGCCGGTGCCGGCGTCCTCCAGCGCGGTGAGAAGCGCGCGGACGCGGCCCCGGACCCGGCCGAGGGTGTCCTCGAACTCCGCCTCCGTCGCCCCGTGGACGGCCAGTACCGCCCAGGCCGCGTAGCGGCGGTGGAGCGGGGGCGGGGCGGCGAGGGCCGGGCGGGGATCGGCGCCCTCGCCGGCCGCGGACTCCAGCAGTTCCCAGGCTCGGTAGAGCTCCTGGGCGAGCAGGTCGCGTCCGTCCGGGCCGACCTGCGCGGTGCACGGGCGGACGGGCTCGGTGGGGGTGGCGATGGAGACCGCCGCGCCCGACTGCCCGGCGGCACCGACCGGTTGACGCCAGTCCCAGGCGGCCCAGGTGGCGAAGAAATGCCGGAGCAGCGCGGTGCCGGTCAGGCCGGGGGCGTCGTGGGCGGTGCGGGCGGCGAGCAGTGCCCAGGCCAGTCCGGGCAGGCCGCCGAAGGGGGCGGAGTCCAGGCCGCGTGCCCGGGCCCAGGCCTTGACGTCACGGGCGAGACCGGCGAAGCGGCCGTGGTCACCGGCGAGTTCGAGGACCGCGTCGGCGTCGCTGACGGCGCTGAGCGCGACGGCGGCGTCCTCGCCCAGTTCGGTGCGGCGGGCCACGGCCTCGGCAGGGGCCAGGCCCCCGGTGGCGACGACGACGAGGTCGACGTCGAGCGCGCCGACGCGGAAGCGCAGTCCCGGCACGCGGGCGCCCGTCACCTCCCGTACGCGGGTGGCCTCCGGCAGCGCGGCCGTCACCTTGTCCCGGACCGCGCCCAGGTCGGCGTTGCCCGGCAGCGCCGCGACGAGGTCGAGGTCGGCGCCGGGCAGCGCGCAGCCCATGCGGCGGGAGCCGGCGAGGTGGACGACGCCGCCTCCCAGGGCCCCGGCGACGCGCCGCGCGGTCTCCTCCGCGTGCGGCAGGTCGTCGGGAGTGCTGGGGCTGCCGGCCGTCTCCGGTACCCAGCGCACCTCCCCCGTGCCGAGGGCGACCGTGGCCCGGACCCGCATCGGTTCGTCCCCGCGCCGGGAGAGCAGGACCAGCCGGCCGACCTGCGCCGTCGTCCCGCGCAGCCGGGCCGCGCAGTCGGCGGCGACCCGCAGCGGGTCCCGGGTACGGCCGAGCGACAGATGCGGGGTGTAGCCCTCGGCGCGGCCCCGGCAGCGGGGGAAGCGGCGGGCGAGGGCGTGCTGGAGGACCGCCCAGGAGGTGCCGCCGTCGGCCGCGGGGTCGAGCCAGACGGTCGCGTCCTCGCGGTGCCCGAAGGTGTGCACACCGTCGAGGCGGGCGGTGAAGGGCGGGACGCCGGCCGCGGCCCGGGACAGCAGGGGCGCGGCGCGCTCGAAGGCGGACTCCGGTACGAAGCCGAAGAGCAGGTTGACGTGCGGCGGCCAGCGGTGGATCTGCGGGTCGTGGTCGCGGCGGACCGCCTGGACGGCGGGCCACAGCTCGTCCGGTGGCAGCCAGGCCACGGCGGTGCGCGCGGTGGGCGGCAGGTCCAGGACGTCTTCGGCCTCGTCCTGCGCACCGGCCGTGAGGGAAAGGGAGACCTCCACGCCGTAGTGGTCGGAGACGAACAGCCCCTCCTCCGCCGGGGTGTCGCCGCGCAGGACGGCGCCGGTGACACGGGGTCCGCCCCCGCGCAGCAGGACGCGGTCGAGCCGGGAGGCACGGCCGCTGAGCGAGGAGACCGCGGCCAGCGGATTGACGGCCGGGTCGAAGGTGGGCGTGCGGTCGTGCGGCCCGTGCGCCTCGGTCCAGGCGTCGCGCAGGCCGAGGGCGAGTGGCGGCCCCTCGCCTCCGTCGTTGAAGTCGCCGAGCAGCAGCAGGTCGCCCTCGACGCCCGCGAGTCCCTCGGCGAGCCGGGCGAGTTCGGCCTGCCTGCGGGCCGGGCCGTCGTCGGAATGGTCGCTGCTGAGGTGGGTGGCGGCGACGACGAGCGGTCCGGCGGACGTCTCGACGGTGATCGCGACGACGGCCTTGTGCGGCCCGAGGGCGTGCTGGGCGGCCTCCCGTACGGGCAGCCGGCTGAGCAGCAGCACGCCGGTGTCGTCGGTGTCGCGTCCGGCCGGGTCGGTGCCGAGGGTGTAGCCGGAGCGTACCCAGCCGGCCCGCAGCAGCATGTCGAGCAGCGCGGGCTCGACCTCCTGGAGGGCGATGACGTCGGCGCCCGCCTCCTCCAGGGCGCGCAGCAGCAGGGGGCGGCGGCGGGCGGTGCCGATGCGGTGGCTGTCGTACCGGTCCCACAGGGTGTTCCAGGTCAGGACGCGCAGCCGGCCGCCGTCCGCCCCTCCCGTCCGGACCGCGGCCACCCGCTCGGCGGGCCGCCAGGCCTGCCCGTCCTCGTCCCAGGCGTGCGGGACGCGGGCGGCGAAGAACGGCGGACGCAGCAGGCGCGGGTCGCGGACCCGTCCGGCGTCGGTGGCGTCGATGCGGTCGGTACCGGTGGCCCGGTCCCAGACGAGTTCGCCGTCCGCCTCGACGAACAGCACGCGATGCCAGGGGATGTCGCCGCCCGGCACGAAGGCGGGCAGCGGGATCCGCTCGGGCGCGGCGCCGCGCTGGTGCACGCCGATCACGAAGCGCGCCGGGTCGAACCGGGCGTCCCAGCGGACGCGGTGATAGATCTCCTCGCTGGTGCGCATGTCACGCCTCCTGTCCGGCCGCGGCGCCGCCGAGCGAGCCGTCGGTGTCCTCGACGGTGCCGCCCGCGCCGACGTACCAGGTGCGGTGGGCCTCGCCTGGGTACGGCGGGGCGAACCGGCGGGCCTGCGCGGTCAGTACGGCCGGCGGCACCGGGTGGGCGCGACCGGCGTTGCGCCGGGCCAGCTCCTCCTCGTCGACCAGGGCCACCACGTGGGTGACCAGGGCGTCGCGGCGGCGGGCCACCGCGTGCACCAGGGAGCGCTGGTGCGGGTTGAGGGACGTCGCGTCCCACACCACCGTCGCACGCCCGGTGAGGGCGGTGTCCAGCCTGCGCAGTCCCTCGCGCAGGACGTCCGTGTTGGCGCGCTGGTCGGCACGGGAGCCGCGGGCGAGGCGCAGGTCGTCCAGGGCGATGCGGACGGCGCTGCCGGGCAGCGTGCCGGCGAAGGTGCTCTTGCCGCTTCCCGCGGGTCCCGTCAGGTGGATCAGGCGGGGAAACTCCGCAGAGCGCCACCGCCAGGTGGCGGCAACGGCCTCCTTCGCGCCGCCGATCCGCCCGGCGGCGTACGCCGTGCGGGCCTCCGCCCAGCAGCGGTCCGCGGCGTCGGCGTCCAGCCCGGCGAGGGCGGCGCGCATTCCGTCGCGCAGGGGGCCGAGCGGGTCGGGGCCGAGCAGACCTGCCTCCTCGGCGTGCAGCGCCGACCACTCGGTCTGCTCGCGGGCCTCGGCGTCGGGCGCCGCCGCGGCCGCCACGGCGTGCAGGACCCCCAGGTCGGCGGCGAGCGCCATGCGGGCGAGGCCGGCCGCCCGGTCCTCGTCGGGGTAGGGGCGGTGCAGTGCCGGGTGGAGTCCGGCGAGGTCGGCCACGCGCCGGGCCCCGGGCATGCCGAGGGGTCCGGCGAGGCGGGCCGCCAGGCGGGCGCGGGGGGTGCCGTGCAGCAGGACGGCCAGGACCCCGGCCAGCCGGGCGTCCCCGGTGCGGCCGAGGACGTCCAGCCGGGCGCAGACGTCGGCGGCGCGCCCGGCGGCACCGGGGCCGGTGGCGGCGACGTCCACCGCGGCGGCCAGCGCCGCGGTGTCGGGGTCCGCGCCGGAGCGCACCGCCCACAGCGGGGCGGCCGCGCCCAGCCCGTTCTCCACGACCGGGGCGTGCATCCAGTGGGTGCCGGTCGTCACATGGCCGGCGCGCACCCACTTGGCGACGTGGCGGCCGAACTCGCCGTACGCGAAGCCGTCCACGGTGCGGACGACGTAGCCCTCCTGGTGCGCGGTGTCCAGGCGCAGGGCGCGCAGCGCGCGTTCGTCGTACGTGCCGCGCCACAGCACGGGGGGCGCCGGGATCCCGAGCCGCCGCAGGAAACCGACCGTGCGGTCCCAGTCCAGGCAGCGGTCGCCGTCCCAGACGGAGAATCCGTAGAACCAGCTGTCCAGGTCCTCGTAGGCGAGGGAGTGGCGGGCGTGCAGGTTCTCCCCGCACACCCGCAGGCCGGGCGGGAGGGAGCGGCCGATCCGCCCCTGGAGCGCCTTGACCCACGCGCGGGAGGGGTGGTGGGCGGAGTCCGGCGACCTGGCGTGCATCCCGTCCCGGTAGAGCGTGGTGTTCTCGCCGTCGAGCTTCTCGGTGACGACGACCTCGCGGCCGCGGAGCGCTCCGGGGTCCCCGGCGCGCAGGTCGTCCGGCGTGGCCCCGGGCGACCAGGGCAGGTGCGGAGTGCGTGGATAGTGCGTGCGCATGGTGCCGGAATCCCCCGTGACGTTCTCTTGCGCGCTCACTGTAGGAGCGCCGGACCCCGTGGGCCACCGCATAACCGGGGCGCCATCGGGGAGCGGGAAGTCCGGTGGAACGGGACGGCCGATGCGAGTGCGCCCGCTCCGGATCGACTTGGGCCGGCCTGCGGACGGCGCCGCCGCCGTCCCGGCGGATGCCGGGAGGGACCGCAAAATGCGTGGTGGCGACGGGGGGTGGGCGCGATGATGGGCGCGTGACGTTCCTGGAGGTCGCCTGCGACGAGTCGGGCTCCGACGGCGAGAACCTGATCGGCGGGAACACGGATGTCTTCGCCCACGCGGGCGTGTGCGTCGCGGGCGACGCCGCCGCCGGGGCGCTGCGGGAGATACGGGAGCGGATCAGGTCGCCCGCCGAGGAGTACAAGGCCAACCATCTGCTGCGGGAGAAGCACCGCGCGGTGCTGGAGTGGCTGCTCGGCCCCGCGGGCCCGCTGCACGGTCACGCGTCCGTGCACCTCACCGACAAGGCGTACTTCGTGCTCGTGGCGGTCCTCGACGTGCTGGCCGGGGGGCCGGCCGCGGCGGCCGCGGCGGCGGTGCTGTACCGCGAGGGGCGCGGCACCGTGGAGCCCTCGGGGTGGCAGGCGTTCCTCCGCGCCGCCAACGACCTGGTGCGCAGGAGGAACCACGAGGACGGGGAAGCGCCCGTCGACGCGTTCTACCGGGCGCTGGAGGCGTTGCGTCCGGCACCCGGCGGGGACGGCGGTCGGTCCGGGGTCCTCGCGGTGCTGCGGCGGGCGAGGCCCCGGGCGGAGGCGTTCCGGGCGCGGCTGTCCGCGGAGCCGGGGGCGGTGGAGCCGCTGGATCCGCTGTTCCCCGCGCTGGAACGTACGGTCGCACGCTGGGGCGAGGACGGAGCGCCGGTGCACGTCGTCCACGACCGGCAGAACACGCTCACCGAGGAACGGATCGCACGGCTCGGGGCGTCACTGCCCCCGGGCCGCCGTCTGGCGGGGCTCCGGCTGGCCGAGTCGCGCCACGACCCGCGGATCCAGCTCGCCGACTTCCTCGCGGGGGTGGCGCGGAAACTGGCCTCGGACGAACTCGCCGGGCGCGGCGACCCGGTGCTGACCGGACTGCTGCGCCCCTACGTGGATCCGCTCTCGGTGTGGGGCGACGACCGGAGTTGGTCGCGGCTGGGGCCCGTGCCGTCCGCGGCCGGGCCCGGCCGAGGCCGCCTCAGCCCGCACCGCTGAGCCTCGTCGCGCGCCGCGGCACCGCTCCTGGTCCCGTCGGGGCCCGCGGTGGCGAGTCGACCACACGATCGCGGTGCCCGCTTCGGGCCGCTCGCCGACGACCGTTCGGGAGCGGTCGTCGACGCACCCGATCCCGTCACGGGTTCCGGCCGCCCGCGCCCGGAGCCGTGCACCTCGGACCGGAAAGGCTAGGGCCTGCGCGGTACGCACCGCAGGGCCAGGACGGCGGCGGTCAGGTAGGCCAGGGCGCCGGCGGCCATGGCGAGGCGCAGGCCCGTGCCGTAGTCGGCGGCGGTGGCCAGGAGGGTGCCGCCGAGGGCCACGCCGGCCGCGCTGCCGATCTGGCGGGCGGTGTTGAACAGGGCGGAGGCGGTGCCCGAGTAGCCGGGGGGCGCGGCCGCCATCACGGTGGTGGTCGTGCCGGTGAGGGCGAAGGAGGTGCCGAAGCCCGCGGCCATCATCGGGGCGACGAGCAGCGGGTAGGCCGGGTCGGGCCCCGCCGCGGCCCAGCCGGCCAGTCCGAGGGCGCCCAGCAGCATGCCGCTGACCACCAGCGGGCGGTCCCCGGTCCTGCGGGCCAGCCGTCCGGACAGGACGGAGGCGAACATGGTCGTCGCCACGGCCGGGAGGAGGGCGAGGCCGGTACCGAGCGCGCTGTAGCCGCGCTGGTGCTGGAAGTAGAGGCTGGCGGTGAACACCATGCCGTAGAAGGCGAAGTTGAACAGCAGTCCGGTCAGCGATCCGCCGCCGACGGCTCTGGAGCCCAGCATGCGCGGCGGGATCGCGGGTGAGCGGGCCAGCCGCTCGCGCACCGCGAACGCCGCGGCGGCGAGGAGGGCCAGCCCGGCACCGGCGAGGACCGCGGGATCGGACCACCCGCGCCGTCCGGCCTCGTTGAGCACGGCGGTCAGCAGGGCGACCGCGGCCACGACCGCGCACTGCGCGGGCCAGTCCAGGGCCCGGTCGGCCCGCCGGGGCGAGGGGGCCACGTGGCGCAGCGTCAGCGCCAGGCAGGCGGCGCCGACGGGCAGGTTGACCAGGAAGACCCACCGCCAGCCCACCGTGGAGACGAGCAGCCCGCCGAGCAGCGGGCCCGCGGACGCCGCGATGCCGGCCATCGAGCCCCACAGCCCGACGGCCCGCGAGCGCGCGGCCGGGACCGGGTAGGCCTGCTGGAGCAGGGCCAGGGAGCCGGGCACGATCAGCGCCGCCCCGGCTCCCTCGGCGAGCCGCGCGGCGACCAGGGCCGGGGCGTCCGGTGCCAGCGCGCACGCGGCCGAGGACGCGGTGAACACGGCCACGCCGGTGCAGAAGACCCGGCGGTTGCCCAGCCGGTCGCCGAGCGCGCCGCCGGTGAGCAGCAGCCCGGCGAACACCATGGTGTACCCGTCGGTGATCCACTGGATCCCGGTGAGCGAGGCGTGCAGTTCGCGGCCGACCACGGGCACGGCGACGTTGATGACGGTCACGTCCAGGATGACCATGAAGTACCCGGCGCACACCGCGAGCAGCGGCGCCCGTGACCACGACCGGGCGCCCGGGCCCGGCACGGCGGCGGGCGCGGGCCCGTCGCCGTCGGCGGCCTCCGCGAAGGGCACGTCCTCGACCTCATCCCGTACGCAGCGCTTCAGTACCGGATGTCACATTAAGGGGTGAAAGGTCCGCTTCACGCGACCGACCAGGCGTACTGAGCGCGGCTCAGCGCGTCCCGTCGGAGCGGCGGCGCAGCAGGTAGGTGTCCATGATCCAGCCCTTGCGCTCCCGGGCCTCGGTGCGGGCGCGCAGGATGCGTTCCGCGGTCTCGGCGAGCGGGCCGGAGATGAGGATCTCGTCCTCGGTGCCGAGGTACGCGCCGTAGTGGATCTCCAGGCCCTCGGGGTCGATCCCGGCGAAGGCCGCACGGCCGTCGAGCATGACCACCACGTCGTCGGCGTCCCCGGGGAAGCCCTCGGCGAGCCGACGGCCGGTGGTGATCTGCAGGGGGCGGCCGACCCGGGTGAGGGTGAGGCGGTGGCGGGCCGCGAGGGCGGCGACGCTGCTGATGCCGGGGACGACCTCGTGCGTGAAGGAGCCGGGCCGGCGGGCGAGGACCTCCTCCACGACGGCGATCACGCTGTCGTAGAGGGAGGGGTCGCCCCAGACCAGGAAGGCGCCCGTCTCGCCGGGACCGAGGTGGGCGTCGAGGAGGTCCGCCACCAGGTCGGCGCGGCGCCGGCGCCAGTCCTCGACGGCGTCCGCGTAGCCGGGCGCGGTGCGGTCGCGCTCGGCGTCGGGAACCTCGACGAGGCGGTGACCGGGGCGGGCGTGCTCGTCGAGCATCCGCCGGCGCAGACGGATCAGGTCCTGGCGCTCCTCGGGTTTGCCGAGGACGAGGAAAACGTCCGTACGGCCGATCGCCTTGACCGCCTGAAGGGTGAGGTGTTCGGGATCGCCCGCGCCGATGCCGATGACGAGGATGTGTCGCATGCGGTGATTGTGCCCTGCGGTGCGTCCGTGACGGCCATCGCGGCAACTGTTCCCGGGACGCCCTGTGATGTCCCTCACGCTGGATTGGGTGGTTACGGTGCGACTTAGTAGCCGATGGCGGCACGGCATATAAGCTCTATCCGGAACGGAATGGGACATAATTCGCACAGGGGGGCGACGGTATCCGATCCGTACGGCGTCATGGGCTGCTCCCGGGGCGGGGAACGCGATCTGAGGGCCCATCAGGTTCCTTCCGGACGACGCGTCCGGTGGCGCGGCACGCCCACGCGCCCGGCGCAAGAGTCCTGGTGGCTACGAGTCCGCGTAGTACCGATCTTTCATTGCCCGATGTTCGGGACGGTCCACACAATGGCCGGGCCTGCCAGCCGTCACGGCGGCTCAGGCGGGTTGTGAACACGCACGCCGAACCTTCGAACGAGGTCACGCAATGACGAAGCACCGCCGGACGAAGCACTTCCGGAAGATTACGGTCGCCGCCCTCGCCGTCGCCGCCGTGGGTGTGCCCTCGGTGGCCATGGCTTGCGTCGGCGGCCAGCAGGGCCCGCGGTACGACGGGTCCCAGGGCCAGGGTCAGGGCCAGGGCCGCTGGAACCACGGCTCCTGGGCCGGGTCCTGGAACGGGGCCGCGAACGGGTCGGCCGCCGGCTCCGGCAACTGGACCGGCAACGGGACGTGGACGAAGGACGGAGGGTGGGGCGGGAAGCCGTCCCGGGCTCCCTCCTCCGCGCCCTCGGCCCCCGCCTCCGCACCGTCCTCGGCGCCCTCTTCGGCACCGTCCGCCGCCCCGGCCGCGGGCTCGGGCGCCACGCTCACGGGAGCCTCGGCCACCGTGCTCGACATGGTGAACCAGGAGCGGGCCAAGGCCGGCTGCACGGCCCTGAAGGTCAACGCCAAGCTGAACGAGGCCGCGCAGGACCACAGCAAGGACATGGCCTCGCACCAGAGCATGTCGCACACCGGCTCCGACGGCTCGTCACCCGCCGACCGCATCTCCTCGGTGGGCTACAACTGGAGCAGCTACGGCGAGAACGTGGCCTACGGCTACTCCTCCGCCTCCAGCGTGATGAGCGCCTGGATGGCCAGCCCCGGTCACAAGCGGAACATACTGGACTGCTCCTTCAAGGAAATAGGGATCGCGCTGGCGCAGCCCGGCAACTACTGGACGCAGGACTTCGGCGCCGCGCGCTGAAGCAGTACGCCGGGAGGGCCGGCCGCCCCCGTGGCGGCCGGACCTCCCGGCGTGGTCGTGGCGGGATCAGCGCAGGCCGCGGCCGAGCGCGTTGATCAGCTCACCGTCGGCGGTGTCCCCGCTCAGCTCCCAGAAGAAGGCGCCGCCGAGCCCCTGCGACTTCACCCAGGCCGCCTTGCCCCGGAGGGTGAGCGGGGTGTCGTAGCTCCACCACTCGTCTCCGCAACGGGCATAGGCGGTGCCGGCCACCACGCGCGTGGCCGGGCAGCGGGTCTTGAGCACCTTGTAGTCCTCGCTGCCCGCCTCCCATGTGCCCGGGGCGGGTCCCGTGGCGTCGCCGCCGGGAGCCGTCCTCGTCACCCCGGTCCAGCCGCGGCCGTAGAAGCCGAGGCCGAGCAGGAGTTTGCGGGCCGGGATGCCGAGGCCGCGCAGCTTGTGGACGGTCGCCGCCGCGTTGGAGGTCTTCTCCGGGATGCCGCGGTAGGAGGTGAGCGGCGAGTGCGGGGCGGTCGGGCCCGCGGCGGACCAGGTGCCGAAGTAGTCGTAGGTCATGGGGTTGTACCAGTCGACGTACTTCGCGGCGCCCGCGTAGTCGGCCGCGTCGATCCTGCCGCCGTCGGAGGCGTCGGCGGTGATGGCGGCGGTGACCAGGTTCTTCTTGCCGAAGCGGTGGCGAACGGCGGCCATCAGGTCCTTGTACGCGCTCGGGCCGCTGGTGTCGCAGGACATGCCGCAGGCGTTGGGGTACTCCCAGTCGATGTCGATGCCGTCGAAGACATCGGCCCAGCGCGGGTCCTCGACCACGTCGTAGCACGAGTCGGCGAAGGCCTCCGGGTCGGCCGCGGCCTGGGTGAAGCCCGGCGACCAGGTCCAGCCGCCGAAGCTCCAGAGGATCTTGATGTGCGGGTACTTCTTCTTCAGCTTGCGCAACTGGTTGAAGTTGCCGTGCAGCGCGCCTTCCTCGGTGCCGTCGGCGACGCCGTCCACGCTGCCGGCCGCGTCGTAGGGCTTCTGGTAGTCCGCCCAGGCGTCGCCGACGGCGCACTTGCCGTCCGTGACGTTGCCGAAGGCGTAGTTGATGTGGGTGAGCCGGGAAGCGGCGCCCGAGGTGACGATGTTCTTCACGTGGTAGTCGCGGGCGTAGACGCCCCAGTCGATGAAGTAGCCGACGACCTTCGACGTGGCGTGCGGGGCGTGCGGGGCGTGGTGGCCGTGGGACGCCGCCGCGGGAGCCGGCTGGGCCGCGGCGGGGCCGGTGACCAGGCTCGCGGTGAGCAGCGCCGTGCCGGCGGCGACGAGGCCGACCAGGGCTCTGCGGAACCGTGATCCCTGCTGTCTGGGCATGGAGTCACCTCTGGTGAGGAAGCGGTCGTGAGCGCGCGTGGGTGCGGGGACACCCTAGAAGGACTAGACCAATGAGGTCAATGGTCTGCACCAATGCGGAAGTCCCCGCTCCTCGTCTGCCGATGACCGCTCGTCAGATCGGCATCAGCGTCCAGGACCAGCGGTGGGTGCCCGGCCCGACCCGGTACGCCGGCAGGGTGTCGGGCCCGCAGGAGGCGGTGCCGACCCCGCGGTGGGCGGCGTCCAGGTGGACCACGCACGTGGCGCGCGGCACGAGTTCGTCGTGGTGCTCCGCGACCGTGAGCTCCGCGGCGCGGTAGCGGGTGACGCTCACCTGGCGCGGGGCGTCCAGGTGGACGGCGATCCCCGGCGCGGCCGCCGCCCCGGTGAGGCCGAAGCGCCGCACGCCGTGCCGCCCGCCGCTCTCCTGCGGCCTCAGGTACGGCGTGAACAGGGCGTCCACGTCCGCCCGGTGGAGTCCCGTGGTCGCGCCCACGCACCGGTCGGGGTAGGTCTCGCCCGGGCCCCGGCCGAACCATTCCAGCGTGTCGAGACCCGCAACGGTCTCGAAGACGGTGCCGACCCGCGGCACGTCGTTCAGCGCCTCCGGCAGCACCGCGGTCTCGTCGACGAGCAGGCCGCCGTTCAGCAGCGGCGTGAGGACCTGCTCGTGGCCGACGGTGCCCGCGCCGTCCGTCGCGTACTCCGAGCGCACCACCACGCTCGCGCCCTCCCTGCCGACCGACACCAGGATGCGTCGCAGCGCGTCCAGGCCCCAGGCGCGCCAGCGGCCGGCGATGCCACCCCACTCGTCGTTGTCGGTGGGCGCCCGCCACAGCGTCAGCACGGGCGGCGCGGTGAGCAGCGGGTGCCGGAGCAGCCCGGCGTCGTCGAGTTCCACCGCCCCGTCCGGGGCGAGCACGGCGCCCGCCCGGGTGAGCAGGTCCCGGTGGTCCTCGTCGAGCACCACCTGCGGGGCGCACACCAGCGTGCCGCGCGGCGCCCAGGGCGAGTCCTCGGCCGTCGTGACCCGCAGGGTCAGGTGCGAGTCGCCGTGCGGCAGCAGGCTGGTGGGCAGCGGCACCACCGCGCTCTCCCCCGGCGCGAGGTCCGGCAGCCGGGCGGGTGCGGTGCCGGAGTCGCCGATGTGCCACCGCGCGCTCAGCCAGGCCAGGTTCGTGAAGTGCTGCCGGTTGGTGATCCGCGCCTGCCGGCGGTCGGGGGTGAGCTCCAACCGCAGCGGGGCGGCGATCTCACGGTGCTCGGCCATCGCGGGCTTGGGCGTCCGGTCGGGCAGGACCAGGCCGTCGGCGCAGAAGGCGCCGTCGTTCGGCGTGTCGCCGAAGTCGCCGCCGTACGCCCAGCGGTAGCCGGGGGCGGTCACGCCGTCGGCGTACGCGCCGGCGGGGGCGTCGGGCCCGGCCGGGCGGCCGGCCCGCTCCCCGGTGAGCCGCTGCAGGATGCCGTGGTCCCTGAACTCCCAGACGAAGCCGCCCTGCAGACCCGGGGTGGACTCGATGGCCCGCCAGTAGTCGGCCAGGGAGCCGTTGCTGTTGCCCATGGCGTGCGAGTACTCGCACAGGATGAGCGGCTTGGAGTGCGGGCCGGCCGTGATCTCCTCGATGGAGGCGTACATCGGGCAGATGATGTCGCTCGCGGACTGCGCCTCCTCCCAGGCGTCCTTGATCGCGCCCTCGTACTGCACCGGCCGGGTCGGATCGGTGCGCCGCAGCCACCCCGCGGCGGCGTCGTGGTTGGCGCCGTGGTCGCTCTCGTTGCCCAGCGACCAGACGACCACGCTGGGGTGGTTGCGGTCCCGCAGCACCATCCGCGCCACCCGGTCGGTGAACGCCCCCAGGTAGCGGGGGTCGTCGGCCAGTTCGTGGGCGTGGTCGTGGGTCTCGATGTCGGCCTCGTCCACGACGTACAGACCGAGTTCGTCGGCGAGGGAGAGCAGCGCCGGATCGGGCGGATAGTGCGCGGTGCGCACCGCGTTGAAGCCGTAACGCTTGAGCAGGCACAGGTCGGCCCGCATCTCCTCGGCGTCGACCACGCGCCCGGTCAGCGGGTGGAAGTCGTGCCGGTTGACGCCGCGGAAGTAGACCCGGACGCCGTTGACCAGCAGGTCGGCCCCGGAGATCTGCACACTGCGGAAGCCGACGCGGTGGCGCGACTCGTCGGCCACGGTGCCGTCCGCGCGGTGCAGCCGCACGGTCAGGTCGTACAGGTGCGGGGTCTCGGCGGTCCAGGGGCGCACGCCGGGCACGGTGGCCCGGATGCGGGCCTCGCCGAGGAAGTCCGAGACCCGCTCGCTCGCGACGTTGGCCCGCGCGAAGGCCTCGTCGGCGGGGAGCCGCAGGATGCCGTCCGGGGTGCACAGCAGTCCGGAGACGCTCCAGCCGGCCGGGAGCGCGCCCGCCCCGCTGCGGACCTTGACCGCGACGTCGAGGGTGCCGCCGGGCACGGCCGTGATCCCCACGTCCGCCAGGTGGAGCGGGTCGGTGGCGTAGAGGTGGACGGAGCGGGTGATACCGCCGTGCCACCACTGGTCCTGGTCCTCGAGGAACGTCGCGTCGGACCATTTGACGACGGTCAGGCGCACGGTGTTGCGCTCCCCCGGGCGCACCGCGTGCGTGACGTCGAACTCCGAGGCGAGGCGGGAGTCCTTGCCCACCCCGACGGCGGTACCGTTGACGTGCGCGATCAGCACGCTCTCGGCGGCCCCGACGTGGAGCACGACCCGCCGACCCGCCCAGTCGGCGGGCACCTCGGCCTCCCGCTCGTACACCCCGGTCGGGTTGCGCCCGGCCGGCGGTGAGGGGGGCATGTCGGGGAAGGGCATCGTCACATTGGTGTAGTGCGGCAGGTCCCGCACACCGTGGATGTCGTCGAAGTCCTGGACGGTCCAGCAGCCGGGCACGTCCGTCTCGGCCCAGCGGCCGGCGAGCGGAGTGCGCGGGGTGGGCAGCAACTGGAAGCGCCAGCGTCCGTCCAGAGCGACGCGCGGCGCGTCGGGGCGGAGGACGGCGTGCATGGGCAGCCGGCGCCAGCCCGTCAGCTCGGGGGCGTCCCACGGGTCGATCGGAACGGCGGGCTCTGCTGCTGCGGGACGACGGTCCTGCATGGGGGTTCCCTCCCGGAAGCGGTCGGTTCGCGGTGGGGGCGCGGTGACGGCGGGCCCGTGGGGACGAGGACCGGGCGGCGTCGCCGGGGGTGGCCCGGCGGCCACGGGTCGGGGCCCGCGGTGCGGCGCGATCGGCGCCGGGGAGGACGAGGGTCCGCTGCGACGGCACGGGGTGACGGCCGGGCGGGGCGAAGTCCCGGGCGGGCGTGGTGCGCCCGCCCCGGACGGCCCGGAACGGTCGATGGTGGCCGGTCGCCGGACCGTTCCGGGCGGTGGGGCGGCTACGCGCGCGGCGTGAGACGCAGGGTGAGGATCTGGAACGGCCGCAGGGCCAGCCGGATCCCGCCGTCGGGCCCGAGCTCCGCGTCCTCCCCCTCCAGCGGGCGTTCCAGCAGGTCGGTCACCTGCACCCGCGCCACGGGGAACGAGGCCCGCAGGGTCGTCGCGGCGCGCCCGCCGAGGGACTCGTAGAGCCGGACGACCACGTCGCCGGAGCGGTCGTCGGCGAGCTTGACCGCCTCGATCGCGGCCCGCGTGCCGTCGAGCGTCACCAGGGGCGCGGCCGGATCGGCGTCCGCGGCCCCGGCGGTGACGCGCAGCGGCAGGTTGAGCTCGTAGCCGCCCGCCACGGCGTCCTCGACGGCCGCGCCGGGCAGCAGCGCGTACGTCATGCGGTGCGTGCCCTGGTCGGCGTGCGGGTCGGGGACGCGGGGCGCCCGGACGAGGCTGAGCCGCAGCGTCGTGGTCGTGCCGCCGTCCTCGCGCGAGGTGCGGCCCACGTCGTGGCCGTAGGTCGAGTCGTTGATCACGGCCACCCCGTACCCCGGCTCCGCGACATGCACCCAGCGGTGGCAGAAGACCTCGAAACGGGCCGCGTCCCAGCTGGTGTTGGTGTGGGTGGGCCGGAAGACGTGCCCGAACTGGATCTCGGCGGCGCTGCGGTCGGCGTGCACGTCCAGCGGGAAGGCCGCCTTGAGGATCTTCTCGCTCTCGTGCCAGTCGATCTCCGTGTCGAAGTCGATCCGCGGGCTGCCCGCGCGCAGCCGTACGGTCTGCGCGAGGCGGGAGCCGCCGAAGGACCGCTCGACGCGGATCGCGCCGACGAGCGGGCCCTCCTCGACGACGGTGATCGCGTCCACGGCCGTCAGGTCGGTGTACTGCCGCCGGTAGTGCCGGTCGATGTCCCAGGCGTCCCACTGGTTGGGCAGGTCGGTGTGCAGCCGCAGCAGGTTGCCGCGCTCGCCGGGGGCCAGCACCTCGCGGCCCGCTCTCAGGTCGAACACCGAGGTGAGCAGGCCGTCGTCGTCGAGTTCGACGCGGACCAGCCCGTTGTCCAGGACGCGCTCGGTGACGGTCACCCTCCCGCCCGGCTCGGCCGCCACGAGGGGCCCCGCGCCGGAGGCGGGCAGCTCGGCGAAGACCGCCACCGTGCCGTCGGCGAGGGGCTGGCCGCCGGCTCCGTCCGGCGCCGCCGGCACGGTGACGACCTCTGCCCGGGGCCGCGGCGAGGTGTTGAACACCCACGGCGCCGACCGCCCGGTGCCGGGGTCGCCGGCCACCACCGCGGCGGCGCCTGCGGTGATCGCCTCCAGCTCCTCCTTCAGGCGGGCGTAGGTCGCCTCGGCCTCGCGGTGCACCCAGGCGATGGAGGAGCCGGGCAGGATGTCGTGGAACTGGTGGAGCAGGACCGTCTTCCACAGCCGGTCGAGGTCCTCGTACGGGTACGCGTACGAGGGGTCGCGCAGCGCGGCCGTGGCGGCCCACAGCTCGGCCTCGCGCAGCAGGTGCTCGCCCCGCCGGTTGCCGGACTTGGTGCGGGCCTGGCTGGTGTACGTGGCGCGGTGCAGCTCCAGGTAGAGCTCGCCGGACCACACCGGGGCGTCCTCGTACTCCTCCCGGGCCTCGCGGAAGAAGGTGTCCGGGTCCTGGACGACGACCTTGGCCGAGCCCTCCAGGTCGCGCAGGCGCCGGGCCTTCTCCAGCATCTCGCGGGTGGGGCCGCCCCCGCCGTCGCCGTGGCCGAAGGGGACCAGGGAACGCGTGCCGCCGCCCTTGTCCGCGTAGTTGCGCACGGCGTGGGCCATCTCCTCGCCGGAGAAGACCGCGTTGTAGGTGTCGACGGGCGGGAAGTGCGTGAAGATGCGGGTGCCGTCGATGCCCTCCCACCAGAAGGTGTGGTGCGGCATCTTGTTCGTCTGGTTCCACGAGATCTTCTGCGTGAGGAACCACTCCATCCCGGCCAGCCGGGCGATCTGCGGGTAGGCGCCGGTGTAGCCGAAGGAGTCGGGCAGCCACACCCCCCGGCACTCGACGCCGAACTCCTCGGCGAAGAAGCGCTTGCCGTGGATCAGCTGGCGGGCCATCGCCTCGCCGCCCGGCAGGTTGCCGTCGGCCTCCACCCACATGCCGCCCACCGGCACCCAGTTGCCGGCCTTCGCCGCCTCCTGCATGCGGCGGTACACCTCGGGGTTGCGCTCCTTGACCCAGGCGTACTGCTGGGCCTGGGAGCAGGCGAACACCAGCTCCGGGTAGTCGGCGGCGAGCGCGGTCACATTGGAGAAGGTCCGGGCGGTCTTGCGCTTGGTCTCGCGCAGCGGCCACAGCCACGCACTGTCGATGTGGGCGTGGCCGACCGCGGACAGCGTGTGGGCGCTGGCGTGCGCGGGCCGGGAGAGCACCCCGGCGAGTTCGGCGCGGGCCGCGGCCGCGGTGCCGGCGACGTCGGCGATGTCGAGGGCGTCGAGCATCCGCTCCAGGGCGCGCAGCAGTTCGTGGCGGCGCGGCTCGTTCGTGGACAGCTCGCGCATCAGCTCGCCGGCGACCTCGATGTCGAGGACGAGGTGCCACACGTCCTCGTCCAGCACGGCGAGGTCGGCGCGCGCCATCGTGTACAGCGGCTCGGCGGGGGCGGTGAGCCGGTCGCCGAGCGGGGTCGGCAGGAAGCCCTTGGCCAGGATGTCGGGGTTGGCGGCGGCCTCCAGCAGCAGCTCCACCGGTTCACCGCCGGCCGCGGGGTTCGCGACGGGCACGTACTGGTTGCGCGGCTCGATGCCCTTGACCGGGGTGCCGGAGGCGTCGTGGACCAGGGCCTCGGCCTGGCCGCCGGGCCAGTCGCCGATGAAGCCGAGGTCGAAGACGGCCTCCACGCGGCGGCCGGCCCACTCGGCGGGGACCGTGCCCCGGGCGCGTATCCAGCTGGTCGACCAGGGGGTGCCCCAGCGGTCGCCGGTCGCGAAGGGCACGTACTCGGCGGCCAGCGCCTCGCCCACCGGCACCGGTTCGCCCTCCACGTGCCACGCGGTGAGCGTCAGCGGTACCGACGCGCCGTACACCGCTGGGCGGATGCGCTGTTCGAGGACGCGGTCGAGGCGCGCCTCGACCTGCTTGCGGTCGTCGTGCATGGGTGCTGGTCCCCTCAGTCCCGGAGGTAGGCGAGGTCGGGTACGTGCTTGCGGTATCCGTCGAGCAGGCGGCGGGCGACGGCGACGGAGTCGACGAGCGGGTGCAGCGCGAAGGCCCGCAGTGCGGCCGCGCCGTCGCCGGTGGTGGCGGCGGTGATGACGTCGCGCTCGACCGCCTTGACGGCGGTGACCAGGCCGACGGCGTGGCCGGGCAGCGGATCGCCGACGATGGGGCGGGCCCCGTTGGCGTCCACGTGGCAGGGCACCTCGACGACGGCCTCGGAGTCGAGCGGGTCGAGGGCCCGGCGGTTGCGGACGTTGAGGATCAGCGTGGTGCGCTCGTCGAGGGCGATGGCCCGCATCAGGGCGAGGGCGACCTTCTCGTAGCCGCCGGACTCCAGGTCGCACGAGTCGCGTTCACCGGCTCCCGCGGCCTCCCGGACGTCGGCGCCGTAAGTGGTCTCGCGCTCCAGGCGGGTGGCGTCCCAGGCGGCGAAGGGCTCGGTGCCCGGGGCGCGCATCTTCTCGTAGAAGCGCTGCTGCTGCTCCAGGAGGAAGGCGCCGCGGGTGTGCTCGGCGTCGCGCGCGGCGGCGACGGCCTCGCGGTTGGAGTAGTAGTAGTTCAGGTACTCGTTGGGCACCGAGCCGAGGGTGCGCAGCCAGTCGGCGCCGAAGAGCTTGCCCTCCTCGAAGGAGGTGAGCGCCGCCTCGTCGGCCAGCAGCCGCGGGAGCAGGTCGACGCCGTCCACTCGGACCGCGCGCAGCCAGCCGAGGTGGTTCAGGCCCGCGTAGTCGAACCAGGCCCGGCCGGGGTCGACGCCGAGGGCGCGCGCCACGCGCTTGCCGAGGCCGACGGGCGAGTCGCAGATGCCGATGACGCGGTCGCCGAGGTGGTGGGACATGGCCTCGGTGACCATGCCGGCGGGGTTGGTGAAGTTGATGACCCAGGCGTCGGGCGCGAGCCGCGCGATGCGGCGGGCGATGTCGACGGCGACGGGGATGGTGCGCAGCCCGTAGGCGATGCCGCCGGCGCCGACCGTCTCCTGGCCGAGGACCCCCTCGTCGAGGGCGACGCGCTCGTCGACGACGCGTCCCGCGAGGCCGCCGACGCGGATCGCGGAGAACACGAAGTCGGCGCCGGTGACCGCTTCGTCGAGGTCGGTCGTGACGGTGACCCCGGGCGCGTCGGGGTGGCCCTGCGCCTGCTGCCGCAGCACCCGGACGATGGCGTCCAGGCGTGCGGGGTCCAGGTCGTGCAGGGTGACGTGGGTGACCCGGCCCTCCGCGCGGTCCTCCAGCAGGGCGCGGTGGACCAGCGGGACGCGGAAGCCGCCACCACCGAGAATCGTGAGCCTCATGCCTCGACCACCTCCACCCCCGCCTCGCGCAGCGAGGTCCGGGTCGTCGTGTCCGCCGGGGCGTTGGTCACCACGACGTCGATGTCCTCCGGCCCGCACACCCGGGCCATGCCGGTGCCGGGGAACTTCCCGGCGTCCGCCACGAGCACCACCTGGTCGCTCGCCGCGATCATGGCCCGTTTGACGGGCACCTCCACGGCGGTCGTGTCCAGTATCTGCCCGTCCGGGCGGATGCCGCTGGTGCCCATGACCAGCCGGTCGGCCCGGACCTGGCGCAGGTTGTCCTCGGTGAGGAAGCCGACCAGGGAGCGGTACTCGCGGCGCACCACCCCGCCGAGCAGCACCAGCTGCACGTCCTTCTCGTCCTGCAGCTCCTCGTAGACCGCGAGGTTGCTGGTGATCACGGTGAGCGAGCGGCCGCGCAGCTGCCGGGCGACCCGCAGGGCGGTGGTCCCGATGTCCAGCAGGACGGTCTCGCCGTCCTGGATGATCTCGGCGCAGCGGACGGCGATGGCGTCCTTGGCCTCGACGCGGACCGCGGCGACGTCCGGGAACGGGTCGTCCTCGCCGGTCAGCGGGACCGCGCCGCCGTAGACGCGCTTCAGCAGGCCCTCGTCCTCGAGCTGCATGAGGTCGCGGCGGATCGTGGCCTGGCTGGCGCCGATCCGGTCGGCCAGCACGGTCACCGAGGTGGGGCCGTCCGACCGCAGTGCGCGGAGGATCAGCTCATGTCGTCGGTCGGGGAGCATGTCCCGAACCCTACCCGGGCTCTCTGCAAAGTCAATCAAAGTCGAGCAGGTTTGTGATTGACCCTTGTCAAACCACTGCACAGCATGCAAGCTCTTGCCTACTTCAGGCCGGGGCGTCCCCCCGTCCGGGCCTGGACCGGGGGGACACGAAGCACCGGGCGCTCTCCGCCCCGGTGCCCCTGGAGAGGTAGGTCGCAATGCCGCGGTCGACACACGCCGGCAGCACCCGGGAGGAGGCAGCCGATGTCTTCCTGTCAGGGCTGCTCTTCTTCGACCTGGGTTTCACCGGGCTCCCCTCGGCGCCCACCCCGGGCGCCGAGGTGTGGACCAAGGACATGGGCACCTCCCCCGGCGGGATCGCCAACTTCGCGGTCGCGCTGAGCAGGCTGGGGCTGCGTACGTCGCTGTCCGCGGCCTTCGGCGAGGACCTGCTCGGCACGCACCTGTGGCACGAGCTGTCCGTCACCGAGGGCGTCGACCTGTCGCGCTCGCGCCGGTTCGCCGGATGGCCGACGCCGGTGACCGTCTCCCTCGCGTACGACGGCGACCGGGCGCTGGTCACCCACGGCCAGGAGCCGCCGCTCGGCCCGGACGCGATGATCGGCGAACCGCCGCCCAGCCGGGCCGCGATCGCCCACATCGGCGCCGAGCCGCTGGAGTGGGTGGGGCGCGCGCACGCCGCGGGCACCCTGGTCTTCGCCGACGTCGGCTGGGACCCCTCGGAGCGCTGGAGCCCGGCGGTGCTGGAGCAGCTCGCCCTGTGCCACGCCTTCATGCCCAACGCCGACGAGGCGATGGCCTACACCCGCACCACCACCCCGCGGGCGGCGCTGTCCCGGCTGGCCGACCTGGTACCGCTCGCCGTGGTCACCGACGGCGCCGGGGGCGCGCTGGCGGTGGACTCCACGACGGGCGAGACCGCGTCGGTGGCCGGCCTTCCGGTGGACGCCGCCGACACCACCGGCGCCGGCGACGTCTTCGGTGCCGGGCTGGTCGCCGCCACCCTGGCCGGCCGGCCGCTCGCCGACCGGCTGCGCTTCGCCAACCTCGTCGCCGCGCTGTCCGTCGGGCGGATCGGGGGCGCCGCCGCCGCACCGGACCTGGCGGCCGTCGGCCGCTGGTGGCGGGCCGTGCGCGACTCCCCCGGCAACGACGAACTGCGTTCCGCGTACGCCTTCCTCGACCACGCCGTGCCGGCCGCCGCGACGACCGCCGCCGGCCCGCACCACGCCGATCAGCCCGAGCAGTAGGAGAACCCCGTGGACCTTTCCCGCAGACGATTCCTGCAGGCGACCGTGCTCACCGCCGCGGCCGCCGGCCTCACCGCCGCGTGCGGCGGCGGCGGAGCGGGCGGCACCAGGAACGGCAAGAACCTCACGCTCTGGTACTGGGGCGGCGGGCTGAGTGACAAGGTTGTCAAGGACGCCGAGGCACACTTCACCGCGGTGACCCTGAAGTCCGCGCAGATAGGCGGCGACTTCAAGCAGAAGCTGCTCACGACGCTGACCGGCGGCCAGTCCGTGCCCGACATCACCGGCATCAAGGGCGAGGACATGGCCTCCTTCCTGCCCAACGCCAACCGCTTCCTGGACCTGAACGAACTGGGCTTCAAGGACGTCGCCCCGCAGTACCTGGAGTGGAAGACCAAGCTGGCGCGGAGCGAGGACGGCCGGCAGATCGGCTTCCCGATCGACATCGGCCCCACCGCGATGTTCTACCGGGCGGACTTCTTCGAGCAGGCCGGGCTGCCCTCCGAACCGAACGAGGTCGCGGCGCAGATCAAGACCTGGGACGACTGGCTCGACGCCGGCCGGGAACTGCACAGGGCGGTGCCGTCGGCGTCGCTGATCAACAGCGCGAGCGCGGTCTTCGACATCGCCGTCGGACAGGGCACGCAGCGCTTCATCGACACCGACAACCACTTCGTCGGCGACCAGGACCACATCCGCGCCGCCTGGGACCTGGCCGTCCGGCCGTACGAGCTGGGGCTCGACGCCAAGATCAACGACAACAGCTGGAACGCGGCCATCGCCAAGGGCACCCTGGCGACCGAACTCGGCGCCGCCTGGCACGCCCTGGACATCTCCTCCGCCGCCCCCGACGCCAAGGGCAAGTGGCGGGTGGCCCCGATGCCGGGCGGCCCGTCCAACCTCGGCGGCTCGTTCCTGGCGCTGCCCCGCCAGTGCCGCAACCCCGAGCAGGCCTTCAAGGTCGTGAGCTGGCTGCTGAGCCCCGCCAACGACGCCCGTGGCTTCGCCGACGCCGCGATCTTCCCGGCCGCCCCCGCGGCGTACGCCATGCCGCAGATGACCGCCGGCGACCCGTACTTCGGCGGCCAGAAGACCATCGACGTCTTCGGGCCGGCGGCCAAGGCGATCCCCGCGGCGTACGAGGCCCCGGCGGACGCGGCCCTGATGGCGACGTACAAGACCGAGCTGACCAACGTCGAGACCAAGGGCAAGAAGCCGGACGACGCGTGGAAGGACGCCGTGGCCCAGGCGAAGCAGATCGCGCAGCGGCAGGGCGTGCGCTGACATGGCGGCGCCTCCGACCACCGGCCCCGGCTCCGTCGCGGTGGGCACCACCGACGGCGGGCCGGGGCGGCCGCGCTTCCGTCCGCGCCGTTCCGCGCCCGCGCACCACCTGCCGCCGGCGGCGCGGGCCGCCCGGCGCGGGGTGCTCTCCTTCTGGCCGCAGTACCTGGCGATCTCGCCGTTCTACCTGGTCTTCGGCGTCTTCATGCTCTGGCCGGTGTTCTACTCGCTCTACCTGGCCTTCCAGCGCTGGGACGGCATCGGCGAGATGCAGTTCGTCGGGTTGCAGCAGTTCCGCTTCCTGATGGACGACCCGGTCTTCTGGCTGTCGATCCGCAACACCCTGGCCATCTGGGTGCTGTCGACGGTGCCGACGCTCTTCGGGGCCCTGGTGCTGGCCACGCTGCTCAACTCCGTGCGGCGGTTCAAGTCCTTCTACCGGATCGCGCTCTTCCTGCCGAACGTCACCTCCATCGTCGCCATCGCGATCTTCTTCGGCGCGGTCTTCAGCAACAACTTCGGCCTGGTCAACGCGATCCTGCACATGGCCGGCCTGCCCGAGGTCCAGTGGATGAGCAATCCGTGGACCATCAAGCTGGTCATCGCGCTGCTGATGACCTGGCAGTGGACCGGCTACAACATGATCATCTACCTGGCGGGGATGCAGGCCATCCCCGGCGAGGTCTACGAGGCGGCACGGATCGACGGGGCCGGGCCGGTGCGGACCTTCTTCCGCATCACGGTGCCGATCCTGCGTCCGGTCATCCTCTTCACGGTGGTCATCTCGACCGTCAACGGCCTGCAGAGCTTCACCGAACCGCAGGTGCTGTTCGGCAGCAACGCGGCCAACGCCAATCTCGGCGGCCCCGGTCAGGCCGGCCTGACCACACTGCTCTACTTCTACCAATCGGCGTTCTCCAACAACGACTTCGGCTACGGCGCCGCCATCGTCTGGGCGTTCTTCGTGCTCATCCTGGTGCTCGTCGCCGTCAACTGGCGCCTCGTCCAGCGCGGGAGGAAGTCATGACGCGCACCGCACGGTCGCTGCGGCCCAAGGGGCTCTACGCCCACCTCGTGCTGATCGCCGCGGTCCTCGTCTCGGTCTTCCCGTTCTACTGGACGATCGTCATGGCGACCAACACCACGCGCGACATCTACCGGACGCCGCCCAAGGTCTCCTTCGGCCCGCACCTGCTGGACAACGTCCGCACGGTGCTGGACAGCGTCGACTTCTTCGGCTCGATGCTCAACACGCTGGCCGTCGCCTGCGTCTCGACCGTGCTCGTGCTCTTCGTCGACTCGATCGCGGCCTTCGCCTTCGCCAAGTTCGACTTCCCCGGACGCAGGTGGCTCTTCGGGGTGCTGCTCGTCTTCATGATGCTGCCGCTGCAGCTGGCGATCATCCCGCAGTACCTGATCATGATGCACCTGGGCTGGCTCGGCACGCTCAAGGCGCTCATCCCGCCCGCGCTCGCCAACGCCTTCGGCATCTTCTGGCTGCGCCAGTACATCAGCGGCGGCGTTCCCGACGAACTCCTCGACGCCGCCCGCATGGACGGCTGCGGCTTCCTGCGCCAGTACTGGCACGTGGTGCTGCCCATGATCCGCCCCGCGCTGGCGTTCCTCGGCATCTACGCCTTCGTCAACGCCTGGAACGACTACGTCTGGCCGCTGATCGCCCTGGTCAACCCCGAGCACATCACGCTCCAGGTCGCCCTGGCCCAGCTCAACGTCGGCCGCTCCACCGACTACAGCGTCGTGATGGCCGCCGTGCTGCTCGCCTCCGCGCCCCTGGTGCTGGTCTTCGCGCTCTTCGCGCGGGGCTTCATCGCGGGCGCGACCGAGGGGGCCGTCCGCGGCTGATCCGCCACCGGGACGCGGGGTGCCGCGGCCGGCCTCGGCACCCCGCGTCCCGAAAACGTGAAGCGGGCGGTCAGCCCGTGCGCACCGTGACGACACCGGTCCGGGTGGTCGCGGTGATCCGGTGCGGCGAGGAGGGGTCGGCCGGCACGCTCACCTCCCGCATCCCGACGGCGGCCGCGGCCCGGACGTCGTACGAGCGGCCCGCGGGCACGACGACCGTGACCGCGCCGTTCCCGGTGCCGGCGTCGACGTCCCGCGGCGCGGCGGCGAACGCCGCCTCGACGGTGCCGTTCTCGCTCTTCAGCGTCGCCTCGCGGGCGCCCAGCGCGGCGCCCCTGACACCGCCGTTGCGCGTGGTGAGGTCCACCGGCCCGGTCACCCCCTCGACGTCCACGTCGCCGTTGCCGAGCCTGACGGTGACCGGCGTGGCGGCGGGGACCGTCACCGTGTAGTCGACCCGGCAGGGGCTGCTGTCCCCGCAGCCGGTGCCGGTCAGTTCCAGGGTGCCGTCCTTCACCTGGTGGCGGGTGGTGGGCTTGACGGCGCCGTATTCCAGCGTCTCCACCACCGACACCGGCCCGCTGCCCGCGGTGACGCGCACGGTGCCGTTCACGTTGTGCACGGTCAGCGCCCTGACGCCGGACACCTCGTACGCATGCGGCGGGGACGAGGAGGGCGTGCCGCCGCTCGCATCGCTGTCCGCGCCGGGCGCGGACGGTGAGCCGGGGCCCGCGGCTGCGGGCCGTTCCCGCGCGCCGCCCCCCGCGTCGCAGGAGACCAGGAACCCGCCCGCGACGAGGGCGAACACGGCCGCCACGGCAGACCGACTCTTCATCACAGCTCACTCCTTGCCCCTCGTCCTGCCCCTCGTCACCCTCCGTCCCCTCCGGAGCATATCTCCGCGAACGGCGCATTCCCGATCCCCCGTTGGGGTGACCTGCCTGCCCGGGCGCGGGTGCACGCGCATCCATCGGGAGCGTCGCGGCAGGTGCGGCGCACGGGTGGCAGCGAGCGAGCGCGCGGCGCGCGGGGGGCTGACCGCGCTGGTGGGGGCGGTGATGCGCCGGCGGCAACGGCACTTGAAGCGGCTGCCGGCCTTCTCCACCGTCTCGCA
The DNA here is from genome assembly GCF_042742985.1 of Streptomyces sp. NPDC058864. Classification (NCBI taxonomy): domain Bacteria; kingdom Bacillati; phylum Actinomycetota; class Actinomycetes; order Kitasatosporales; family Streptomycetaceae; genus Streptomyces; species Streptomyces sp. NPDC058864. The sequence continues at coordinate 21,571 of NZ_JBHYMQ010000003.1, read as the reverse complement.
CGTGGGCCCGTTCCCGGTGGGCGTGGCCACCCTGGCCCCGCCGGCACCGCGGGCACCGCCTCGCACGTCGCCGGGCACGCCGGCGCCAAGGCCGCTCTGTCCGGCCCGACCGGGGTGCTGCCGGACCGGTACGGCTCGGTCGACGAGCACGGGCCGCACGGCGAAGCCCGTGAACCGGCGCTGCCCGGCGCGCTGTTCCTGCCGGCCGGGCAGGTGCTCGCGGGGTCGCCGCCGTTCGGCGCGGGGCCGGGGAAGGCTCCGGTGGGGGACGCGGCGGAGAACCCCCCGCATCCGCACCGCCGCGAAGCGCGTGGCGGTCGCACCGGGCGCACGGCTCAGGCGGTTACGGTCCGTGCATGGGACCCGGTATCGCCTTCGCCCTCTGTGCCGCCGTGCTGATGGGGACGGCGACGGTGATACAGGCCATGGGCGCGCGCCGGGCCGCCGCCGCCTCGCCGGGGGCGCCGCGCTCGGGTGCGCGGACGCTGCTCGCGGCGCTGCGCTGCTGGCCGTTCGTCGCGGGCGTCGGGATGGACGCGCTGGGCTTCGCGGCGGAACTGGTCGCGCTGCGGTCCGTGGCGCTGTTCGTGGTCGAGGCGGCGCTGGCGTCCTCGCTCGCGGTCACCGCTGTGGTGGCGGCGGTGCTGCTGAAGGTGCGGTTGCGCGCGGCGGAGTGGACGGCGGTCGGGGCGGTCTGCCTCGGGCTCGCGGTACTGGCCGTCTCCGCGGGGCGGGACGGCGGGGGCGAGGGTGACCTGCGGCTGCGGCTGGCGATCCTCGTCACGGCGGTGGTGCTGGCGGTCGCCGGCCGGATCGTGGAACGCCGCGCGACGCGCAGCCGGGCTGCGGTGCTCGGCGCCGTGGCCGGGCTCGCCTTCGGCGTCGTGGCGGTGGCGGTGCGGATGCTGATCGGGTTCGAACCGGGCGAACTGCTCGCGGACCCGGCGACGTACGCCGTCGTCATCTCGGGGATCACCGGTTTCCTCTTCCTCGTCGACGCCCTCCAGTCCGGCTCGGTGACCGCGGCGACGGCCGCGATGGTCATCACCGAGTCGCTGTGGCCCGCGCTCTTCGGGGTGGTGTGGCTGGGGGACTCCACGCGGCACGACCGGGCCCCGCTCGCCGTGCTCGGCTTCGTGCTGTCGATCGCGGGGGCGCTGGCTCTCGCGCGGTTCGGGGAGGCGGAGCAGGACGCGCCGCCCGCGTCGGCCGCGGGCGGCGCGCCGTGAGGGAGGACCGCCGGTCAGCGGGTCACCGCCCCGGCCACGTCCAGTCGGCGACCTCCGGCAGGTCCGTGCCGTGCTCGCGGATCCACGCGTGGTGCCGCAGCCGGGCGTCCTCCATCAGCTGGCGTACCGGCGCGGCCCGCACCGCGAGCCCCGGCACGCGGTCGATGACGTCCATGACCAGCCGGAAGCGGTCGAGGTCGTTGCGGACGACCATGTCGAAGGGTGTGGTCGTGGTGCCGATCTCCTTGTAGCCGCGCACGTGCAGGTGGGCGTGGCCGGCACGGCGGTAGGCGAGCCGGTGGATGAGCCACGGGTAGCCGTGGTAGGCGAAGATCACCGGCTTGTCGCGGGTGAGGAGCGCGTCGTAGTCCGGGTCCGCCATGCCGTGCGGGTGCTCTTCCTTGGGCAGCAGCCGCGCCAGGTCGACCACGTTGACCACCCGTACGGCCAGCTCCGGCAGATGACGGCGGATCAGCGAGGCGGCGGCCAGCACCTCCTGGGTGGGGACGTCCCCGGCGCAGGCGAGGACGACGTCCGGTTCGCGGGTGCCGTCCTCGGTGCCCGCCCACTGCCACACACCGGCGCCGCGGGCGCAGTGGGCGCGGGCGGCATCGAGGTCGAGCCAGTCGAAGCAGGGCTGCTTGCCGGCGACGACGACGTTGACGTAGTCGCGGCTGTGCAGCACGTGCTCGGCGGTCGACAGCAGCGTGTTGGTGTCCGGCGGCAGGTAGACCCGCACGACCTCGGGCGCCTTGTTGAGGATGTGGTCGATGAAGCCGGGGTCCTGGTGGGAGAAGCCGTTGTGATCCTGCCGCCACACGTGCGAGGTCAGCAGGTAGTTCAGGGAGGCGATGGGACGCCGCCAGGGCAGCGCCCGGGTGGTGCGCAGCCACTTGACGTGCTGGTTCACCATCGAGTCGACGATGTGGACGAAGGCCTCGTAGCAGGAGAACAGCCCGTGCCTGCCGGTGAGGAGGTATCCCTCCAGCCAGCCCTGGCAGGTGTGCTCGGAGAGGATCTCCATGACGCGCCCGTGCCGGTCGAGGTGTTCGTCGACGGGGAGGACCTCGGCCTGCCAGGCCTTGCCGCTTGCCTCGTAGACGGCGTCGAGCCGGTTGGAGGCGGTCTCGTCGGGGCCGACGAGCCGGAAGTCGCGGCGCTCGGCGGTGCCGGCCATGACGCTTTCCAGCAGCCCGCCGAGGACCCGGGTGGGCTCGTGCAGGGTCGCACCGGGCTTGTCGACCTCGACGGCGAACCGCTCCAGGGGCGGCACGGGCAGGTCGCGCAGCAGCAGACCGCCGTTGGCGTAGGGGGTGGCGCCGAGCCGCAGGTCGCCCTCGGGGACGCAGGCCAGCACCTGCGCGGTGGGCGCGCCATGCTCGTCGAACAGCTCGTGCGGCCGGTAGGAACGCATCCACTCCTCGAGCTGCCGCAGGTGCTGCGGGTTGTCGCGGACCGCGGGCAACGGCACCTGATGGGCGCGCCAGGTGCCCTCCACGGGCAGGCCGTCGACCTCGGCCGGGCCGGTCCACCCCTTGGGCGTGCGCAGTACGATCACCGGCCACCGCGGGCGCCCGCGCTCGCCGCCCTCGCGTGCGGCGGCCTGGATCTCCGCGATGCGGTCCAGGGCTGCGTCCATCGCCTCGGCCATCGCCGCGTGCACCGCCGGCGGGTCGTCACCGGTGACGTGCAGCGGTTCGTGGCCGTAGCCGCGGAGCAGTTCGTCGAGCTCGCTCTCCGGGATCCGGGCGAGCACGGTGGGGTTGGCGATCTTGTAGCCGTTCAGGTGCAGGACCGGCAGGACGGCCCCGTCGTGGACCGGGTCGAGGAACTTGTTGGAGTGCCAGGACGCGGCGAGCGGCCCGGTCTCGGCCTCGCCGTCGCCGATCACGCAGGTGACGACGAGCCCGGGGTGGTCGAAGGCGGCGCCGTAGGCGTGCGAGAGCGAGTAGCCCAGCTCACCGCCCTCGTGGATGGAGCCGGGGGTCTCCGGTGCGACGTGGCTCGGCACTCCGCCGGGGAAGGAGAACTGCCGGAACAGCCGGCCCATCCCCTCCGCGTCGCGGGGGACGTCCGGGTAGGTCCGCGAGTACGTGCCCTCCAGCCACGAGTTCGCCAGGACGGCCGGGCCGCCGTGCCCCGGCCCCCAGACGGCGAGCGCCCGCTGCCCGCGGGCCTTGATCACCCGGTTGAGGTGGGTGTGGACGAGGTTGAGGCCGGGGGATGTGCCCCAGTGGCCGAGCAGCCGTGGCTTGATGTGCTCGGGGCGGAGCGGTTCGGCCAGGAGCGGATTTCCCATCAGGTAGATCTGGCCGACCGCCAGGTAGTTCGCGGCGCGCCAATGGGCGTCGAGGGCACGGAGCTCCTCGTCGTGCATGGCTTCCTCCGGGACATCGGGTACGGGGGACCTCTCCTTCCCAGACTCGGCATTCGCGATGACGGTCCGCTAGGGCCGGATGGGGCCTCTTCCGGCTGTCCGGGCGCCGACGGGATGTCCGACACGGGCCGTGATCTGGAGTGCGCGTGCCGCAGGAGGAGGCGGGGAAGATCGCGGATTGAGCGGATTCGGGCGAACCGGACCGCTTTCGGCGCATCCCCGGTGCCGCCCGCCGTCAGGCCCTACGGTCCCGGAATCGGCCCCGTAAGGACGCCCGGATCGACAGGGGGACCACGATGCACAAGACCCGGACCGACACGGCGGCGCCGGCCGTCGCAGACCCGGCCGCGGGAGAGATGTTCCGCGCGCTGCTCGAGGCGGCCCCCGACGCGATGGTCATCGTGGACGGCACCGGCGTCATCAGACTGGTCAACGCCCAGACCGAGTCCCTGTTCGGCCACACCCGCCAGGAACTGCTGGGCCGCCCCGTCGAGGTGCTGGTCCCCGATCGCTTCCGCGGCCACCACCCCGCCTACCGGCACGGCTACGCGGACAACCAGCAGGTGCGGCCGATGGGCGCCGGGCTGGAGCTGTACGGACTGCGGAAGGACGGCCGGGAGTTCCCCGTCGAGATCAGCCTGAGCCCGCTGCAGACCGCCGACGGCCTGCTGATCTCGGCGGCGGTGCGCGACGTCAGCGAGCGCAAGGCCGCCGAGGAGCGCATCAACGAGCTGGCGGTGCTCGTCGAGTCGTCCCAGGACGCGATCCTCGCCAAGACCCTCGACGGCCGCATCACCTACTGGAACGCGGCGGCGCAGCGGCTGTACGGCTACTCGGCGGAGGAGGCCATCGGACGGCACGTGTCCATGCTGGCGCCGGCGCACATGAAGGAGGAGATCGCGGCTCTGCTCGAACGGCTCGCCCGCGGCGAGCGGGTGGAGCACTTCGAGACGCTGCGGGTGACCAGCACCGGGCAGCTGCTGGACGTCGACGTGACCCTCTGGCCGATCCGCGGCCGCGACGGGGCCATCGTGGGCGCCTGCTCCATCGTGCGCGACATCGCCGACCTCAGGCGCGCCGAGGAGGAGCTGACGGAGCTGTACCGGCAGCAGCGGCACATCGCGCTGACCCTGCAGCGCAGCCTCATGGGGTCGCCGCCCGAGCCGCCCGGCATGCGCACCGCCAGCCGTTACTTCCCCGCCACGCAGGGCGCGGGCGTCGGCGGCGACTGGTTCGACCTCATCCCGCTCGGCGGCGGTCAGGTCGGCGTGCTCATCGGGGACGTGATGGGGCGTGGCCTGGAGGCCGCCGCGGTGATGGGGCAGCTCCGGTCGGCGGCCCGTGCGCTGGCCAAGACCGGGATACCCCCACGGCAGTTGATGCAGGCGCTGGACGCCTTCGTCACCGACCTGCCCGACCAGCTCGTCACCTGCTGCTACCTGGTGGTGGACCCGGACGCGGGCGAGGTGACGGTCTGCTCGGCGGGCCATCTGCCGGTGCTGCTGGTGGACCCGGGCCCGGGCGCCGCCGTGCGCGAACTGCCCGCGCCGATCAGTGTGCCCCTCGGTGTGGGCGACGTACCGCACCAGCAGGTGTGCCTGCCCGTCCCCGCCGGGTCGACGCTCGTGCTCTACACCGACGGCCTGGTCGAGACGCCGCGCTCCGACATCGACGAACAGCTGCGCAGGCTCGGCTCGGAGCTGCGCACCGCCTTCGCCCGTTCCCCCGGCCTCGAGGAGGCCGCCGACATGGTGCTGGCCTCGCTCCGCCCCGACGCCGACGGCCACGCCGACGACGTAACCCTGCTGCTGGCCAGGCTGCCCGAGGCGCCGCTCGCCGCGACCGCCATGGAGGTGACGGCCGTCCCCTCGGCGGTCGCCGACGCGCGCGGCTTCGTGCGCGACACCCTGGCGCAGTGGGGCTGCGAGGAGGTCTCGGACGCCGCCTGCCTGCTGGCCTCGGAGGTCCTCACCAACGCCGTGCGGCACGCCCAGGGGCCGCTGCGGCTGCGGCTGCACCGTACCGACCGGGAGATCACCGTCGAGGTCACCGACCACAGCACGCACATCCCGCAGCGCCGGCCGGCCGAGCTCGGCGACGAGTCGGGACGCGGCCTGCTGCTGGTGGAGGCCCTGGCCGCGGGCTGGGGCACCCGGCCGTCCAGCGAGGGCAAGACGGTGTGGTTCACCCTCCGGCTGGCGCACGGGTGACGCCGGGGGCGGTCGCCTCGGCCACCTCGACGAAGTGCGGGTTGTACATCACGCCGAGCAGGTTCCCGAAGGGGTCGACGGCCGCGCCCGCGACGAATCCGTTGCCGTGGTCGCGCGGCGCCTCGTGGGGGCGCGCGCCCAGGGCAAGCAGCCGCTCCCAGACCGCGTCGAGGTCGTCGACGTGCCAGTAGGCGACCACACCGGCGGGCGCGGACGGCGTGCGGGAGACGCCCAGTTCCCGGCTGTGGTCGCCGAGGCGGAACTCGATGTAGTCCGGGGTGTCGAAGTAGGGCTCGATGCCGAGCAGTTCGGTGTACCAGGCCTTCGCGGCCGCGAGGTCCTGCGCGTGGTGACGGACGGTGGCCAGACCGCGGAATGTCGTCGTCATGCCGTCATGCTCGCCTGCCTTGCGGTCGGTTCCGGTCCGCGATGGGCGAGCCGGGGCCCGGACGGCGGTGCGGGCGCGGCCACGGCCGCGCGCCGCCGTTCCCGGTCCGCGGCCCGTCCGTAGCATCGGTTCCATGGCAACCCTGTGGGAGCTCATGCGCGACTGCATCCCCGACGACCACGCCCGGCAGGTGACGTCGCGCTTCTACCTCGACGAGGCCATGACCTCCGGCCGGACACCGGACCGGGTGGTGGACCTCGGCTGCGGCCGCGGCACCTCGGCCGCGCTGTTCCGCCGGCACGACCCGCAGGTGCGCTGGGTGGGCGTCGACATCAGCGACTCCCCCGAGGCACGGCAGCGCACCGCCGGCGGCGACCCGGTCCTCCACTACGACGGCGTCCGGCTGCCCTTCCGCACCGGCGCCGTCCCGCTGATCTACTCGCACCAGGTGTTCGAGCACGTCTCCCGTCCGAGGGAGCTGCTGGCGGAGATCGGCCGGGTGCTGCGGCCGGGCGCGGTCTTCATCGGCAGCACCTCGCAGTTCGAGCCGTACCACTCCTTCAGCCTCTGGAACTACACGCCGTACGGCTTCCGGGTGCTGGTCGAGGAGGCCGGGCTCACCCTGGAGGAGATCCGGCCCTCGCTGGACGGGGTGACCCTCATCATGCGCTCGTACCACGGGCGGCCGCCCGAGTACGGCCGCTACTGGGACGAGGCGTCGCCCCTGAACGCCGAGATCGACACCTGGGCGCAGCGTACGAAGCGCGGTGCCGCCCTGGCGAACCTCCGCAAGCTCACCTACTGCGGCCAGTTCGCCTTCCGCGTCCGCAAGCCGGCGGGCTAGCCGAGCCCTGGCCCGGTCGGCCCGGGTCGGGACCGGGCAGGTAGAGGCATCGGTGCTGACGGGCTCTGGTCACAGGGCCCCGGCTCGCCTGAGTTCGCCGAGGCGCTCGTCGACCTCGATGACCTCGCCGCCGGACAGGACCGGGGCGATCCACCGACGGGAGGTGCCGTGGGCGATGAACTCCTCCGGAAGTCCGATCCCGTAGTGCTCCACATAGTCGGCCGCATCGAGCCGCCAGAAGAACCGGCCGTCGCTCATGATGGCGGTGCCGCCGGAACGGGAGAACCCGGCCCCCAGGATGTCCTCCGAGAATCCCATCAGGGCGATGACGGGAGTGCCGGAGCGAAGATACCCGGCGATCTTTCCCCGTTCCCCTTCGGGAATCGCGCCCACCAGGCTCCGGAGTTCATCGGCACGGGCCGCGAAGGCGGACTGGCTCGCGATCCTGCCGAAGGGTCCGAGGGGAGCGACGTTCGTCATACGAGTTCTTCCGGACAGCAGGAGCGGATTCTTGCGGCGGAGGACGAAGGGTCCGTCTCCCGCCGCGGGGTGGCACGGCATCATTTTCCGATCGCACGGTAGCGGCCGCCGGGGAGCGCGGTCGACCCGCACCGCTCCGATCCGGGCGCGGGCCACCGCGGGGACGGGTCACACGCCCGCGTGCTGCAGCGCCTCCGGGCCCAGGTCCGCCGGGCGGGAGTGGCCCGACAGGGCGAGGGTGAGGTCGAACTCGGCGAGCAGGCACCGGATGACGTGCTCGACGCCCGCCTGGCCGGCGAGGCCGAGGCCGTAGGCGTAGGGGCGGCCCAGGAGGACCGCGGAGGCGCCGAGGGCGAGGGCCTTCAGGACGTCGTCGCCGGTGCGGACGCCGCTGTCGAAGAGGACGGCGAGGCGGTCGCCGACGGCGCGGGCCACCGCGGGGAGGGCGTCGGCGGCGCCGATCGCGCCGTTGACCTGGCGGCCGCCATGGTTGGAGACGACGACGCCGTCCATGCCGGCGTCGGCGGCCAGGCGGGCGTCGTCGGGGTGCTGGATGCCCTTGAGGACGATCGGGCCGTCCCAGTTCTCGCGCAGGAAGGCGAGGTCGGGCCAGGTCTTGCCCGGGTCGGCGAACATTCCGACGAAGCGCAGGACGGCGGCGTTCAGGTCCTCCTCGACGGGCTTGGCGAGGCCCGCGAGGAACGCGGGGTCGGTGAAGTAGTTGGCGGTGCCGATGCCCTTGAGGAAGGGCAGGTACGCCTGGTCCAGGTCGCGGGGCCGCCAGGCGAGCAGCGGGGTGTCGAGGGTGACGAGTAGCGCGGTGTACCCGGCGGCCTTGGCGCGGCCCAGGAAGCTGCGCGTCACCTCGCGGTCCTTGGCCCAGTACAGCTGGAACCAGCGCTCGGCGTCGCCCATGGCCTCGGCGACCTCTTCCATGGGCGTGCTGGACGCCGAGGAGAGCACGAACGGCACCCCCTGCGCCGCGGCGGCACGGGCGGCCGCGCGCTCGGCGTCGGGGTGCACGATCGACAGCACGCCGACGGGGCCCAGCGCGAGCGGGGCGCCCAGCGTGCGGCCGAGGACCTCCACCGTCAGGTCGCGCGCGGACACGTCGCGCAGCATGCGCGGCACGATCCGCAGCCTGTCCAGGGCCTCCCGGTTGGCGCGTTCCGTGCTGCCGCTGCCCGCACTGCCGGCGACGTAGCCGAAGGGTCCGGGGGCCAGGCGCTCGGCGGCCAGCCCCTCCAGCCGTGTCAGGTCGGTGGGGAGGGCGGGCAGCACGCCCGCGAGCCCGTTGAGGTAGATCTCGTACTGGTGGTCCGCCCGGTCGCCCATCCCTGTCCCGTCTCTCGGTGCCGAGAGCAGGACTGTGTCAGGGCCGGGCCGCCGCGTCCACCGTCCGGTCAGACCGCCGGCAGTTCGGCGGCCATGTCGGCGCGTACGGCGGCGTTGCGCCGGGAGATCACCACCGCCGCGGCGACGGCGCTGGCCGCGAAGGAGACCGCGACCGTCCAGGGGCAGTCCAGTACGTCGCCCGTCAGGTGGTCCAGCGAGTAGCGGCCGGGCCCGGCCAAGCCGATCGCGGCGGCCGTGAAGCCGAGGAAGGCCGGGTGCTCGAAGCCGCCCGAGGCGGAGAAGAAGCCGGCCGGCAGGTGCACGGAGACGGCGCCGGCCATCCCGCCGGCGGCGGCCGCGCCCGCCGCCGGGGTGGCCAGGCCGAGCGCCAGCAGGGTGCCGCCGCCCGCCTCGGCCAGGCCCGAGGCGAGCGCGCTGCGCCGGCCGGGCCGGAAGCCCATGGACTCCATCGCCTCGCCCGTGCCCTCCAGCCCGTGGCCGCCGAACCAGCCGAAGAGCTTCTGGGAGCCATGCGCGACGAGCACCGCGCCGGCCCCGAGGCGGAGCGCGAGCAGTCCGAGGTCCTTGCGGCGGCTGTTGGGCATGGCGGGGTCCTTCCGGGGCGGTGCGGGCGCGTACGGACAGTCTCGGCGCCCGCCGCGGGGCGCGCCGCCCGCGGTGGGCCGTCCGGGCGGTCGTGAGGGGCACCGGGAGCCGGGTCAGGAGGCGATGGCCACGGCCTGCCGTACGCAGTCCTCGGAGCCGAGGGCGCGGAGCATGAAGTCGGCGAGATCGGCCCGGCTGACCCGGGAGGCGAGACCGAGCCGCAGGTCGGATCCGGTGCGGTAGACACCGGAGTAGCGGCCGCCGGTGATGACCGCGGGCCGCACGATCGTCCACAGGTCGCCCTCGGCGCGGATCACCTCCTCCTGCCGGTCCTTGTCCCGCATGATCGCCGGGATGACCAGCGAGGTCGCGGCCCGGTACGCACCGCGCCTGCCCGGTCCCGACCCGTACGCGCCGACCGCCACCAGTCGCCGTACGCCGTGCGCCCGCATGGCGGGGAGGATGCACCGCATCCCGTCGGCGCACACGGTCCCGCCGCGCGGTGAGCGGGTGCCGAGGGCGCTGAGCACCCCGTCGGCGCCCGCGATGACGCGGCCGACGGCCTCGGGGTCCCGGACGTCGCCGGGCACCACCGTCAGCCGTTCGTGCGGGGGGATCCCTGCGGGGTCGCGGGCGAGGACGGTGACCTCGTGGCCCGCGTCGAGCGCCTGCGCGACGAGTTCGCGTCCCACATGGCCGGTGGCTCCGAAGATCGCGATGCGCATGTCGGCGTGGCTCCGGGTCGGGGAACGGTCACCAGCCATCCTGGGCCACCGCCCGCCGGGCGGCTACTTCAGCAGCCGCGACATCCTGCGGTCGGCGAGCGGCTTGCCGCCGGTCTGGCAGGTCGGGCAGTACTGCAGGGAGGAGTCGCTGAAGGAGACCTCGCGGATCGTGTCGCCGCAGACGGGGCACGGCTCGCCGGTGCGCCCGTGCACCCGCAGCCCGGTCTTCTTCTCACCCTTCAGATCGCCCGCGGCCAGGCCGCGGGAGCGTTCGACGGCGTCCTGGAGAGTGGTCCGCAGCGCTTCGTACAACCGGCTGACCTCCTCCTCGGAGAGGTTCGCGGCGAGCGCGTAGGGCGACATCCGGGCGGCGTGCAGCACCTCGTCCGAATAGGCGTTGCCGACACCGGCGATGACGCCCTGGTCGCGCAGGACGCCCTTGATGCGGCGGCGTTCGCCGGAGAGCAGTCCCGCGAAGACCTCGCGGGTGAAGGCGGGGCCGAGCGGTTCGGGGCCGAGTCGGGCGATGCCGGGGACGTCCTGGAGGTCCCGTACGCAGTGGACGGCCAGCCGTTTCTGCGTCCCCGCCTCCGTCAGGTCGAAGCCGGCTCCCTGCGGTTCCGCCATCAGCAGCCGCAGCGCGAGCGGGCCCTTGCCGGGGCGGGGCGGGGTCGCGGGCAGGTCGTCCTTCCAGCGCAGCCAGCCGCCGCGGGCCAGGTGGACGGCGAGGTACGGGCCCGTGCCGTCGTCGGTGGTGAACACCAGGAACTTGCCGCGCCGGCCGACGGAGGTCACGGTGCGCCCGTGCAGCGCGTCCAGTGGCGGGTCGTACGTCTTGAGGACGCTCACCGCCACCGGCAGGACCCGGGCGATGGCGTGCCCGGCCATGCGGCCGGTGAGGAACCCGGCCAGGGCTTCGACTTCGGGCAGCTCCGGCATGCGACCAGTGTGCGCCCGAGGGCGGCGGGGTGCGAACGGCGAACCGCGGCTCCACCCGGTGTCGGCGTCAATACCTCACCATGAACAGACAGTTGGATCTTCGGTAGAACTGGACATCGGGCCGCCGGATGTGAATGATCGCAGCCATGGCCGATTCTCTCCCCCTGCCCGCCGAGGCACCGAACCATCCGGACCCCGGTGCGCTGGACCCCACCGAGGTGATACCCCGGCCGCAGCCGGTGGAGGCCGGTGAGGCCACGGAGGTCAGGGTCATCAGCGGAGAGGTCGTCGGCGGCCGCCACCGCGGGCAGCGCCGCGGGCCCGGTCGAGCGTCCGTGGGCACGGCCGTGCTGACGGCGACCGGCGCCGTCGCGGGACTGTCCATGCTGATGCCGCACGGCGGCGCGGCCGGCATCGCCGAGGCCGCCCAGGAGCCGGTCAGGACCGTGCCGGACGGCGCCGTCGAGGACGCCTTCGTGCCGACCGCCGCGGGCGCCGCCGTCTCCGCCGAGACCCCGAAGGCCGACACGGCGGTGGTCACGAAGGCCGCGTCCACGAGCACGGGCACGCACACAGGTACGGGCACCGCCAAGAGCACCGGTACGGGATCCGGCACGCACGGCACCCCACGGGCGGACGCCCCGGACGGCGCCCCCACCCCGGGCCGCCACGCCCGCGCCAACGGCAGCTGGGACAGCGAGGACTGGCAGGAGGCCGTGACCCGCGCCATCGCCGCGCACCGCTCGGGCGAGCCGGGGCACCTCGGCGGCCGCCACCGCGCCGGCGGCGGCCCCGGCGGCCACCAGTGGAACGGCGGCCACCAGGGCGACTGGTCCCGCGGGGACTGAGCGGCCCACGGGCTGACGCAGCCCCAGAACGGCGCCGGGTCAGGCCGGCGCCGTTCGGAGGTCGGGGACGGGTTCGACGTCGACGCGGACGCAAGGCCGGCCGTTCCCCGCGGCCGCGGTACCGGATCTCCCCGACGCCCGAGAAGGGCGCGGTCACCCGCGCGAGACGCCGCGCGGCAGGGCCGTCGACGGAGCGGTGGCCGCGCGACGGCCGGCCCCGGCGCTCCGCCCCGTCGGCGCGGACTGCCGACCCCGCGGTCTCGCACTTGTCCAGGGAGCGCTTCGAACCGGGCACGACCGCAGGGCAGGCGCCACGCCGAGGCACGGCGTCGTCTGAGCCCGGCAGCGCATCAAAGCCAATGCCGCTCCGGGACGGACGCGGCTTCAAGGCTCCCGCTGGAGGCCGATGCAGGACCAGGCCGGGCACAGCCCGAGCCGGTCGCCACCGCTCGGGACGGGCGCCACGTCGAGTCCGGCTTCGCTTCAGGAGGGGCGCGGCCCGAGCCGGCTACCGCGTGATCCGGTGCCGCTCGGTGCCTGGCGCAGCGTCAAGGCCGGCCTTGGGGGCCGGCGCCGGTTCCGAACCGGGCGCGGCCCACGTGGGCGGCTTGGCGGGGCCGGGCGGGTCAGGGCAGTTCCTGTTCGGCCCAGATCGTCTTGCCGGTGGGGGTCTGGCGGGAGCCCCAGCGCCGGGTGAGCTGGGCGACGAGCAGCAGGCCGCGGCCGCCCTCGTCGAAGACGCGGGCGCGGCGCAGGTGCGGGGCGGTGCTGCTGGTGTCGGAGACCTCGCAGATCAAGGTGGTGTCGCGGATCAGCCTCAGCTGGATCGGGCCGCCGCCGGCGTAGCGGATCGCGTTGGTGACCAGCTCGCTGACGACCAGTTCGGTGATGAACACGGCCTCCCCGAGCCCCCATTCCCGGAGTTGCTCCGCGGCCGCACCGCGCGCGTCGGCGACGACGGCCGGGTCGTCGGGCAGTTCCCAGGTCGCGACGTGGTGGGCGTCGAGCGCCCTGGTACGGGCGACCAGCAGGGCGATGTCGTCACCGGGCCGGTCCGGCAGAAGCCCGTACAGCACGTTGTCGCAGAGTTCCTCCAGGCTCCCGGCGGGCCGGGTGAGGGTGCGGGCGAGCAGGGCGAGCCCAGCGTCGACGTCGTGCCCGGCCGATTCGATGAGGCCGTCGGTGTAGAGGGCCAGCAGGCTGCCCTCGGGCAGTTCCAGTTCCGCCGACTCGAAGGGCAGCCCGCCGAGTCCCAGCGGCGGGCCCGCGGGGAGGTCGGGGAACTCGGCCCGGCCGCCGGGCAGCACCACGGCGGGCAGCGGGTGGCCGGCGCGTGCCATGGTGCAGCGCCGGGAGACGGGGTCGTAGACCGCGTACAGGCAGGTGGCGCCGACGTCTCCGGAGAACTGGTCGGAGCCGCCCGCGATGCCCTGCCCCTCCTCCATGTCGAGGCGTACCACCAGGTCGTCGAGCTGGGTGAGGAGTTCGTCGGGCGCCAGGTCGACGTCGGCGAGGGTGCGGACCGCGGTGCGCAGCCGTCCCATCGTCGCCGAGGCGTGCACGCCGTGGCCGACGACGTCGCCCACCACGAGCGCCACCCGGGCGCCGCTGAGCGGGATCACGTCGAACCAGTCGCCGCCCACGCCCGCCCGGGACCCGGCCGGGAGGTAGCGGGAGGCGACCTGGACGGCGGCCTGCCGCGGGGAGCGCCGCGGGAGCATGCTGCGCTGCAGGGTGAGGGCGGTGGAGCGTTCCCTGGAGTAGCGGCGGGCGTTGTCCACGCAGACGGCGGCCCTGGCGGCGATCTCCTCGGCGAGCAGCAGGTCGTCGGCGTGGAAGGGGTCGAGGGTCCGGTGCCGGATGAAGATCGCCAGTCCCAGGGTGGTGCCCCGGGCGCGCAGCGGGACGATCATCAGCGAGTGCACGCCGTATTCGACGACGCTCTTGCCGCGGGCGAGGTCGTACTCGGTCCAGCGCCGGATGTCCGGCTCGTGGGTGCAGTGCAGCGAACCCCGCCCGGTGACCAGGGCGCGTGCGGCCGGTGAGTACGCGGGGACCGTGTCCAGCTCGCCGACCTGGGCGGCGGCCTCGGGGCAATCGGGAAGCACGGACTGCTGGGCGACGCGGCGCAGGGCGAGGGCGCCGGTGGCGGGCAGCGGGCCCGGCTCCTCACCGCGCACGACGGAGTCCAGCAGGTCGACGCTGACCATGTCGGCGAAGCGGCGTACGGCGACGTCGGCGAGCTCCTGCGCGGTGCGGGTGACGTCGAGGGTGGTGCCGATGCAGGTGCTCGCCTCGTTGACGATGTCCAGCCGGCGTCGGGCGTGGAACTGCTCGGTCGTCTCGTAGACCGCGGCGGACACCCCGGTGACCTGCCCCGATCCGTCCCTCAGCGGGAAGACCACCATCGCGTAGGCGTGGTCGCGGTCGTCACCGGGCGGGCGGCCCAGGCTCTCCAGGCGCGCGGTCTCACCGTTCTTCACCACCTCCTCCTGGACGCGGTCGAACTCCTCGAAGGCCGCTCCGTGCATGAACTCGCGCAGCCGCAGTCCGCGCACCTCCGCCACCCGCCTGCCGACCAGGCGCTCCATCGCGGCGTTGGCGGTGCGCAGCCGTACCTCGTGGTCGTAGACGGCGACGGCGACCGGGAGCTGGTCGAGGACCCGGGCGTCCAGTTCACGACCGGGGGTGTTCGCGGTCGCGGTGACGGTCCAGTGCGCGGTGCCCGCGGCGTCGGTGAGCAGGCGCAGACCGAGCCGGACCGGCAGCCGGCGGCCGTCGCGGTGGCGGAGGACGACGGGGCCCGCCCAGGAGCGTCCGGCGGCGATCCGGCGCAGTGCGGCGAAGGGCAGCGGGTCGGCGAGCAGGGTGCGGGCGGCCCGGCCGAGGACCTCGGCGGAGGACCAGCCGAGCAGGCGGCGGGCGTCCTCGCCCCAGGCGGTCAGCACTCCGGTGTCACCGGCAGCGACGGCCGCGGCCGCGGGCGGCGTCGGCCCGTGGCGCTCCTCCCCTCCCCCGTGCTCCCGGTGGCCGGTGCGCCTTCCCATGGGTACGTCCTCGTCCTCATGGCCGTTCCCCTCAGCATGGTCCCCCGCCGGGGCAGTCTCAACCGGCGTGCGCAGCGGCGGCGGGGCGTGCACGGCACGGGACCGCCGGCTCACGCGCTGTCGCCCTCTGGGCAAGGCCGTCCGGACGAACGAGACTGAGGCCAGGCGAGCGTGAGGAGTGGCACAGGTGACGACGGTCAAGGTCGACGAGCCGCTGACGGCCTCCCCCCGGCTCGCCTCGCCCTGGACGCGTGGCGCGGCCGCCGCGGTGGCGGGGGCGCTGCCGGCGCTGGCCTTCCCCGCGCCGTCGCTGTGGTGGCTGGCGTACGTCGCCCTGGTGCCGTGGATGCTGCTGGCGCGGGCCGCGCCGACGGGGCGGCGGGCCGCGCTGGACGGATGGCTGGGCGGGGCCGGCTTCATGGTGGCCGTGCACCACTGGCTGATCCCGAGCCTGCACGTCTTCATCGTGCTCATAGCGCTGCTGCTGGGGGCCCTGTGGGCGCCGTGGGGCTGGCTGGTGCGGCGGCTGCTCGGGGGCACGCCCGGCCGGCGCTCGGTGGTGGCGGCGACGGTGCTGGTGCCGTGCGCCTGGCTGCTGGTCGAGCTGGTGCGGTCGTGGGAGTACCTGGGCGGGCCGTGGGGGCTGCTGGGGGCGAGCCAGTGGCAGGTCACGCCGGCGCTGCGGCTGGCCTCGGTCGGGGGCGTGTGGCTGGTCACCTTCCTGGTGGTGGCGGTGAACACTGCCCTGGCCGCGCTCCTCGCGGTGCCCTCCGGCCGGGCGGCCGCCGGGTCCGTGCTGGCGGCCGCGGCGGTGGGCACGACGGCGGTGTGGGCCTGGGCGCCGGTCCCGTCCCGCAGCGGGGAGTCCGTGCGGGTGGCGGTGGTGCAGCCGGGGGTGATCGACGGGCCGCAGCCGCGCTTCGACCGGGGGGAGCGGCTGACCCGTACGCTCGCGGGCCGGGGCGTGGACCTGGTGGTGTGGGGGGAGAGCAGCGTCGGCTTCGACCTGTCGGAGCGCCCCGACCTCGCGGACCGGCTGGCCGCGCTGTCCCGGGACGTCGGCGCCGACATCCTGGTCAACGTCGACGCCCGGCGGGCGGACGGCCTGGGGATATCGAAGACCTCGGTGCTGATGGGCCCGGACGGCCCGGTCGGCCCGAGCTACGACAAGATGCGGCTGGTGCCCTTCGGCGAGTACGTGCCGGCCCGCACCGTGCTGGGCTGGGCCACGTCGGTGGGCAGGGCGGCCGGCGAGGACCGGATCCGCGGCGACCGCCAGGTGGTGATGGACGCGGGCGCGGTACGGCTGGGCCCCCTGGTGTGCTTCGAGTCGGCCTTCCCCGACATGAGCCGGCACCTCGCGGACGACGGGGCGCAGCTGCTGGTGGCGCAGTCCTCGACGTCCTCGTTCCAGGGCAGCTGGGCGCCCGCGCAGCACGCCTCGCTGGCGGCGCTGCGCTCGGCGGAGTCCTGGCGGCCCATGGTGCACGCGACGCTGACCGGGATCAGCGTGGTCCACGACGCCCGCGGCGAGCGGATCGGCCCGGCGCTGGGCACGTCGCGCAGCGCGGCGCAGGTCTACGACGTGCCGCTGAGCTCGGGGCGCAGCCCGTACGACCGGCTCGGCGACTGGGTGCCCCGGCTGGCGGT
The DNA here is from genome assembly GCF_042742985.1 of Streptomyces sp. NPDC058864. Lineage (NCBI taxonomy): Bacteria > Bacillati > Actinomycetota > Actinomycetes > Kitasatosporales > Streptomycetaceae > Streptomyces > Streptomyces sp. NPDC058864. The sequence continues at coordinate 4,893 of NZ_JBHYMQ010000003.1, read as the reverse complement.
GCTGGTGCTGGCCGGGACGGGCGTGTACGAGGCGGCGCTCAGGAGGTCTGCTCGGTCACGGCGGTGACGATGCGCTCGCACAGTTCGTGGGTCTGCAGCGCGTCGCGGGCGTCGAGGGGCTTGCCGTGCCGTACGGCGTCGAGGAACGCGAGGGCGATGCCCTCTATGCCGCGCTGGCGGGCGACGGGAACCCAGTCGCCGCGGCGGCGGACGGTGGGCTGGCCCTTGTGGTCGACGACCTCGGCCAGGTTGAACACCTGGCGCTTGCTGTCCTGGCCCATGACCTCCAGGACCTCCTCGCTGGAGCCGCTCATCCGGTTCATCACGCCGATCGCGGTGAAGCCGTCGCCGGACAGCTGCAGCGTGACGTGGTGGAGCAGCCCGCCGCGGACCCGCGCCCGGACGTCGGTGTGCTCGACGGGGCCGGGGAGGAGGAAGCGCAGGGTGTCGACGACGTGGATGAAGTCGTCGAAGACGACGGTGCGCGCGGTCTCCGGATGGCCGATGCGGTTCTTCTGCATGAGGATCAGGTCGCGCGGGTGGTCGGCGCACTGCACGTAACCGGGGGCGTGGCGGCGGTTGAAGCCGACCGTCAGCCCGACGCCTCGCTCCTCGGCGAGCCGCACCAGGTGCTCGGCCCCGGCCAGGTCGTAGGCGAGCGGCTTGTCGACGTAGACGGGGACGCCGGCGGCGATGAGGCGTTCGGTGATCTCAACGTGCGTCTCGGTGGGGGCGTGCACGAACGCACCGTCGAGCCCCTGGTCGAGCAGGGCGTCGAGGGTGTCGTGGCGGTGCGGGGCCGGGACGCGGTGGGTGTCGCCGACGGTGTCGAGGGTCGCGCGGGTGCGGGTTTGCAGGTGGAGCTCGACCCCCGGCTGGGCCGTGAGCACCGGCAGGTACGCCTTGCGCGCGATGTCGCCGAGTCCGATGACCCCGATCCTGAGGGGTTCCATGTGCCGCTCCCGCCTACGCCTGCCGTGCCCTACCTGTGCCGTCGGCAGCATACGGGCCGGTCGGCGGGCGCCAGTCGGCGATCCCGTCGAGACTGCGCAGCGCCAGGCGCGGGCCGACCCGGTTGACGGTGGCGAACAGGCCGTCGCGCAGGGCCACGGCGGGCCGCGACGACCAGGTGGTGAGCCGCCCGATGCTCCAGGAGCGGCGCACGACCGCGGTCGTGCGGGGCAGCCGCCGCGCGGTGTACGCGGCCAGGGCGCCCGCCACGGCCTCCTCCCCGGCGTCGGGGGCGGCGAGGTGCGCGAGGACGACGGCGTCCTCCAGGGCCTGGCAGCCGCCCTGGCCGAGGTTGGGCGTCATGGCGTGCGCGGCGTCGCCGAGCAGGGCGATGCGCCCCTGGTGGAAGGCGGGAAGCGGGCGCGCCAGGTGGTGGACGTCGTTGCGCAGGACGGTCCCTGGGGCGGCGGCGCCGATCAGCTCGGGGATCGGCTGGTGCCAGTGGCCGAACAGCCGCCGCAGCTCGGCGCGTTCGTCCCCGTCGGGGGCGCGGCCGCCGGGCGGGGTCACGGCGGTGGCGTAGCAGTAGACGCGGCCGCCGGTGAGCGGGACGGTGCCCCACAGCCTGCCGCGCCCCCAGGTCTCGTGCGGCAGGTACGCGGCGGGCGCGGGCACGACCGTACGCCAGCTGGTGAACCCGCTGTAGACGGGCCCCGGGTGCGCCGGGAAGAGCGCGCCGCGCACGGCGGAGTTGATCCCGTCGGCGGCGACCACCAGATCGGCGTCGACCGTGCCGTCCTCGGTGGTCACCTTCCCCTCGGGGGAGGCGGACACGACCCGGGTCCCGGTGCGCAGCGCACCGTCCGGCAGGAGTCCGGAGAGGACGGCCACCAGCTCCGCCCGGTGGGCGATGACCACGGGCCCGCCGAACCGCTCGGCGGCGGCCTCGCCGCTGGTCCGCGACAGCCAGCGTCCGTCGGGCCGGCGCAGCCCGCCCTCGCCCTGGAAGGCGGCCATGGCGCGCACGGCGTCCCCGACCCCGAGCACGTCCAGCGCGCGCAGGGCGTTGGGCGCGATGCCGATCCCGGCGCCGACCGGCTCGAGCGCCGCCGCGCGCTCCAGGACGGTCACCCGCCATCCGCGCCGCCGCAAAGCCACGGCGGCCGCCAGACCCCCGATGCCGGCCCCGACGACGACGGCGTGCGGCTGCTGCGATGCACGGCTCATGGCGTCCGCTCCCCTTCCGCCCACTACAGGTGTAGTGACAACCGTACTACATCTGTAGTGGGCGGTGGAGGGTTCACCCCGAGGAGCGGGTCCGCCCCGGGACGAGACCACCAACGGGGCCGAGCCGGGGCACGCCCCCGCCGCCGGAGGCGCGCTGGGACCTGCGGAAGGGCGGCGTCCCGCGACCCCGAACCCGGTGACGCCGCCGCCCGAAGCCTCGACAGGGGATCCGGAATCCCTCCGCACGGCCCGCCGACCGGCGGGAGCACAGGCGAGGACGAGGATCTCCCCGGCCCTCGGCACGACACCCCGACGCTCCGGGTCGGGTGACCGCCTACCGGGCCGCCCCGTCCCGCAAAGGAGCCGGTTGCCCCCGGCCCGACGGCGGCGGGGCCGCGCCGCGCCGACCCCCGTCGCCGACGAGCGCGCTCAGCGGCCACCCGGCCACGCCGAATCCGGGCGCCGCCGCCCGGGTAACGCGCGCAGCGAACTCCCGGCCGCACCGCGCCCGGTTGGCAGCGATGCAGCTCCCCGGCCCGCGGGCCGGACGGGTCGGGTCCGGGGCGGCCGGTAGGTTGCCGTCATGAGCACCGCGCAGACGTCCCGGGCCGAGCTGATCGCCGACACCGCACTCACACTGCTCGCGGAGCGCGGGATGCGGGGGCTGACCCACCGCGCGGTCGACGAGGCGGCCGGTCTGCCGCAGGGCTCCACGTCCAACCACGCCCGGACCCGTGCGGCCCTCCTGGAGGCGGCGGTCCGCAGGCTGGCCTTCCGCGAGTCGCAGACCGCCCACGCCGCCGGGACTCCGGCCCCCGCGGCCGGCCCCGAGGGCCTGGCCGCGCTGCTCGCGTTCTTCCTGCACCGCTCGGTCACCGAGGCCCGCGACCTCACCCGGGCCCGGCTGGAGCTCGCCCTGGAGGCCACCCGGCGCCCCGAGTTGCGGATGGTCTACGACACCGCCGGCCGTGCGTTCCGCGAGCAGTTGGAGGCGATGCTGCGCGCCGTGGGATCCGCCGAGCCGGAGCGGCACGCGCGGTCCCTCATCGCGTGGTGCGACGGCGTCCTCTTCCACTCCGTCGCGGGCGCGGGGTCCGTGTCGCCGCCGCCCGAGGCCGAGTTGCGGGCGGCTGCGGCCGACCTGCTGCGGGGGATGCTCGGCGCCGGCTCCGGCGGTTGACGCGTCGACGCTGTCGGTGGTCCCCGCCATCATGGCGGCCATGACGACGTCACCGGAGCGCACCGACCCGCCCTACATCGCCGACGAGCGCACCATGCTGGAGAGCTGGCTGGACTTCCACCGCGACACCCTCGCGATGAAGTGCGACGGCCTGGACGACGAGCAGCTTCGCACGGCCGCCGCGCCCCCGTCCGACCTCACCCTGCTCGGCCTGGTCCGGCACATGGCCGGGGTCGAACAGGGCTGGTTCCGGACCGTGTTCGCCGGAGAGGAGGTGCCACCGCTCTACCTCACCGAGGAGGACCCCGACGGTGAGTTCCACAACCTGGACAAGGCCGACACCGCCGAGGCGTTCGCCACGTGGCGCGCGGAGATCGCGCACGCCCGCGAGGTGACCCGCGGCCGGTCGCTCGACGAGGTCGGGCTGCGGCGCGGACGGCACGAGGTCTCACTGCGCTGGATCTACGTCCACATGATCGAGGAGTACGCCCGCCACAACGGCCACGCCGACCTGATCCGCGAGCGCATCGACGGGGTCACGGGCGACTGACGCCGCGCTCCGGCACCCCCTCCGGCCGGGCGCGGGGTACCCCCCGGGCCCGGGCCGGGCGACGACCCCCGTGCGCCGCCCGGCCCGGGCCGGGCCTCACTCGCCCAGGTCCGGGATGCGCCAGTCCACCGGGTCGTGACCCTGCGCCTTGAGCGCCTCGTCGATCTGGGTGAAGGGGCGGCTGCCGAGGAAGAGCTTGGCCGACAGCGGCGACGGGTGGGCGCCCTGGACGACCGCGTGCCGCTCGGTGTCGATCAGCGGCAGCTTCTTCTTGGCGTAGTTGCCCCACAGGACGAAGACCGCCGGGTCGGGCCGGGACGCGACGGCCTTGATGACCGCGTCGGTGAACTTCTCCCAGCCCTTGCCCTTGTGCGAGTTGGCCTCCGCCTCGCGCACCGTCAGCACCGCGTTGAGCAGCAGCACGCCCTGCTCGGCCCACGGCATCAGGTAGCCGTTGTCGGGGATCGGGTAGCCGTACTCCTCCTTCATCTCCTTGAAGATGTTCCGCAGCGAGGGCGGCGTCTTGACGCCGGGCTGCACGGAGAAGCAGAGGCCGTGCCCCTGGCCCTCGCCGTGGTACGGGTCCTGGCCGAGGACCAGCACCTTCACCTTGTCGTAGGGAGTGGCCTCCAGGGCCGCGAAGACCTGCTCGCGCGGCGGGAAGACCTTGTACTTCCCGCGCTCCTCCTCCACGAACTCGGTGAGCTGGGTGAAGTAGGGCTTCTCCAGCTCCTCACCGAGGACGGCCTGCCAGGACTCGGGCAGCGTGATGGGCACGTCGGGAACCTCCGGTACGCGATCCGTTACTGGGGACGAACGTACCGTTCCGCACTGACAATCCGCCCGGCCGGGGGGGGGGCCGCCGGGGGGGGGGGCGCCCCCCGCGCCCGGCACCGCGGCGGGGGGGGGGGGGGCGGGCCCCGCCCCCCCCCCCTCGCCGCTCAGGCCGGGGCGCTGTCCGGCTGCGGGGCGGCCGGCCGAGCGT
>NZ_JBHYMQ010000002.1:222410-358775 GCF_042742985.1 Streptomyces sp. NPDC058864 | reverse complement strand
CCGCCGGGGACTTGCCCGGCGGCGCCCGGTCCGTACCTGGCGCGGCGGCCCGGTGCCGCTCAGTGCCCCGAGGTCGCCTTCAGGCCGACCACGGACACCAGCAGCAGGCAGATGAAGAAGATCCGGGCGGCGGTCGCGGGCTCGCCCAGCACCACGATGCCGAGCACCGCCGCGCCGGCCGCGCCGATCCCGACCCACACCCCGTAGGCGGTGCCGATCGGCAGCGTCCTGGCCGCGTACGACAGCAGCAGCATGCTCGCCACGATGCCGAGCCCCGTGCCGACGCTGGGCCACAGCCGGGTGAAGCCGTCGGTGTACTTCATGCCGACCGACCAGCCGACCTCGAGCAGGCCGGCGGCACACAACAGGACCCATGCCATGACGGGCACCTCCACGATCCTCAGGGGGGTCAAGGGGTGCGTCGTCTTCGCATGGGTCCTGGTACGGCGCGTCTCGTCAGGGTACGGACCCGACGATAACAAATCAGAGGTAGAGGCCGGTGGAGTCCTCCGAGCCCTGCAGCCGCTCCGCCGCCACCGCGTGCAGGTCCCGCTCCCGCATCAGCACGTACGCGGTGCCGCGCACCTCGACCTCGGCCCGGTCCTCCGGGTCGAAGAGCACCCGGTCGCCGACCTCCACGGTCCGTACGTTCTGTCCCACCGCGACCACCTCGGCCCAGGCGAGCCGCTTGCCGACGGCCGCCGTGGCGGGGATCAGGATGCCGCCGCCGGAGCGCCGCTCGCCCTCGGGGACGTCGGAGCGCACCAGCACGCGGTCGTGCAGCATGCGGATGGGAAGCTTGTCATGCGTATTCGAACTCACAGGTACGACGTTACCGGCGACGCCGGCGCAGTGAGAGCCCGGCCACCACGGCGACCAGCGCCACCGCCGCGACCGCGACCGGCACGATGCGCTCCACGCGGGGCGCGCCGTCCTCCGACACGAAGTGGCCCCGAAGCTCCGTCACGCCGCGGTTCACCGCCACGTACGCGCGGCCCGCGGTGCGGTCCACCGCGGAGGCGACCTTCGCCTTGGTGTCCGCCGCGATCGTGCTGGGGTGCACCCGCACGGCGATCTCGTCCAGCGTGGCGGCCAGCGCCTGCCGCTTGAGGGCGATGTCCGCCTCGATCTGAGCAGGGCTCCTGCCATCCGACACTGCTCCGCCTCCATCGTCCTTGTCGACCGGTACCGTGCAGACAGTCTGTCAGCCCGTCCGTGCCGATGCCCGTCGGCACCCCGAACCGGAGAACTGCACCATGAGCGAGCGCCTCCAGCCCGGCGACACCGCCCCCGCCTTCACCCTTCCCGACGCCGACGGCAACGAGGTATCCCTCGCCGGACACGCGGGCCGCAAGGTCATCGTGTACTTCTACCCGGCGGCCCTCACGCCCGGCTGCACCAAGCAGGCCTGTGACTTCACCGACAACCTCGACGTGCTCGCGGGCGCCGGCTACGACGTCATCGGGATCTCGCCGGACAAGCCGGAGAAGCTGGCCAAGTTCCGCGAGAAGGAGTCCCTGAAGGTCACCCTGCTCGCCGACCCCGACAAGTCGGTGCTGACCGCGTACGGCGCCTTCGGGGAGAAGAAGCTGTACGGCAAGGTGGTGACCGGGGTGATCCGTTCCACCGTCGTCGTCGACGAGCAGGGCAGGGTCGAGCACGCCTGGTACAACGTCAAGGCCACCGGGCACGTCGCCAAGCTCATCCGCGACCTGGGGGTCTGAGGCCCCGTCGGGCGTCGGCCCGCGGCGGTCGTGCCCGCGGCCCTCACGCGCGGGTGTGCGAGCCGGTCAGTGCCGCGTACACGACGACGTTCGCCGAGTAGGTCTGGGTGGCGTGGTCGAAGGTGCCGCCGCAGGTGATCAGCCGCAGCTCGGGGCGGACCCCCGAGCCGTACACCCGGTCGGGGCGGAAGCCCTGCTTGTCGACGATCTCCACACCCTCGACCGCGAACTCGGCGACCGAGCCGTCCGAGCGGGTGACCTCCACCAGGTCGCCCTGCGTGACCGTGCTCAGGGCGTAGAAGACCGCCGCCTTGGTGCGGGTGTCGACGTGCCCGACGATCAGCGCCGCCCCCGCGTCACCGGGGGCGGGACCGCGCCCGTACCAGCCCGCCACGTTCGGTGTGCTGAACGGCGGCGGGTCCACCGCGCCGTCGGCGGTGAGCCCGCGCTCCACCAGCTTGGCGTGGATGCCGGCCGAGGGGACGTCGATCCGCAGCGGGCGTGCCGGGGGCAGCGGCGTGTGCGCCGCGTAGACCTGGGCGGGCCGCCCCGCCGCACCGGCCCCCGCGGTCGCGGCGGGCGCGGGGGCGCCCACCCCGGAGCCCGGCAGGCCCGGGTGGACGTATCCCCTCAGCCAGGCCGCGGAGAGCACCACGGCGGCCGCGAGGGCCGCGACGGTACGTGCCTGCACCGGGTCAGTCCCGGGTGCGGCGGCGGTGCACGACCAGTCCCGCCGCCCCAGCCACGGCCAGCACGCCGGCCGCCACGATGCCGGGCACGCCCGCGGGCTGCTGCTCCGCCGCGGCCTGGTGGCCCGCCATGGCTCCGCCACCCGCGGGGACGGGCGCGGACGGGAAGCCGGAGGCGGCCTCGGTGACCTCCAGCGTGCCCTCGTGGGACTTCCCGTCGCAGGTGATGGAGACCCGGTAGGAGCCCGGGGTCAGCCCGGAACGGACCACCGCGGAGGCGTACATCCCGCCGTCGCTCGCCGGGGCGAGCGTGACCGGGGTGACGAACGCGGAGGAGTTGACGGTGCCGGTCTTGGCGCGGTCGCACTGGTCGGTGCGGACGTCGACGTCACCGCCGGGACCGGCCGTGCCGGGGGTGATCCTCACCGGGCCGGCGGCGACGCCCCCTACGCCTCCTACGCCACCGACCCCGCCGACGCCCCCTACGCCACCGACCCCGCCGTCGCCGACGCCCCCGCCGTTGTCGTTCCCGGGTCCGTTGTCCTCTTGGGTGTCGTCGTCCCGTCCGGAGTCGTCCCGTCCGGAGTCGTCGCGGCCGCTGTTGTCGCGTCCGGAGTCCTCGTGGTCGTCGTCGTTGTCGTTGCTGTTCTGCCGGCCGTTGTCGCCGCCGGAATCGTCACGCCCGTTGTCCTCGTCGTCATCGTCGTCGTTGTTGTTCTGCCGGCCGTTGTCCTGGCGGTCGTCGTCGCCGTTCGTCCCGAACTGCAGGAGGGGGTTGCCGCCTCCGCCGTCCTGGTCCCCGTCACCCCCGCCGCCGCCTCCTCCGCCGAACTGGAACGTGGTCCCGTGGGAGTCGTCCGAGCCGTCGTCGGCCAGGGCGGCCGGACCGCAGAACACGATCAGCGTCGCCGCGGCGACGGCGCACAGGGGAACACGGGCGGTTCCCGTGACAGAGCCCATGATCACAACCTCCACTCACCCGGGCTCATGTCGTCGGATCGGTCTGCCCCGGTCTATCGAAGGTCCCCTCCCGCGCGGGCCCTCGCATGCGGTGGTGCTCCGGACGGGTCCAGGGGTCGCCCGGACCGGCGAACCCGGGGCGGACGCCGTGCGCATGTGCACAGGTCACCCGGCCGGACTAGAGTCCGCAGCCATGACAGCGCGCAAGCCCATCGAATCCTGGCTCACCGACATGGACGGCGTCCTCATGCACGAGGGCATCCCGGTGCCCGGCGCGGACGCCTTTATCAAGCGGCTGCGGGACTCGGGCCGCCCGTTCCTCGTCCTGACGAACAACTCGATCTACACCCCCCGCGACCTGGCGGCACGGCTCAGCCGTATCGGCCTGGACGTGCCGGCGGAGAACATCTGGACCTCGGCACTGGCCACCGCCCGCTTCCTGGACGACCAGCACCCCGGCGGGACGGCGTACGTCATCGGCGAGGCCGGTCTCACCACCGCCCTGCACGACGCGGGCTACGTGCTGACCGACCACGAGCCCGACTTCGTGATCCTGGGCGAGACGCGGACCTACTCCTTCGAGGCCCTCACCAAGGCCATCCGCCTGATCAACGCCGGCTCCCGGTTCATCGCCACCAACCCCGACAACACCGGGCCCTCGCCGGAGGGGGCGCTGCCCGCCACGGGCTCGGTGGCCGCCCTGATCACGAAGGCGACGGGCAAGGACCCGTACTTCGTGGGCAAGCCCAACCCGCTGATGATGCGCACCGGCCTCAACACCATCGGCGCGCACTCCGAGACCTCCGCGATGATCGGCGACCGCATGGACACCGACGTGCTGGCGGGCCTGGAGGCAGGGATGCAGACCTTCCTTGTGCTGACCGGCCTGACCAAGGCGGGCGACATCGACCGCTTCCCGTACCGGCCGACCACCGTCGTGGACTCCATCGCGGACCTCGTCGACCTCGTCTGACGACGGCACCGCCCCCGGCCGTGGCCGACTGCCGGGGGCGGTGCCGCGGCGACGGGTGACGTTCACCGGATGATCACCCGGTGGGCGGCGGGAGTTGGCGAGGGCGGAGCAGGCTCTCTCCGCATTTCCGCAGCGATCTTGGAAGGGCGTCCACCGATGCTGTCCCGCACCCGCACGGCCACCTTCGTCCCCGGCGCGGTCGCCACCGTGCTCGCCGCCACGATGGTGCCGCTCCTCGGCACCCCGGCGGGCGCCGCCACGTACGGCACCCCGACGATCTCCCTGTCGGCCTCCTACCTCTCGGGCGCGGTCGGCGCCACCGGCGACCCGGCCGTCACGGTCACCGTCGCGCAGAGCGGCGCGGACGCCTCGGCGCTCACCGTCGCCGCCTCCGCCAGCACCAAGACCTCGGTCGCCGGCACCGGCGACGTGACGGTCAGCGGCACCGGGGGCACCCGCACCCTCACGGTCGCCCCCCGCGCCCGCGGCTACGCCGACCTGACGGTCAAGGTGACCGGCCTCGGAGGCAAGACCGCCACGAAGACGCTGCACTTCGCCGCCTCCGCCGCCGTCACCCACGCCGCCGACACCCGGTACACCACCGGCTCCAGCGACGCCTCCGCCGCCGTGGACGTCGGCGGCGGCTACATGGTGGTCGCCGACGACGAGAGCAACGTGCTGCGGCTGTACCGGCGCGACGGCTCCGGCGCCCCCGTGCGCACCTGGGACATCGGCTCCAAGGCCGGTGCCTCCTCCGAGATCGACATCGAGGCCGGCACCCGGGCGGGCGACACCATCTACTGGACCGGCTCCATGGGCAACAACAAGGACGGAGAGATCAAGGCCGACCGCTCCACGCTCTTCGCCACCACCGTCACCGGCAGCGGCGCCGACACCCAGCTGACCGTCTCCGGCTACTACGAGGGTCTGCGCGCCGACCTGATCGCCTGGGACAAGGCCAACGGCAACCGGTACGGCTTCGCCGCGGGCGCCGCCTCCGGCGAGATACCCAAGGCCATCGACGGCTTCAACGCCGAGGGCATGGAGTTCGCCCCCGGCTCCACCAGCACCGCGTACATCGGCTTCCGCGCCCCGCTGGTGCCCCCGGCCTCCGGCGGCAAGGCCCTGCTGGTGCCGGTCACCAACCTCGACAAGCTGGTCGGCGGCAAGCCCAACACCTCCGTCCACGCCACCTTCGGCACCCCGGTCACCCTCGACCTGGGCGGCCTCAGCGTCCGCGACATCCGCCGCAACGCCGCCGGGCAGTACCTGATCCTCGCCGGCTCCTGGGCCGCCGACGACAACAGCGACCCGTACGCCCTGTACTCCTGGGACGGCAGCGCAGGCAGCGCTCCCGTCAAGCTGCTCGACCTGCCCACCTCCGACCCGGGTGCCTGGGAGGCCGTCGTGGAGGTCCCCGACCTCACGGCGACCGGTGCCCGGGCGCAGCTGATGACCGACAACGGTGCCGCCGACCTGTACGGGGACGGCAAGGAGGCCAAGGACCTCACCCACCCCGAGTGGCAGAAGTCCCGCACCACCTGGTTCACCCTCGGCGGCTGAACCTCAGGGCCGCGCCGCCCATGACCATGAGCACCCCGGCGCCCGTCAGCATCAGCGCGGGCGCCCGGTGCGGGTCGCCGGTGGCGGCGAGGCCCGGGGCGGCGGCGCCCGGCGCGGTACCCGGGTCCGTCTCGCCGCCCTTGCCCGGGACGGGTCCGGTCCCGGGGTCCGTCCCCGGGCCGGTGCCCGGTCCGCTTCCCGGGCCGCTGCCCGTGGAAGGACCGGGCACCGGTGACCCGCCCGGCCGCACGCCCGGTTCCTCTTCCGGTCCCGCGCCGGTTCCCCCGTCGCCGCCCCGGCCGCCGTCCGGCCGCCCCTCCTCGCCGGTCCGGCCCGGGCGCGGGGACTGCGGCCCCGCGGTGGCGTCCCGGGAGGGTGCGACGTCGAAGTCGTAGCCGGCGGACTCGCCGACCCAGTCGCCGTCGCGGCCGCGGCGCTCCATGATCGTGGCCGACGCCGTGACCGGCCCTGCGGGCGTCGCCGCCGTGAAGCGCAGGCGCAGCGCGATCGCCACCGTCCGGCGCGAGGGCAGCGTGGTGCCGGGACCGTTCTTGCCGCCCACCACGGCGATGTTCTCGTCGTTGTCCGTGCGCTCGACGGCCACCGGCCGCCACGAGCGGTCCCGCGCGTTCCCGGCTCCCGCGGCGGAGGCCGCCGCCCGGTACTCCAGCCGGATCTGATCAGCCGTCAGTTTGCGTCCGCGATCGACGAAGACGAGGACCGGGTGGACCTCGCGCAGCTCGCCGCGGGACGTGTTCTCCAGTTCCACCCGGAACTCCCGGGGCCCGGCCCCCGCCGCGTAGGTGTGGGGGCCGCCCAGCAGCCGGGCGGTCACCGGGAAGTCCTCCGCGCAGGCCTGGGGGGCCGCCGCCGTGACCGCGGCCGCCGCGACGGCCAGAGCGCTGCACCACCTCATGGGCAGCGAAGCTCTCACGGTCATCCGCTGATAACACCGCACGACGCGGCTCCGGTCCGCCCCCGCACCCGTACGGGCGGTCAGCCCGCCGCCGTCTGGCCGAAGAGCGGCGCCAGCGCCAGCAGCGCGGCCCCCTCCGCGACCACGCGCCGCCCGGCCGGGGCGACGGTGACCGGCACCGTGCGGCCGGCCGCACGCAGGGTGCGCGGGTCCATGGCGGCTGCCACCTCGCGCGCGAACAGGGCGGGGTCCGCCAGTACGGTACGGCCGCCGAGCACGACCCGGTCGATGTCCAGGAGGGAGACCAGGTTGGCGGCACCGACGCCGAGCAGCCGTGCGGCCCCCGCCGTGTCGCCGCGGCCGACGGCGGCCAGGCACAGTGCCTCCAGGCAGCCCCGGTTGCCGCAGGCGCACACCGGGCCGTCCGGGGCGACCGCCTGGTGGCCGAACTCCCCGGCGCCGGTGCGGGAGCCGCGGTGCAGGGTGCCGTCCAGCACGAGGCCCGCGCCGAGCCCGGTCCCCAGGTGCAGATAGCCGAAGGAGTCCCCGGCGCCCGCCCCGGTCGCGCCCGCCCCGGTCGCGCCCGCCCCCGTTCCGGCCTCGCCACCGGCGCCGGGTGCGAGCACGGCGAGCGCCGCCGCGTTGGTGTCCTTGTCCAGTACGACCGGCAGCCCGAGGCGTTCGGCCAGCGCCTCGCGCAGCGGGTAGCCGTCCCATCCCGGCAGGCCCGTGACGCGGTGCAGCACCCCTGTGGCGTGGTCGAGCGGGCCCGGGCAGGCGAGCCCGGCGCCCAGCACCGCCCCGTCCGCGCCGGGCGTCGCGCCGACGGTCTCCCGGACCAGTCCCGCCACCGCCTCCAGCACCTCCCCGGCCGGGCGGCCGAGGTCCAGCGGGGCGGTCCTGGCGTCCACCACGCCGCCCGCCAGGTCGGCGAGCACCACCGTCAGCTCGTCGCGGTCCAGGTGCACCCCGGCGGCGTACCGGGCGCGGCGCGCAAGCCGCAGCAGGGTGCGCGGCTTGCCGCCGGTGGGGGCGCCGCGTCCCGCCTCGTCGACCAGGCCGTCGGCCCGCAGCCGCGCGGTGATCTTGCTGACGGCCTGCGGGGTGAGCCCGGTGCGCTCGGCCAGTTCCAGTCGGCTGATGCCGGTGCCCCCGCCGGCCGTCGCCGCCCGCAGCAGACCCAGCACGAGGGCGGCGTTGTGGCTGCGCAGCGCGGGCAGGTTGGCCCCGGAGATTCCCCTGTTCACGTCCCCCATTGTCAGGCTCCCTTGCACTTTGGCAACACCGTTGCTTAAGTGGTCGCATGTCTCCCGCACCTCTTCGCGTCGGGCTGGTCGGCTACGGTCTGGCCGGCTCGGTCTTCCACGCCCCGCTGATCGCCACCACCGACGGCCTCGTCCTGGACACCGTCGTCACCAGCAACCCGGAGCGCCAGGCGCAGGCCCGCGCCGAGCACCCGGACGTCCGCCTGGCCGGACACCCGGACGAGCTGTGGAAGCGCGCCGGCGAGCTCGACCTGATCGTCCTCGCCTCGCCGAACAGGACCCACGTCCCGTTCGCCACCGCCGCCCTGGAGGCCGGGCTCGCGGTGGTCGTCGACAAGCCGGTCGCCGGCACCGCGGCCGAGGCGCACACGCTCGCGGACTTCGCCGACGAGCGCGGTCTGCTGCTCTCGGTCTTCCAGAACCGCCGCTGGGACAACGACTTCCTCACCCTGCGCGGGCTGCTGGAGCGCGGCGAACTGGGCGAGGTGGGGCGCTTCGAGTCCCGCTTCGAGCGGTGGCGGCCGAGCCTGAAGGGCGGCTGGCGCGAGTCCGGCGACCCCGCCGAGATCGGCGGCCTGCTCTACGACCTCGGCAGCCATCTCGTCGACCAGGCGCTCACCCTCTTCGGCCCCGCCGTCTCCGTGTACGGCGAGCTGGACGTGCGCCGGCCCGGCGCCCAGGTGGACGACGACGCCTTCGTGGCCGTCACCCACGCCGGGGGCGTCCGCTCCCACCTGTGGATGAGCGCCACCACCGCGCAGCTCGGCCCCCGCTTCCGGGTGCTCGGCAGCGCCGCCGGCTACGTCAAGCACGGCCTGGACCCGCAGGAGGCCGCGCTGCGCGACGGCGCCCGGCCCGCCCCCGGCACCGTGTGGGGCACCGAACCGGAGGCCGAATGGGGCGTGCTGGGCGCGGGCGACGACGTGCGCCCCGTGCCGACCCTGCCCGGCGACTACCCCGCGTACTACACCGCCGTCGCCGCCGCCCTGCGGGACGGCACCGCACCGCCGGTCACCGCCCGCGAGGCCGCCGACGCGCTCACCGTCATCGAGGCGGCCGCCGTCTCGGCCCGCGAGGGCCGGACCGTCCGGCTCACGCCGACGGCCTGACCGCACCGCCGCGCCTGACGAGGTGTACAGCGCCCGGCCCGCGGTCCGCTCCTCCCGGAGCCGCCGGCCGGGCGCTCCTCACCCTCGGGCGCCGGGACCGCGGGAGTGGTCCCGGCGCGTCAGGGGAGAGACGGTGGGCCCGCCCCGGAACGCGCGGTTCGGGCAGCCGGGCCCGCAAGCGCGTCAGTGCCGCGCGGCCCGCGGTGCGGCGCACCCGCACCCCGTCCGGGGAGGGCGGCTGCGGCGTGACGCCGCCGGGCGGCCGGCGCCTCGCCGCCAGGGGCGCGCCGAGTGCGGATCTGCGCGGGTCGGACAGGGAAAGGCGTGCGAAGGCCGCGAGCTTGGCCATGGCCGGACCACGTCCTGAAGGCGTAGGAGGCACTTCCGGCGACCGGGGTCCTGGGCCGCCCTGCCAGGCTAGAACACCTGAATGCGGCCGGGCTAGGGCGTGTCGGGGGCGCGTGTGCGGGGCGCGCGTCAGTCCGTGGGCTCCGGCCAGTCCGGCAGGATCGTGAAGCACCGGGTCAGCCGGGTCGCCCGCAGCGTGCGCAGCGTGAACTCGTCCCGGCACACCAGCCGTACCCGCCCGGAGTGCTCCTCGGCGCGGCGCCGGGCGCGCACCAGCGCCGACAGGCCGCTGCAGTCGATGAACTCCACCGGCCGCAGGTCCACGACGATGTCAGGGCGGTCCGCACCGGTCAGCGCGTCCAGCGCGGCGGACACCCCGGGCGCGGTGAGCACGTCCACCTCGCCGCCGAGCGTCACCAGGGTGCTGGACCCGTCGGTGCGCCGGTCGATCCGGGGCGTGGTGTCTGTGGCGTCGTCGGACATGGGACGTCTCCGGGAGCGGAAGCCTGGCGAGTGCGGCAGGTACGGGAACGGGACGGGACGCCACCGGGGTCCGGGGTGGTGGGGCCAGCCTATGCCCGACGTGCCGGCACCGGCCCGGCCGAGGACGAATACCGGACGTCCCCCGCCGTCCGATCAACTGCCGGACCCCCGCAGGGCGTCGGAGTCCACCGTGCCGTCCACGACGCCCAGGGCCAGTTCCGCCAGCCGTACCCGGTGGGTGCGCGCGTACCTCCGCAGCTCCGTGAACGCCTCGTCCACGCCGACGCCCCAGCGCTCCGCCAGCACGCCCTTGGCCTGCTCCAGCACGACCCGGCTTTCCAGCGCGGCCTGCAACTGGGCCGCCAGCGACTCCTGCCGCTGCCGGGCCCGTTCCTGGAGTATCCCGATGGCGGCGGCGTCCGCGAACGCCCGGGCCAGCGCCACGTCGCCGCCCGGGGGATCACCGGGCACACCGCGGAACAGGTTCAGCGCGCCGATCACCTCGGCCCGGCGCCGCAGCGGCACCGCGTACGTCGCGTGGAAGCCCCGGTCGCGGGCGAGCGGGGCGAAGTGCGGCCAGCGGTCGTCGCAGCGCGCCAGGTCCGGGGCGGTGACCACCTCGGAACCGCGGTAGCAGTCCAGGCAGGGCCCCTCCTCCCGCTGCCGCCCGAGGAGTTCGCCCGCCCCGCCGCGGCCGGCGGCGGTCCGCAGCCCGCCGCGCCCGTCGTCCAGCAGCAGCCCGGCCGCCGTCACGTCCAGCAGTTCCACGCAGCGGTCGGCCACCCGCTCCAGGAAGACGCCCACGTCGAAGTCGCCGTCCAGGGTGTCGGCAAGCTCCACGAAGACCTCGGCGAGCCGCAGCTCGCGCGCACTGTGCGTGGGGTGCTCTGTCACGTCCGGCTCCAGCCCTCGGCGGCCACGGCTTCGCCGGGGGATTCTGCCATGGGGGCGAGGCGCGGCATTCGACGGGAAAGGCGCCGACTGACCCGATCCGAGGCCCCGTTGGCGGTTCGGTATGTCAGGATTGACGGCGACCGGTCTCGTCCCGCCATCCAAGGGGGAGTGGATGTTCGGCACCAACACCGGCCCGCTGCGCAGAGCGGCCTGTGCCGTGTCCGCCGCCGGACTCCTCTCCGTCGTGCTCGGCGGCTGCTTCGGCACCGGGAAGCCCGGGGGGAGCCAGGACAAGGGCGGCGGCAGCCCCGGCCGCACCGGAAGCCCCGGGAGCACGGCGGGGGCACCGTTCTGGATCAACCCCGACACCGCCGCGGCCCGGCAGGCGGCGCAGTGGCGCAAGGACGGCCGGGAGGGCGACGCCGAGCTGCTGGAACGGATCGCCGGCCGGCCCGTCGCCGAGTGGATCGGCCAGGACGACGCCGGGCAGCGGGCGAGGGACTACACCGGGGCCGCCGCCCGCGACGGCCGGGTGCCCGTGCTCGTGCTGTACAACATCCCGCACCGCGACTGCGGTCAGTACTCCCAAGGCGGCGCCGCCGACGGCGCCGCGTACCGCGCATGGGTCGACGAGGTCGCGGCCGGCATCGGCGACCGAGAGGCTCTGGTGGTGCTCGAACCGGACGCCCTCACCCACCTCGTCGACGGCTGCACCCCGGTGGAGTTCCACGACGAGCGCTACGCCCTGCTGTCCCACGCCGTGGACACCCTGGGAGCGCTGCCGCGCGCACGGGTCTACCTCGACGCGGGCAACGCCGGCTGGGTCAGCGACCCCGCGCGCCTGGCCGGCCCGCTGCGGGCGGCCGGCATCGCCGGGGCCGACGGCTTCGCCCTCAACACCTCGAACTTCTACACCACCGCCGCGAACACCGCGTACGGCAGGAAGCTGTCCGCCCGGCTCGGCGGCAAGCACTTCGTCATCGACACCAGCCGCAACGGCCGCGGCCCCCTCGACGGCGCCCACGAGGAGGCCTGGTGCAACCCGCCCGGCCGCGGCCTGGGCACCCCGCCCACCACCGACACCGGTGACGAACTCGTCGACGCCTACCTGTGGATCAAGCGCCCCGGCGACTCCGACGGCACCTGCAAGGGCGGCCCCCGGGCCGGCGACTGGTGGCCCGAGTACGCCCTGGGACTGGCCCGGCGCGCGGCCTCCTGACCTCGCGCCGGGCCCCTCCCGTCAGGTCACCCGCACCCAGCGGGCCTCGGACGGCGTGCCCTCCTCGTCGGTGACGACCAGCATGTACCAGCCCGGCGGCACGATCGTCGGGTCCTCGGGGACGGTCACGCTCACCGACCCCTTTCCGCGCCTCACGTCCAGCGCGATCGACCGCTGCTCCACGTCGGTGGCGTGGGTGACCGCGCTCGGCCGCATCAGCCGCGCCGACTCGATGTGCTCCGCGTACGCGGTCGGGAAGGTGGCCGTGCCGCCGCGCCGGACGGCCGCCGGGCCCGTGCCGAGCGAGGGCCGGGAGTCCCGGTAGCGGTACGCCGGGGTGTACACCTCGATCCGCTGCTCGAAGAAGCCCGGCTTGGTGTCGGCCGCGTCCCCGAAGAGCGGGTTGGAGCCGAAGACCGCCACCCGGCCGTCGGGCAGCAGCAGCGCCTCCGAGTGGTAGTTGCGGCCCACGGACGGGTCGGCCGCCTCCCGGAAGGCGTTCTGCGCCGGGTCGTAGATCTGCGCGCGCAGGACGTCGCTGCTGCCGCGGCCCCGGTAGTCACGGGAGCCGCCGGTGGTGAACAGGGTGTCGTCGGGCAGGATCACCGTGTTCAGGTAGCGGGTGGGCTCCGGCAGGTCGGGACCGGTCGTGTACCGCGGGTCGGCGGCGTCCAGGTCCACCACGGCGGTGCGGGTGGTCGAGGAGTGCGACTCGCCGACCCCGCCGCCGCCCAGCACCATCACCTTCTGGTCCTGCGCGGGCGGCAGCAGCACCGAGCCCGCCGTCTCCAGGTCCTCGGCGTCCTTCAGGCCGGGGACCTCGGTGAAGCGGTTGGTGCGCAGGTCCCACACGCCCGGGACCCGGCCCTCGTCGGCCGGCCCGTACCCCGCGTTGGCGCCCGAGTAGAAGATCTTCCCGCCCTTCATGAGGAAGAGCGCCGGGTAGGTGGGGAAGTAGCGCTCGGTGGTGTACGCCCACGTCCGGGTCTTCGGGTCGTAGATCTCGTTCTTGCCCGGTACGACCTGGCCGATGTCGTCCAGTCCGGAGGCCGAGAGCACCCGGCCGTCGGCGAGGGTGACCAGCGTCGGGTACCAGCGGGCCTCGTTCATCGGGTCGACCGGCACGTAGCGCTCGGCGAGCGGGTCGAACTCGTAGGCCTGCTTGATCCCCTGGAAGTCCTTCTTGTCCAGGCCGAGCTTGGTGGCCAGCCCGTAGAAGTTCTCCCCGTCCTCGCCCCGCAGGCCCTGGATCCCGTACTGCGCCGCGGTGTTGACGATGCCCTTCTCGCCCTCGACCAGCGACTGCACGAACACCCGTGCCTCGCTCGCGGTCACGGTGACCTCGCCGGTCCGGGCGTCGACGGTCTTCTTGGCGCGCGGCACGTTGACGGGGAACTCCGACCGGAAGGAGCGGCCGTTCTCGTTGTTGACGAAGACCGTTCCCTTGGGGAAGTTCCGCGGCTTGTCCGGGTCCTCGTTCTTGATGAGCATCGCACCGCCCGCCCGGTCCACGGCCTCCTTGAGCTTCTCGTAGCGGGCGGTGCCGCCGGCCACCAGCAGCGTGCCGTCCGCCAGCTGCGTGTGGCCGGCGCAGAACATGTCCTTGGGGGTGTCGATCTCCTTGAAGGTGTTCTTCACCGGGTCCCAGAGCACGCTCTTGAAGGACTTGGCCTTGAAGTTCCGCTCGTCGTTGCCGGAACCGGCGATCAGCAGCACCTTCCCGGTGCGCAGCAGCGCCGCGTGGATGGCGTTGACGCGGAACTCCTCGGGGACCTCGACGAGGTCCCAGTGGCCGTACGCGGCCTTGTAGCCGGGCTGGTTGATCTTGTAGTCGTGGTACTTGGCGGCGGAGTAGCCGTAGATCGCGGGCGTGTTCATCCCGGCGAGCACCCCCACGGCCGTGCTCCCGACGGCGATCTTCCGCAGTCTGCGGCTGGGTCGGTACCTCATCGGGCTGCGCTCCTGGAACGTACGAGGGACAGGGACCACACGGCGACCGGCGCCAGCGCCAGGACGAGGGCCAGCGTCGCCCAGGTGCGCATCGCCACGTGGGTGTGGCCGTTGAAGAAGCTGGCGGCGAGCGAACCGCCGAAGACGAGCAGCCAGAACAGGTGGATGCGGAAGGTGGACAGCAGCCGGTCCGGGCTCGCGGAGTCCCCCTTGGGGGTGACCACGAACCTGCTCTTGCGCCGCAGCACCGCGTCCATCAGCGAGCGGGCGTAGATCGGCGCGGACAGCGCCGACATCACCATGCCCGCCGCGCCCGAGGAGCCCTCCGGCTCGTGCGGGCTGACATTGTGCCGCCGGTTCCACATGTACAGGCCGATCTGCAGCGCCGCGGCGTCGCTGTAGAGCATCATCCAGACCTCGGAGTCGATCTGGATGCCGGAGGCGCCCAGGCCGAGGAAGAGCGCGCAGCTGAGGCCGCCCAGCACCCAGTTGACCGCCGTCATCGGGTAGTAGACGACCATCAGCGTGTAGTTGAGCAGACGGCCGGGGGAGAGGGTGAACGGCACCTTCCAGAACTGCTTGATGAGCGTCTCGTAGGTGCCGCGGCTCCAGCGCAGCTGCTGGGTGAAGAAGTCGGTCCAGGAGGACGGTCCCTCGCCGACGGCGAGCACGTCCGGGGTGTAGACGGAGGCCCACCTGCGGCCGGTGGCGGGATTGCGGTGCCGGTGCAGTTCCAGGCCGGTGGCCATGTCCTCGGTGATGGAGTCGTACAGCCCGCCGACGCTCTTGATGGCGCTGATGCGCACCGCGTTGTTGGTCCCGACGAACATGGGGGAGCCGTAGCGGTTGCCGGCCCGCTGGATGAGCGCGTGGAAGAGGAACTGCTGGCTCTCGGCGGCCTTGGTGACCGCGCTGTCGTAGTTGCCGTAGACCTGCGGCCCGACGACGAAGGCGATGTCCGGGTCGCGGAAGTAACCGAGCATCCGCTCCAGGAAGTTGGGGAGCGGGACGTGGTCGGTGTCGACGGAGGCGAAGAAGTCGTAGTCGTCGCCGTGGGCGTCGAGCCAGGCGTTGTAGTTGCCGTGCTTGGTGCGGGCCCGGAAGGCGCCGCTGGGCCGGTTCCAGCGCTCGACGCCCTTGCGGGTGAAGTGGCGTACGTTCAGGCGCTCGCACAGGCGCTTGACGTCGGGGTCGTCGCCCTCGTCCAGGAGCCAGACGTGCAGTGTGCCGCGGTGGCGCAGCCGGACCGCGGCCTCCAGGGTCGCCCGCACCATCGCCAGGGGCTCCTTGCCCGGGACGAAGGTGGTCACGAAGGCGACCTTGCTGCCCTTCTCGGGGACCACGGGTACCGGATCGCGCGCGACGAGCGTCGCGTGGGCGTTGGACGTCACGTTGATCAGCCGGAAGAGCTCGATCAGGCCGATGGATATCAGCATCACGGCGTCGCAGGCGACCATCCAGCCCGGCGCGTGCTCCCGTCTGGTCCAGTGGGCCGGCTGCATCAGCCAGGCGAGCAGCACCGCCGAGAGCACCGGGGCCGCGCCGAGCAGCAGAGCCGCGCGTATCCGGTGGGGCTCCTCGGAGAGGAGGCTGCGGTACTTCACCCGGTACGGGACGCCGGGCTCCGGCTCGGTGAGCGGGCCGGCGAGTCTGCTGTAGTGCTCGTAGTCGTACCGGGGCGCGACCGCGCCGGGGTCCGGCCGGGACGGGCCGGGGCGGGACTGCTGGGGTATGACGGGCGCGGGCGTTCCGGCCCGAGGGTCGGTCGTGTACTGCTGGGCGCCGGGTGTCGGCGGCATGTGGATGCTCCCCCCGAAGCATGTCGCGCCGCTGTCGCGGCGGTGTTGGCGCCCCGGGCGCTGCGGCCCCCCGCCCCCGGGGCATACGTGGGCGTTCTGTGGCCTCCGGGTCGCGTGAGGCAGGCTATGACTCGTCAACGACCGGACCACCGTGAGGTAACGCCTGAATTCACCCCCCTCGCCCCCTGCGGGCCGTCCCCCGGGCCCACACGAAAAAGCCGCCGAAACGGACCCTTTCGTTCACCGGTAAGGGCGCATAGGTCCGTTTGGCGCATACATGTCCTGCGGACCCAGCCTCCCCGAATGCCCGTCTTGATCGCAAGGTGCGAAACGAGTTGTTAACCGGTCGTATGAGCGATTTCGTCCGGTTGTGTGCCCGTGACCTGCGGCAGGACTGCGGACCGGTGGCTCAGGACTCGTCGGCCGCCTCTTCATCGGCCGCCCCGTTGCCGGCCGCCTCGTCGCCGGCCTGCTCGTCGTCCGCCGCCGGCGCCCCCATCCGGGCCAGCAGCAGGGCGACGTCGTCGTCCGGTGACTGCAGCCGGGCGCCCAGGACGACGTCGCAGGTCTCCTCCAGCGAGCGGCGGCGGCTCTTGAGCTTGAGCGCGCGCATCAGCGTGCGCAGCCCCACGTCGATGGACTGCCGCCGGTCCTCGACCAGCCCGTCGGTGAACAGCGCCAGCAAGGTGCCCTCGGGGAGCTTGCGCTCCACCGTGTGGAAGCGGATCCCGCCGACACCCAGCGGCACCGCGCTGGGCAGGTCGATCAGCTCGGCGCGGCCGCCGGGCGGTACCAGCACCGGCGGCAGGTGCCCGGCGGTGGAGAACTGGCAGCGGCCCGTCGCCGGGTCGCAGACGGCGTAGACGCAGGTGGCGATGAAGTCGCCCTCGGCGCTGCCGGTGATGTTGTCGAGGTGCGCCAGCACCTCGTGGGGCGGCAGGTCGAGCCGGGAGAAGGCCCGGGTCGCCGTACGCAGCTGTCCCATGATCGCGGCGGCGTGCAGGCCCTTGCCCATCACGTCCCCGACGATCAGCCCGACCTTGCCGTCCCGCAGCTGCAGGACGTCGTACCAGTCCCCGCCGACCTCGCGGACGGCGGGGATGTAGCGCGCGGAGATCTCCATCCCGTCCATGCGTGGCGGCTCGTGCGGCAGCAGGCTGCGCTGGAGGGTGAGCGCGGCGTTGCGCTCACCCGCGTACAGGCGCGCGTTGTCGATGGAGATCGCGGCCCGGGCGGCCAGCTCCACCGCCAGTGTGCGGTCCTCGTCGTCGAAGGGCTTCTGGTTGCGGGTGCGGAACATTCCGACCGCCCCCAGCACCTCGCCGCGGGCGATGAGCGGCGCGGCGAGGTAGGAGTGCGCCCCCGCCCGTTTCAGCTGGGCGGCGGCCCGGTCGTCGCGGGCTATGCGGCGCAGCATGCGGCTGCTCACCCGGTGCACGACCACCGGCTGGCCCTCCCGCACGGTCTTGGTGATCAGCCGGTCGTCGGAGTACCGGGCCAGCTCCCCCACCGGGTCGACGGCGCCGATCGCCGCGCCGGACTCGGCGGCCGCGACCGCCAGCGCCCGGAACTCGGCCGACTGCTGGGCGCGCACCTTGGGCACCGGGCCGCCGCGCAGCACCTCGTCCAGGACGTCGACGGTGGCGATGTCGGCGAGCGTCGGCACCACCACCGAGGCCAGCTCCCGCGCGGTCTGCTGCAGGTCCAGCGTGGTGCCGATCCGGGTACCGGCCTCGGCGATCACCGCGAGCCGGCCGCGGGCCTCGGCTATCTCCTCGGCGGCCTGGTGGCGCTCGGTGAAGTCCGCGATCGACGTGGCCAGGCCCAGCACCCGCCCGGTGGGGTCCTGGATCCGGTAGTACGAGATCGACCAGGCGTGGTCGTGCTCCTGGTCGGCGTACGTCCTGACCACCGTGTCCAGGTCCAGCAGCGGCTCCCCGGTCTCCAGCACCTGCCGCATCCGGGCCTCGATCGCCCGGAACTCCGAGCCCCGCGAGATCTCGCGCACCCGGCGCCCCAGCATGGCGGCCGCAGGCAGGCCGTGCAGCTCCTCCATGGCCCGGTTGACGCGCACGATCCGCAGGTCGGTGTCGAAGACTGCGAGCCCGATCGGGGACTGGTCGACGAGGCTGCTCGACAGCGCCATGTCCGTCTCCACGCGCCGCACCGTGGTGAGGTCGGCGCCCAGGCCCAGCGCGTAGACGCCGCCGTCCACGTCGTGCATCCGCATGTTCCGGAACTCGACGTCCCGGGTCGTGCCGTCCGCGTGGACGATCGGGAACACGCCCTGCCAGATGGCACCAGCCCTGACCTGCTTGAACAGCTCGGTGACCAGCTCCAGCTTGTCCGGCGCCACCAGCAGCAGGCCGGCGTTCTGGCCCAGGGCCTCGGCCGCCGAGTAACCGAACAGACGCTCGGCCTCCGGGCTCCACAGCACGATGTGACCGGTGCGGTCCAGCACCATCGCCGCGACCTGCAGAAGGTCGAGCAGGCCCCCGGGCGAGGCGGCCCCTGGACTCGGCCGGGCCTCCCTGCCCGTGCCGGGCGGCGGCGGATCGTGCGCGTGCATGGCCTCCTCGTGAGCCCCCGTAGAGCCCTCACATCATCGTTACGGGATATTTTCGCACCGAGTCAACCGGGACGCCGCCCTTGTCGCACAAATGAGCGAGGGCGCCCTTCCCGAAGGAAGGACGCCCTCTCGCTGTGCGCCGCCAGGGACTCGAACCCCGAACCCGCTGATTAAGAGTCAGCTGCTCTGCCAGTTGAGCTAGCGGCGCTCACCGACAGAGAGGATCCTACCGGACCTCCGGGGGTGCTCCCGACCACGCCGTCCAGGAGCGCGGGATCGTCGTCCAGCCAGCCGAGGCGGACCATTTTCACCCCGGCCTGGAACCGGCTGTCCGCCCCTATCTGCTGCATCAGCTCGGCCACTATCCGCCGCACCGTCCGGTCGGACAGGCCCAGCTTCCGGCCGATGGCCTCGTCCGTCAGCCCGGAGGCGAGCAGCCGGACGACCTCCCGGTGCCGCGCGGCGGGCGCGGCCCCGACGTCGTCGGTGAACAGGTCGGAGGCCGCGGCCCAGCAGTGCTCGAACATCTGCCGCAGCACGGCCACCATGGCGGGGCTGCGCAGGACCATGGCGGAGCCCGGGCTCCGCTCGGAGTGGGCCTCGGGCCCGAGGGGCGGCACGATGGCCAGGGTGTGGTCGACGATGATCAGCTTCATGGGCACCGTCGCCGCCGTACGGACCTCGCCGCCGTCGTTGACCATGTTCCGCAGGTGGGACCGCACGTGCGGCACGGCCGCGGCCGTGGCCAGGTGGATGGAGCGCATCGCGATGCCCCGGCTCAGCGCGTCGCGGTTGCGGTCGTCCGCCTCGAAGAGATGGTCCTCGGGCAGCGCGCTGGGGTGCATGGACAGGATCTCGGTCGTGACGGTGCTCGCCGCCTCGTCCAGGATCGCCGCGATCTGGGAGGGCTGGGCGGCGACCTCGATGCGTGCCTCCGCCAGCTGCCGCATGTGCACCGGCTGGAATTCGGACGCCACCTGGCTGAGAGCGGTGTGGGCGTGGGTGATGGTGCTGACCAGTTCCTCGGTGCGCCGGCGGCTGCCCTCGATCAGCTGGGCCATGGCGGTCGCGGGGGAGTGCACGGACCAGCCGCTGCGGGAGGACGGGAACTGGGCCGCCAGTCCCAGGTCCGCCAGGCACCGCAGGGCTTCGTCCAGTTCTTCAGGCGACCAGCCGGTGAGTGAACAGACGCTCTCCGGTGTCCAGTCGGCCTCGGCGAGTGCCAGGGCGTAGAGTTCCTGCGCCCGGGCGCGCAGAAGGTCGTCGGTCACTGCTCGCACCCCCAATGCTTCACAACACCCCCGGCTTCGATCAGGTTAAGGGGCAGGGCTCGTGTATGGACCCTTCGGGGCCCATCCGGTCCCATGTGTCCGCATAGGGCCATGTCCGAATCCGGAACGCGAAAACTACAGACCAGCGGCCCGGCGTCCGACAGAATTCAGTCAGTCGTACGGTTCCCCCAGACCTGAGCGGCACCTCCGACCAGCAATACCCCAGCTCACACCCCCAGGACAGGCCTGCCATGACTTCGATTCGCCGCTTCGCCCTCCGTTTCGCACTGGGCGTCGTCGCTTCCATTTCGATGGGGCTGATCGGCGCGAGCGCAGCATCCGCGCAGCCTGCACCGGCCGGTGACATCGCGTGGACGTCGCCCAACCTTGTCGTCCACGCGAATGACATCGCCTGGTAGGTCCCGGGCGTAGTACCCCAAAGACAACAACACCCCCCCAATAGCCACACCCCCTCCCCCCACGCTGATGGGCCCGGCATACCTCCCCCCTCTTGCCGGGCCCCTCAGCATGCCCGCGTTCCGGCCACGCGTTCGGGCGCTCGGCCCGAGGCGGTCCGGTCCGGGTTCAGGGGTGGGGGAGTGGTCATGAGCACCCCCTCCGACCCCGTATGATTGTCCTGCACGCGCCGCTAGCTCAACTGGCAGAGCAGCTGACTCTTAATCAGCGGGTTCGGGGTTCGAGTCCCTGGCGGCGCACAGCGAAAGGGCGCCCCTCCTCCGGGAGGGGCGCCCTTTGCCGTGCCTCCGGTGCGCGCGTGCGTCGTACGGCTCTCAGAGGGCCAGCGAGAGCAGCACCGGTGCCGCGCGTTCGTTGAGGGTGTCGGCCGCGCCCTTGAGGCGGTGGGCCTGGGTGACGGGCAGGGACAGGGCGAGGCAGCCGACCGTACTGCCGACGGTGATCGGGATCGCGGCGCAGACCGTGCCGATCGCGTACTCCTGGAGGTCCAGGGTGGGGGCGCTGGCCGGCTGGCTCTCCAGCTTGGTCAGCAGCAGCTTCTCGCTGATCGTGGTCCTGGACGTGAGGCGTACCGTCTTGTGCCGGGACAGGTGGTCGCGGCGCCCGTTGTGGTCGAGTTGGGTGAGCAGGCACTTGCCGACCGCGCTGGCGTGGGCGGCGAAGCGGAAGTCCACCCACTCGTTCACCTTGGGCGCCGCCGGGCCGTCCGCGAAGTCGACGATCTTGACCTCGCCGTCGTCGTAGCGGCTGAAGTAGACGGCGGCGCCGACCTCGTCGCGCAGCGCCATGAGGATCTTCTTGATCTTCTCGCCGAGTGCCAGGTCGCGGCTGGCGCTGCCCAGCAGGACCAGCGACTCGCCGACCGCGTACCCGCCGCCGGGCAGGGCGTTGAGATAGCGCTCGCGGTTGAGCATCGCGAGGAGTTGGCCGAGATAGGCGATGGGTACCCCGATTTCGCGGGCGAGCTGCTCGGCGGTGACGCCGTTCCTGTGCTTGTCCACGGTCTCCAGCACGCGCAGCGCGTGCTGGACCGCGTAGACCGGCGCGACCTGTCGGTGCTCAAGCGCCACGGTGTCCCCCTACAGGTGTGACCGTTTGCGTCCTTGCTGTAGCTGCTGGTCACGGCTGCCGGGCACGACAGCCGGGCCCGGCAGCCGGGCCGCATTCCACGATAGCCTCAATGTTGTTCGCAGTAGAGCCCGTTGGAGCTTTATGTGGCGGGCCGCAGGCGTATACGCAGGAACGCGCCACTCTGGCATATGCCAAGGGCACGGACCAATTTTTCTCAGAGCACCGCACCGAGGAATTCCCGGGTCCTGCCGTGCTCCGGGGAGCCGAAGATCCGCTCCGGCGGACCCGACTCGACGACCCGTCCGCCGTCGAACATCAGCACCCGGTCCGAGACGTCCCGGGCGAACCCCATCTCGTGCGTGACGCAGAGCAGCGTGATGTCCGTGCTGCGGGCGATGTCCCTGAGCACGTCCAGCACACCGGCCACCAGCTCGGGGTCGAGCGCCGAGGTCACCTCGTCCAGCAGCAGGATGTCGGGCCGCATCGCCAGCGCGCGGGCGATGGCGACGCGCTGCTGCTGGCCGCCGGAGAGCCGGGTGGGGTGGGCGTCCCGCTTGTCGGCCAGCCCCACCAGCTCCAGCAGCCCGCGGGCGCGTTCGGCGGCCTCGTCCCGGTCCATGCCGAGGACGTGCACCGGGGCCTCGGTGACGTTGTCCAGCACCTTCATGTTGGGGAAGAGGTTGAAGTGCTGGAACACCATGCCGATCCGGCGGCGCGTGGCACGCAGATGCCTCTCGTCGGCCGGCACGAGCCGGCCGCCGCGGCCCGGCATGTGCGAGAACGGCTGGCCGTCCACGTGGATGACGCCCTCGGTGACCCGCTCCAAGGTCATCAGCAGCCGCAGGATGGTCGTCTTGCCCGAACCGCTGGGGCCGATCAGGGTGACGCGCTCACCGCGGCCGACCTCCAGGTCGAGGTGGTCCAGCACGGTGTTGTCCCCGTACCGCTTGACCACCTGGTGGAATCGGACGGCGGGCGCCGCGGGGCCGGACTCGGCGGGGGTGGGGGACTCGTCAGTGAGCAAGGCGCTTCTCCAGCTTCCGCATGAGGATCGAGGTGGGGCAGCTCGCGACCAGGAAGACCAGGGCGGCGAGGGTGAACGCCTCCAGGTAGGCGAAGTGGTCACTGCCGAAGCGGTTCGCCTCGTGCACCATCTCGTTGACGGTGATGACCGACAGGAAGGGCGTCTCCTTGAACATCGAGATCACGTAGTTGCCCAGAGCGGGCACGATCTTCCGCACCGCCTGCGGCAGTACCACGGCGGACCAGGTGCGCACCCGTGGCAGCGACAGCGCGACGGCGGCCTCCCACTGCCCCTTCGGCACCGCCTCGATGCCCGCCCGGTACACCTCCGAGGTGTACGTCGCGTAGTGCACGCCCAGCACCGCTATCCCGATCACCAGCGGGTCCAGCCCCGGGACCAGCACCCACACCGCGAACAGCTGGATCATCACCGGTGTCGAGCGCACGAACTCCACGGCCGCCCGCAGCGGCAGCGTCACCCAGTGGCTCGGCGTACGCCGCAGCACCGCGATGCCCAGTCCCAGCACGACGGCGAGCACCGACCCGAGCACCGTGGCCAGCAGGGTGATCCCGAAGCCGTGCAGGATCAGCGGCAGGCCCTCGCGGGCCGTCTCCCAGCTCCACATCAGGCCCGACCTCCCGCCGGCCGCTGTCCCAGGCGCGCCTTGGCCACGGCCTCCAGGCCGTTCATCGCCAGCGTCAGCGCGTAGGCCAGGACGAAGTAGACGACCAGCAGCAGCAGGTACGCAGTCGCGGTGTCACCGGTGGTCGAACGGATCTGGTCCATCTGGAAGGTGACGTCCGAGATGGTGATCAGCGACATCAGCGGGGTGCACTTCAGCAGCTGGATCAGCAGGTTGCCGAACGGCGGGATCATCTGCGGCCAGGCCTGCGGCAGCACCACCAGGCGCATCCGCTGCCAGGGCGTCATGCTCAGCGCGACCGCCGCCTCCCGCTGCCCGCGGGGCACGGCGTCCAGGGCACCCCGGACGACCTCCGAGCCGTACGCCCCGTAGTTGAGCCCGAAGGCGACCACGGCGCAGGCGAGCGGCACGAGCTTGAAGCCGAGGATCGGCAGCGCGAAGAAGAGCCAGAACATCTGGATGTACAGCGAGGTGCCGCGGAAGAACTCCACCACCACCCGGGAGGTCCCGCGCACCGGCAGCCGCCGCGAGCGGGCCATGAAGCCGAGGAGGAAGGCGAGCAGCAGCGCGAGCGCCGCGCCGAGGACGGTGGCCTGCACGGTGACCCACAGACCCGCCCCCACGCTCGGCAGCGAGCGCGTGAACTCCGTGAGGCCGGACAGGGGTTCACCGGCGAGGAAGGCGTACGGGTACGGGGACAAGGCGCCGCCTCAGGCCTTGCACAGCTGTGCGGTGCGCAGCGTCGCCGGCGGGACCTCCGCCTTGGTGAAGCCGTACTTCCCGATGAGGGAGGTGTAGTGGCCGGGGTCGCCCGTGATCTTCTCGAGCTCCTTGTTGAACGCGTCGCGCAGCCCCGTCGCGTCCGGCCGGAACACCGCGCCGCCCGGGCTGTACTGCTTCCGGCCGCCGACCACCGGCAGGAAGGGGTCGAGCACCTCCACCGCCGCGCCCTTGTTGGTGCGCGCCAGCCAGCGCAGCGAGATCCCGGTCAGCGCGAAGGCGTCGATTCGCCCGGCGAGCAGCGCGTCGACCCCGTCCTGCTGCTTGGCCAGGGACTTCACCGAGGCCGGCGGCACCCCGGCGGCGTCCGCGTAGTCCGCCTCGACCGCCGCGCTCAGCACGCCGACGGTGGCCTTCTCGCGGGCGCAGGACACCAGGTCGCTCAGGCCCCTGGGGTTGCCCCCGCGGACCATCAGGGCGGTCGGCGAGACGAACTCGGGCTCCGAGAAGATCACCTTCCGGCAGCGGTCGGGGGTGATCGCCATCCCGGCGCTGACCACGTCGAAGCGGTCCGCTGTCAGGCCCGGTATGAGGGCGCCGAAGTCGGTGAGCGTGGGCCGCAGTTCCGGCACCCCGAGCGCCGTGAAGATCTCCCGGTGGAGGGTGGGCGCCTCTCCGGCCAGCTTGTTGCCGTCGCGGTACCCGTACGGCGCCTCGCCGGCGAACCCGACCCGGACGTAGCCCTGCTTCCTCAGCTTGGCCAGCAGGTCCCCGTCTCCGGTGGGCGCGCCGGTGCCGGCCTGTGTACGGCTGCACGCCGCCACCAGCCCCGGGACCGTCGCGAGACCGCCCACGGCTGCGGTACGGGAGAGGAAACCCCTGCGGGACAGGGAACTGCGCTCCGACATGAACCAGACCTCCGGTCGTCCGTTTCCGTGCGGCGCGGTGACCGCACGAGGGCCGCGCCTACCCCGGCGCACCGGGGGCATTCATGCGAATCTGGTGGGGTACCCGATGTCCGGAACGTCCGCGAGAGGCAGGGAGCTGCCATGAGCGACAGCGCCGAAGGGAACGGCAAGCGCGAGCAACTGGTGGTCGAGCGGGTGCCGAAGGCACTGCTCGTCGGCGGCCGCTGGCGGCCGGCGAGCGACGGGCGCGAGTACGAGGTGGAGGACCCGTCGACCGCGCGGTCGCTGTGCGCCGTGCCGGACGCCGGGGCGGAGGACGCCAAGGCGGCGATGGACGCCGCGGCCGCCGCGCAGGAGGGATGGGCGGCCACGCCGCCGCGCGAGCGCGGGGAGATCCTGCGCCGGGCCTACGAGCTCATCGTGGAGCGGCAGCAGGAACTCGCCCTGCTGATGACGCTGGAGATGGGCAAACCGGTCGCCGAGTCCCGCGGCGAGATCCTCTACGCGGCGGAGTTCTTCCGCTGGTTCTCCGAGGAGGCGGTGCGGATCGAGGGCGGCTGGCGCACCGCGCCCGACGGCAACGGACGGATCTGGGTGATGCGCCAGCCCGTGGGACCCGCGCTGCTGATCACCCCGTGGAACTTCCCCACGGCGATGGGCACCCGCAAGATCGGCCCCGCCGTCGCCGCGGGCTGCACCATGATCGTCAAGCCGGCCCACCAGACGCCGCTGTCCATGCTCGCCCTCGCCGAGATCCTCGGGCAGTCCGGGCTGCCGGACGGCGTGCTCAACGTCCTCACCACCTCCCGCCCCGCGGAGATCAGCGGCCCGCTGACGGAGGACCCGCGGCTGCGCAAGCTCTCCTTCACCGGCTCCACGGGCGTCGGGCAGAAGCTCATCGAGCTCAGCGCGCGGCAGGTGCTGCGGACCTCCATGGAGCTGGGCGGCAACGCCCCCCTGATCGTCTGCCGGGACGCGGACCTGGAGAAGGCCGTCGAGGGCGCGGCCATCGCCAAGATGCGCAACATCGGCGAGGCGTGCACGGCCGCCAACCGGATCTACGTCCACCGCGAGCTGGCCGAGGCCTTCACCGGGCGGCTCGCCGAGAAGCTGGGCTCCATGGTCGTCGGCCGCGGCACCGAGCCCGGCACCCAGGTCGGCCCGCTCATCGACGGCGCGGGCCTGGACAAGGTGGACCGCCTGGTACAGGACGCCGTCTCCGCCGGCGCCCGCGCGGTCACCGGCGGCGCCCCGCTCTCGGACCGCCCCGGGTACTTCTACCCGCCGACCGTGCTGGCCGACGTGCCGCCGGACGCGGCGATGCTCCGCGAGGAGATCTTCGGCCCGGTCGCGCCGGTCGTCACCTTCGAGGACGACGACGAGGCGATCCGGTTGGCCAACGACACCGTGTTCGGCCTGGTCGGCTACGTCTTCACGGAGAGCCTGCGGCGCGGGATCCGCTACGCCGAGGAGCTGGAGACGGGCATGCTCGGCCTCAACAAGGGCGTCGTCTCCACTCCCGCCGCGCCCTTCGGCGGCGTCAAGCAGTCCGGGACCGGACGCGAGGGCGGCGCCGTGGGGATCGACGAGTACCTGGAGATCAAGTACGTGGCGGTGGACGTCTGACGGCGAGCGGGAGTGCGCCGTCGCCCATGCCACCCGCCGGTCCGGGCGGCGTGTCGGTGCGCCCCGCCGGCCTCGCGGGATGTCGAACTCTTCGCACCTCCGTTCCCCGGACGAGGCGTCCCTCCACCCGTCGAGCCAGTCGGAGGGCTTTGACGAGAGGGCCGGGATCGTCCCCCACGACGCTTCGTGCGCCCGGTGCCCCGGGAAACGGAGGCGTCGAACGCCTGCCCCCCGGGTCGCACGCTCGCGCCGGCGGCCGGCGCCCCCCGCACCGGCCGCCGCGCGCGGCCGGTCAGGCGCCGCCGGGCAGGCCGTACGCGTCGGCGATGAGCTCGTAGGAACGCAGCCGCGCGGACGGCGTGTGGGCGTTGGCCGTGATCATCAGCTCCTGCGCCCCGGTGCGGCGCACCAGCGCGTCCAGGCCGTCCCGGACCGCGTCCGGCGTACCGTGCACCACGTTGCCGAGCCACCCGTCCACGAAGTCCCGCTCGGCCGGGCTGAACCCGTACGCCTCCGCCTCCTCCGGGGAGGGCACCAGGCCCGGGCGTCCCATGCGCAGGCGCAGCATGCCCAGGGCGCCGGCGAGCACCTGCCGGCGGGCGTCCTTCTCCTCCTCCGCCGCCAGCGCCGCGACGCCGATCAGCGCGTAGGGCTCGTCCAGTACCTCGGAGGGGCGGAAGGACCTGCGGTACATCTCCAGCGCGGGTTCGGTGTTCGCCGCGGAGAAGTGGTGGGCGAAGGCGAAGGGCAGGCCGAGGGCCGCGGCCAGCCGGGCGCTGAAGGTGCTGGAGCCGAGCAGCCAGATCGGCGGCCGCGCGGGGGACTGAACGCCGCCGGGCACGGTGCCCTGCACGGGACCGGGAATGGCGTGGATGCGGGCGTAGGGGTGGCCGTCGGGGAAGTCGTCGTCCAGGAAGCGGATGAGCTCGGACAACGCTTGAGGGAACTCGTCGGCGCCCTCGTTGAGCCGGTCGCTGCGGCGCAGCGCCGCGGCGGTGGCGCCGTCGGTGCCGGGGGCGCGGCCGAGGCCGAGGTCGATCCGGCCCGGTGCCAGGGCCTCCAGGGTGCCGAACTGCTCGGCGATGACCAGCGGCGCGTGGTTGGGCAGCATGACGCCGCCGGAGCCGAGGCGTATCCGCTCCGTGTGGGCGGCGAGGTGGGCGAGGATCACGGCGGGGGAGGAGGACGCGACCCCGGGCATCGAGTGGTGCTCGGCGACCCAGTAGCGGTGGTAGCCGCGGGCCTCGGCGAGCCGGGCCAGTGCGACCCCGGCGACGAGGGCGTCCCTCGCGGTCAGGCCGCTGCCGACGCCTGCCAGGTCGAGGACGGAGAGCGGGACGGGTGCGCTGCCGAGGGCGGTGCCTCGTACCGGGTCGTTCGTGTCCACGTGCCTGCGTCGCCTCCTGCGGCTGGTTCCTTGCCTACGGCAACGACCAACCCGGTACCGGCTCCGGCTATTCCCCGGGCCCCGGTCCCTGGCCGCGCAGCGCGGCGATCCCCTCGGCCGGCACCGGCCGCGAGTACAGCCACCCCTGCCCGGTGTCGCAGCCGATCCGGCGCAGCCGCTCCGCCTGCTCGGCGTTCTCCACGCACTCGGCGGTGACGGTCAGCCCGAGCCGGTGGGCGAGCTGCACCAGCGCCTCGACGATCGTCTCGTCCGCCGGGTTGGGGTGCAGGCCGTCGCGGAAGCCGTGCACGAAGCTGCCGTCGAGCTTGAGCGCGGAGACCGGCAGCCGGCTGAGGTAGGCCAGGTTGGAGTAGCCGGTGCCGAAGTCGTCGATGGCGATGCGCACACCCATCTCCTGGAGGGCGTGCAGTGCCTGCAGCGGCCGGCCGGCCGAGCCCATCACCGCGGACTCGGTGAGCTCCAGTTGCAGCAGCCCGGCCGGCAGCCCGGTGTCGTCGAGGATCTCCGCGACGTCGGCGACCAGGTCGGAGTCCCAGACCTGGCGGACGGCGACGTTGACGCTGACGAAGATCGGGTCGTCGGGCCAGTCCTTCTGCCACTGCCGGGCCTGGCGGCACGATTCGGCGAGCACCCAGCGGCCGAGCTGGACGATGGAGCCGTTCTCCTCCGCCAGCGGGATGAACCGGTTCGGCCCGAGCCGCCCGAAGTGCGGGTGCTCCCAGCGCACCAGGGCCTCCACCCCGCGCAGGCTGCCGGTGCCGAGCTCCACCAGCGGCTGGTACTCCAGGGCGAACTCCCCGCGCTCCACGGCCTGCCGCAGGGTGCTGGACAGCGCCTGCTTGGTCATCCGGTGGGCGTTGCGCTCGGGGTCGAAGAGCGTCCAGCGGGCCTTGCCGTCGGCCTTGGCCCAGTACAGCGTGGTGTCGGCGGCCTGCATGATGCCCGTGGCGGTGGCCCCGGCGGCCTCGCGCTCGACGACGCCGATGCTCGCCGAGACCGCCAGGCGCTGCCCTGCGAGGTCGAAGGGCAGTTGCAGCGCCGTCAGTACGGAGTCGGCGAGCCCGGTGGCCTGCCCGGTGCCGGTGGAGTCCTCGACGAGGACGGCGAACTCGTCGCCGCCCAGCCGGGCGACGAGGGTCCCGCTCCGCCCGAGGCGGGCGGCGCAGTCCGACAGCCGGTCGGCGACGGCTTTGAGCAGCCGGTCGCCGACCCGGTGGCCGAGGGTGTCGTTGACGGCCTTGAAGCCGTCGAGGTCGAGGTAGCACAGGCCGATCCGGCCGGTGCGGCTGTCAGCGCCCTCCAGCGCCGTGGCGAGGCGCTCGAAGAACAACTGCCGGTTGGGGAGCCGGGTGACCGGGTCGTGCATCCGCAAGTGGCGTAGCTGCTCGCGCAGTTCGCGGGTCTCGCCCAGGTCCTCCACGGACATCAGCGCGCCGCCGGGGACGGGCACCACGACGACCTCGGCCCAGACCGTGCGCCCGTCCGGTCCCCGTACGGGTCTGGTGCGGCGCAACTCCCCGCGCCGTCCGGTCAGCACGTCCTCGTACTCGGCGTACTCCGGGCTCTCCCCGAGCGGGGGCATCTCGCCGCCGGCGCCGGCGAGGCCGACCAGCTCCGCCGCGGTGCGGGTGGTGAGCAGCACCGGGTCCGCGCCGAGCAGCGCGCCGAGCGCCGGATTGGCCTCGCGCACCCGGCCGTCGGGGTCGACCAGTGCCATTGGCAGCCGGGCGACGTTGAAGGCGGCGCGGTAGTCGCGCACCTCCGTGGCCGACCGTTCCGGGGCCGAAGCGTGACGCTGAGTGACCGTCGTGGCCGTCGCCTCGGGTTCGAGGTCCGGGCTTCCCAAAGGTCCGCCCACCGCTGGCTCCCGCATAGCTGTCGTCTCGCACACGTGGTCGTGGAGGAATCGAATGACCGCCAAGAGGCGGCGTTCATGCTGGAAATGTGCCGATCATAGACGTTGGGGAATTGCCGCGGCCACCGCCGTCGTGGTGATTCTCGGCACGCGGGATGCGATCTTGATCATTTGTGGGTGGCTGCTGAATTCCATTGATCGGTTTTCGTCACTCATTACGCACTGTAGTGATCGGACGGTAACCCGGGCGGCGCAGCACAACGGGGCAAAACATAGCAAACCGTAGCAGCGTGATGTGGGTGTCCCGACCCCGTACGGGAGGTCCACGTGCCGCTGTCAGGGCTACCCATACGTGCGCATCGGCGGTTCCGCCGGAGCGTCCGCGGGCATGCCCCCGACGGGATCCGGGCGGCCATCGCCGCCGTCAGCGTCTTCGCGGCCGTCGTCGCGTGGACGCTGGTCACCGGCCCCGCGGCCGGGGGTTCTGACTCCTCGCTGTGCGCCCTGCAGCGGACCCGGGCCCACCACTCCGAGGGCGTCAGCGCCTGGAACCCCGCCTACCCGCGGGCCCGTGGCGACGTTGACGCGCTGATGGTGTTCCTGGCGTTCCCCGACGCCGCCCCCACCATCAGCCCGGGCGAACTGGCGGCCGATCACTTCCCCGCCACCACCGACTTCTTCGCCCGCGCCTCCTACGGCACCTTCCGGCTGCGGCCGCGCCTCCTGCCGTACTGGCTGCGCATGCCCGCGCCCTCCACCGCGTACGGCATCGGCCGGGACTGGAGCCCCGCCCTGCGCGCCCGCTACCTGCGGGACGCCGTGGTCGCGGCCGACGGGCAGGTGGACTTCTCCCGGTACGGGGTCGTCTACCTGGTCGCCGACCCCGACGCGCCGGGCGTCGACCCGGACGCCACCAAGGTGGTCAACCTGGGCCGGCCGGTCCGGGTCGACGGCGCGGACCTGCACCGCTTCGTCACCGTCTTCGAGGGGCACCCGCCGGACATCAACGTGCTCGCCCACGAGACCGGGCACGCCTTCGACCTGCCCGACCTCTACTACCGGCCGCCCGCGGGCAGCAACGCCGACTGGGACACCCACGTCGGCGACTGGGACCTCATGGGCAGTCAGTTCGGGCTGGCTCCGGACTTCTTCGCCTGGCACAAGTGGAAACTGGGCTGGCTCCGGCCCTCGCAGGTCCGCTGCGTCACCGAGGGCGGCACGCACACCTTCCGCCTGAGCCCCGTGGAGCGGCCCGGCGGCACCAAGCTGCTGGTGCTGCCCGCGGGCCTGGAGGGCGTCGTCGCCATCGAGGCCCGAGCCGCCTACGGCAACGACCGCCTCGCCTGCAGCCAGGGCGTGCTGATGTACCGCGTCCGGGCCGACCTGTCGTCGGGTGACGGTCCCGTCGACGTCGTCGACGCCCACCCGGGCAGCGACGGCTGCCGGGAGTCCTCGGTGTACCCGCCGCTCGCCGACGCGCCGATGCGGACGGGGGAGACGTACGCGCTCGGCCGTTCGGCCCGCGTCCACGTCGCCGACCGCCACTCCGACGGATCCTGGACCGTCCAGGTCACCCAGGGCTGAGGCGATGCGCGGTCCCCGGGCGCTCGCGGTCCTGGCCTCGGTGCTCCTCTTCGCGGCCGGCAGCACCGCCGTGACCGAGGGCGCGCCCGCCGCGGCCCCGCCGGCCGACCGCCCCTGCGCGCTGCGCGCCGCGCCGGGCGTCACGATGTCCGAGGGCTTCGGCGGCGCGGACGGCCGTGAGTTCGCCCGCGCCACCGGCGAGGTACGGGCGCTCACCCTGCTCGTCGACTTTCCCGACAAGCAGGCCCCGTACAGCGCCGCCGAGCGCTACAGCGAGTTCTTCCCGGCCGTGCGGCACTGGTTCTACCGCGCCTCGTACGGGAAGCTGCGCTACGTCTCCACGCCGGTGCTGCGCTACATCCGCATGCCGCGGCCGTTCCACTCGTACGGGATAGGGCGCGGCTACGGCTGG
This sequence comes from Streptomyces sp. NPDC058864, assembly GCF_042742985.1. Lineage (NCBI taxonomy): Bacteria > Bacillati > Actinomycetota > Actinomycetes > Kitasatosporales > Streptomycetaceae > Streptomyces > Streptomyces sp. NPDC058864. The sequence continues at coordinate 327,315 of NZ_JBHYMQ010000002.1, read as the reverse complement.
CGCACGCACACGGCCATGATGCGGGACCTGCTGCGCGTCGCCGACCGGAAGATCGACTTCTCCGGGTACGACCTCGTCAACGTCCTGGTGACGCCCAACGCCGGGCCGCCCGCCGAACAGGCCGTCCTCTCGGTGACCTGGACCGGCGCCTCGGCCGCCACCACCGACGACGGCACGAGCCTGGACCGGGTCTCCCTGGTCTACGGCCACGACCAGTCCGGCGCACGGGTGCTCAGCCACGAGAACGGCCACGCCTTCGGGCTGCCCGACCTGTACTCCGTCGAGGACTTCGGGCACACCGACACCCTCGCGGGCCAGTGGGACAGCATGTCGCTGGACTGGGGGCTGCAGGGCGACTTCTTCGCCTGGCACAAATGGCGGCTGGGCTGGCTCGACGACTGGCAGGTCGTCTGCGTCCGCGATCCGGGCGCCCGTTCGGTGCACCTCACGCCGGTCGAGGTGCCCGGCGGCCGCAAGGCGGCCGTCATCCCCCTCGGCCGGACCCGGGCGTACGTGGTCGAGGCGCGCGCCGCACGCGGCAACGACAACGAGGCCTGCCGCGAGGGAGTGCTGGTCTACCAGGTGCGCACCGACGTCGACTCGGGGCACGGACCCGTCACCGTCGAGGACGCCCACCCGCGCACCACCGCCTGCGAGTACAGCAGCGCCACCTTCAACGCGCTCAACGACGCCCCGTTCTCCTCGGGCGGACGCTTCACCGACCGCGCCCGCGGTCTCACCGTCGAGGTCCTCAGCCGGGACCCTGAGGACGAGGGCTGGACGGTGCGGATCACCACCTCGCGCCCGCTGTGGGACGGGCCGTAGGCCCGCGGTCCCGACATGACGAAAGGCGCCCTCCCGATGGGAGAGCGCCCAGGTCAACGGCTGTGCCGTGAGTGCGCCGCCAGGGACTCGAACCCCGAACCCGCTGATTAAGAGTCAGCTGCTCTGCCAGTTGAGCTAGCGGCGCTCGCTGACGTCGTAGACATTAGCATCCGCTTGCGGGCGGGTGAAAATCGATAATCAACCGGCCTCCGCGCGGGCCGCCCGGACGCAGGCCCACAGCAGGACGTCGGCCCCGGGGAGCCAGGGACGGCGCGTGTCGGGGGCCACCAGCCAGCGGGAACGTCCGTGGCCGGTGTCCCCGTACGGCGGGGGCAGCGCCACCGAGTCCCCTGCGCCGTGGCAGAGCACCGGCGGCACCGTCGGCCGCCACTCCTCCCAGGCCAGCAGCGAGGGGAGACGTGCGGCGGTGCCCGGCTCGGCGAGCAGCAGCAGCCGTCCGCGCAGTACGGCGGCCGGGCCGGAGCCCGGGCCCGCGGACCACAGATGCTCCAGGACCCGGCGCCCGAACAGGGCCGGCAGGTTCACCGCGTCGAAGGCCGTCCCGCAGGGCAGCACGCTGGGCGCCGTGGGCCGCGCGGACCACAGCGCCCGCACGCTGCGCGGGAACGCGCTGGCGGAGGCGAGCCAGTCGGCCCCGTCGGGGGTGGGGTACTGCGCATACGGATATGGGTGGGAGGCGGACTCCGGCACGCCCCCCGGCCATGTGTGCCACTGCCAATCACTCATGACCCATACAACTACCGTGAGTGAACGTTTCGCTACACGACATCGTCCGAAGGCCGGACACACCCGCCGCGCGTCGGGTACGGTGCCCCGCACGCATATGCCAGGTGCGCCGTCAGGACAGGGCCGCGTCCCCGCCGTGCATCAGGCCCTCGCCGAACTCGATCATCCGCTTCGCGTAGTCCTCGGACCAGCCCGCCTGCTCCGCGATGGCGGCGGGGGTCAGCCGGTCGAAACGCTTGGGGTCGGCGAGCTGCGCGGCGGCCATGGCCTGGAACTCCGTCGCCCGGTCCGCGGCCGCGCGGAAGGCGAGGGCGAGCTCCGACGCACGGGCCAGGAGCTGCCGGGGGTCCTCGATGGACTCCAGGTCGAAGAAGTGCTCCTCGTCCTCGGCCAGCGCGGCGGGCTCGAACAGCAGCTGGGCGGGTTTCAGGCGCGGGACGGGCTGCTTGCCCGCCGCGCTGTGAGCCGACTGCGGCTCGGACATGAACGTACCTCCAGGATCGTCAGCGCCTTCCATTGTCCCGCCCCGCGCAAGAGTGCCCGGGGCGCACGGCGGGCGCGCTACGGCCGCCAGGTCACGCGGTGCTCGGACAGGTGTGCCAGCACGGCGTGGTTGGCCTCCCAGCCGTCCGGGAACTTCACGGTCACGCCGAGCTGCACCGGCTCCGTCGAGGGGTGCTCGTCCAGGAGCTCCGAGACGCCCGCCCGGCACACCACGATGCACGCGTGCCGGTGGCGCGAGGCCAGCACGCACAGCCGCCCGGTCTCCAGGTGGAACGCGGTGGCGTCGGGACGTCCCGACAGCGGGTGCAGCACCACGGTGACGTCGAACTCCCGGCCCTGCAGCCGGTTGGCGGTGTCCACGGTGACCCCGGTCACACCCAGGCCGGCCAGCGCCGCGCGGACCGCCGCCGCCTGGTCGCGGTGGGCGGTGCCCACGGCGATCCGGTCCGGGCCCACCGGGGCGGTGCCCCGCTCGGAGACCGCCACGCCGCCGCGGTCCAGCAGCCGCCGGACGACCAGCGCGACCGCGCGCACCGCCTCGGGGTCGGTCCGCGGGGTGCGCCGTGCGGGCAGCTCCAGCAGCCCCCAGCCCGAGGCCGCGGCCTCGTCCACCACCCGGTCCGGGCCCGAGCCGTCACCGGGCACGCCGAAGGTGAGCCGCCGGTCCCCGTGGCCGGTTCCGCTGCGGAAGGGGGTGTACGGGTAGAAGGCGTCCGAGACCAGCGGCGCGGCGGAGGCCGGCAGCCGCCAGGACACCGGCAGCCGGTGCTGCGGCAGCCCCGGGTTGTGGGCCAGCAGGGTGACCACCGCGCTGGACGACGGGTCGTAGCTCAGCCCCGCCCACTGCTCGGCGCCGACCACGCTGAACGGGTCCAGCTGGCCGGGGTCGCCGACGAACAGCGCCCGCTCGAACAAGCCCGCCACCTGCAGCAGCGCGTCCGAGCGCATCTGGTATGCCTCGTCGACGATGGCGTGCCGCCAGGGCTCGGTGTCCTTCACGAAGGCCCACTTCGCGGCGGTGGCGATCACCACCTTGGCCCCGGCGAGGTCGGCGGCCTTGGCCGACTTCAGCACCGCCTCGTGGCGGTCGAGCACTGGGTCCGGGGGCGAGTCGCTGCCGTGCAGGCGGCCGATCGGCAGCCCGGGGTCGGCGGTGGCCAGCCGGTCCACCAGGTCGTCCACCTGCGCGTTGGTCTGGGCGACCACCATCAGGGACTCGCCGGCCGCGACCAGCTCCTGCGCGGCGCGCACCACCAGCGTGGACTTGCCCGCGCCGGGCGGTGAGTCCACGACGACGCCGCGGTGCGTGCCGTGCAGGGTGTCGTGCAGGATCCGCTCGGTCGCGGTGCCGGCCGCCTGGGCGGCGTCGCTCACCGGGCTCACAGATAGTCCTCCGTGGTCGCGGGGTCGGGGCTCTCGGCGGCGGGGACGACGGCCGCGACCGCGGTCGTGCCGGCGGCGGCGCCCGGGGGCCCGCCGTGGGTCCAGGGGGTGTCCTCCGGTTCCGGCAGCCCGGCGCCGCCGCGCGGCGCGTGCTCGAACAACGTCCAGCACACCTCGTCCCCCTCCTCCGGCACCGTGCCGGGATCGGGGGCCTTGCCGCGGCCCATGCCGTTGACCACCCGCAGGAGCAGTGCCCCGGGCCCGGCCCATTCCACGAACCGGGCCTGCTGGGTACGGCCGTCCGGCAGCGCGCGGTAGAGCTTCGCGTCCTCGTCCAGATGCGGCCGGTCCTGTGTGAGGACCGTCACCAGGGGACGCGGCTTGGGCACCTTGCCCTCGCTCATCGCCATCTCCACCCGGTCCACCCGGCCCGCGAAGGCCTCCCCGGCGAGCCGCCGCCCGGCCATCACCAGCGGGTCGTCCAGTGCCTCCTGGGCCTCCAGCCGCACCTGCGCCGTCTCCCGGCCGGCGAGCTTCTGGGCCGCCGACACGGCGTCGTCGCGGCGGGGCTGCGGCGGCTCCCCGGCGCGCACCCGGTCCCGGTGGGAGGTGTACGACCAGCGGTCGCGCTTCCAGCGGTCCGCGACGTGACCGCCCTCGGGCAGTTCGCGCAGCAGGTCCAGCGACCGCCACACCGCGTCCCAGGTGGGGCGCATCTGGGCGGCCAGCAGGCGGGAGATCTCCTCCCCGGCACCGGTGACCCCGGCGTCGTAGCGGACGGTGGCCGGGGCGAGCACCGTGTTGTCGAAGACCGGGTCGGTCGCGGGACCCGCGGGCGGGCACACCAGCAGGCCGTCCGGGCCGCGGTGGGTCTCCGCGCGGCGGGCCGCCTCGATGCCCGTCGCGCCCTCCGGAGGCTCGATCCAGGCCAGCAGGGCGCCCAGGTGCTGGTCCTCGAGGTTGCTCTGGCCGGTCGCCCAGTGCCGGGAGAGGAGTTCGGTCGCGGACAGCAGCAGCGCGGAGCCGGGGGTGCGGGCGCGTTCCCCGTAGTGGGTGAGCCAGCGGCCGAGCAGCGGCACCCGGGCCGGCACCGGATGCGGCTCGTCGGGGTCGTCCTCGGCGGTGCGGCGGAAGCGGGTGGAGCGGCCGAGCAGGCGCACGTACTCCACCGCGGGGGTGTTCGCGACCACGATCTGGGGCGCGTCGGCGCAGACCTCCGACTCTTCCCGGTTGCGGGTCGCCGGCTCGGTCTCCGTGTCGTCCGCGTAGGACTCCAGGTAGGGCAGCACGACCTGCGCCAGCTCGGCCAGGAACGCGAAGCGCAGGTCGCGGTCGCGCGGCTGCGGCACCGCCAGCAGCCGGGGTGCGTCCCGGTCCGTGCCGACCAGGGCGCCCAGCGGGGCGCCCACCTCGCCCGCGGTGGTCAGCGGGACGAGGACCAGCGGGCGGTCCGAGAGATGGCGGTGGCGCACCGTCGCGAGCGGGGTCGCCCGGCCGGTCGCCATGGCCTCCGCCCGGGCCAGCACGGAGATCAGCGACATCCCAGCGCCTCCGCCCGCAGGGCCTGCGCCCGCCGCAGCGCGGCGACCGCGGGATCGTCGGGATCGCCCTCGGTGCCCAGCGCGGCCGCCAGCACCTGCTCCACCTCGGTCAGCGCGCCCAGTTCACCGCGCACGCCGCGGCCGAGGACCTCCACCGCGCCGCAGGCCCGGGCCTGTTCGCGGCAGTGGAAGGACAGCTCGCAACTGGCCAGGCACTCGGGCGCGTAGGCCGCGGGCAGCCGGTCCACCGCGTCGGAGAGCTCCGCGGCGGGGCGGGTCGCCGTCCGTCCGTCGTCGGCGAGCCGCAGGTCGAAGGTCGTGCCCTCGGGCAGGGCGGCGGCGATCTCCTCGATCCGCGTCAGCCGGGTCAGCTGCCGCCGGGTGACCGACAGTTGCTTGCGGACGTCGACGAACTCGGCGGCGGGCAGGTTGGAGAAGTCCTTGGGGCACACCAGCAGCACTCGGTGCTCCGGGCTGCCGAACCCCAGCCGCTCCAGCGCCAGGACGTACACCGCGGCCTGGCGGGCCGCCGCGCCGACCTTCACGGCGTCCGCGGAACCGTCCAGGATCGGGAAGGACTTGACCTCCACCACCGTCCACGAGCCGTCCGGCCGCACCGCGATGGCGTCCGGCTCGAGGTGGACGGGTGAGTCCGCGACCTCGAGCACGAGCAGGGGGTGGTCGAGCAGGGTCCACCGGCCGGCCGCCGTCGCCTCCTTGAGCGCGAGGCGGGTACGGGCGACCCGGCCCTCGGGGCCCGGCGCGGACAGGTCCGGCAGCACGGCCTCCGTGCCCTCGGGCGCGCCCAGCAGGCGCAGCAGTTCGGCGCAGCCCCCGGCCTTCACCCTGGCCTCGAAGGCATGGCCCCGTACGAAGGCGAACTGCGACTGCCCGAAGGGCGCGGGGTTGCCCAGCACGCGCGCCACCGCCGCCTTGTCCACCCCGGCGGCGTCCATCAGCGCCCGGCGCCGGCACCCGGGGTTCGCGGCGAGCGCCGCCAGGGCGCGCGCGTCCATCGGGCGCGGCACGGTCGTCGGGCCGCGCAGCGCGGTCAGTCGCTCTCGCAGATCGTGCGTAGTGCTCACCCGCGCAAGTCTCGCACCCCCCACCGACAACGCGGGCCACAATGCGGACGCCGCCGGTCCGAGGCCCGGCCGGGGCGTCAGCGCCGTGGTTCGACCGCCGGCCCCGGCAGGATCCCCACGTCGGCCGGGACGACGTCGCGGGAGGTCGCGACGACCGTGGAGGAGGCGGGCCGCGGTGTCGCGAACCGGGTCCGCGCGGCGTCCCGTATGAGGTCCACCACACGCAGCGCGGGGCGTGCCAGCAGGAGTCCGACGCCCATCACGGCGACGCCGGCCAGGGCGTCCAGCAGGTAGTGGTTGGCGGTGCCCATGACCACGAGGGTCGTGCCGAGGGGGTACAGGACGCCCAGGGCGCGGACGAAGGACGTGCGTCCGTGGCGCCAGAGCATGATGCCGCACCACAGGGACCAGCCGACGTGCAGACTCGGCATCGCCGCGTACTGGTTGGTCATCCCGCCCAGTCCGCGCGGCGCGCTCGCCTCGGCGCCCCACCAGCCGTACGAGCCGTACTGCGCCATGGTGTCGACGAAGCCGTGGCCCGCGGCCAGCAGCCGTGGCGGGGCGGTGGGCATCAGCGTGAAGCCGATCAGCCCGATGAGGGTGGACACCAGCAGCCAGGTGCGGGCCAGGCGGTAGACGGTCGGCCGCCGGCGCCACAGCCAGACCAGCACCACGGGGGTGACCAGGTAGTGGAGCGAGGCGTACCAGAAGTCGGCGGGAACACCGAGCGCCCGGTAGCGGCTGAAGAGGGAGTTGAGCCAGCGCTCGGGGTCGAGGCTGAGCGCGCTTTCCAGGTGGAGTATGGCGATGCCGTGGTCGACTGCCCGGCCGACGTCGCCGCGTACGAGGAGGCGGCCCGCGGTGTAGAGGCCGTAGACCACCGCGATCAGCGGCAGCTCGGTCCACCAGCGGAGCCCGCCCCGGTAGGCGGACGCCCGCGGGGCGGTGATGCTCATGGTCATCCGGCCGTTCTCCCCCCATCTCTCCCTGTGAGAGTCACATCGGTCTACCGTACGACGTACGCTAACCAACCCGGGCACCGCCCCCGCCTATTCCCTACACCCCCGATTCGTCCTGGATTCACATAGCTGTGCTCGGGAAGACGTGCGAAAAGACGCCCCGCCACCTCCCCGGGTTGCCCGTTGACGCGGGAGAATCAAGAAAACCGCTCAACCTGCCGACCGCTCGCCCACGATTCCCCCCGACCGGACACGCATCCCTCATGACTGTCACCCCGCCGGCCCGCTCCCCACGGCGCCGCGTCCCCCGCAACACCCTGAACCCGGACCGCGTCCTCGACGCCGCCGTCGCGCTCCTCGACCGCCACGGGCCCGAGGCCTTCACCATGCGTGCGCTCGCCCAGGAACTCGGCGTCGGCACCATGGCCGTCTACTCCCACTTCAAGGGCAAGGACGAGATCATCGACGCGGTCAACGAACGGCTGCTCGGCGAGATCGAGCTGCCCTCCGGCCCCGGCGCACCGCGCGAGCAGCTTATTGAACTCTGTGTCGGTGTGTACCGGCTTTTCAGTGAGCATCCCTCCGCGCTCCAGTTGCTCACGAGCCGCCCGCTCCGCGGCGACGAGGCCATCGCCGTCATCGACCGCATGCTCTGCCTGCTGATCACGGCGGGACTCGACCCGTCCGCCGCCGCGCGCGCCCAGGTGGCGCTGATGCAGTACACGGTCGGCGCCGCCCTGTGGGTGGTCCGCCGCAAACGCGCGGAGTGCGAGGAGGCGGAGGCCGGGCTGCGCGAGAGGATCCGCAGCCGGCTCGCCGACCTGCCGCCGGAGCGCTACCCCTCGCTCGTGGGGCTGGCTCCCGAACTCGTCGTGGCCCAGCAGTCCGGCCGCGCGCAGTACGAGGCCGGGCTGTCCGCGCTTCTGGACGGTCTGCTCCCCGGCTGAGCGCGGCGCGCACACGGGAGCGCCCCGGCCGGGGCGGTGGTGCTGAACTGCCGGCCGGGGCGCCCGTGTGGGGGGAGCGGGGATGGTCGTGTGCGGCCTCAGCGGCCGTAGGCCGCGAAGGCCTTGGAGAAGGCGCCCGCCTCCTGGAGCACCGAACTGCAGGTGGGGTCCGCGACGTTCTTGGCGCCCCCGGCGCACTGCTTGTCGCGCGCGCCCGACCACATCGACAGCCGGCCCAGGCCCTTGGACCGGGCGAAGGTCACCAGTTGCGTCGCGTCGTCGACCCCGAAGACCTCGGAGGCCACGTCGTTCACGCCGATCATCGGAGTGACCGCGACGGTCTTCCAGGCGGCGGCGTCCGACAGCCCGAGCACGCCCTTCAGTTGTCCCTGGGTGGCGGTGGCGGCCTCGATCGCGTAGCCGCCCATGTCGCCGCTGAAGGAGGCGCCGTAGTCCATCGCCATGATGTTGACCGCGGCGATCCGCACACCGCGGGCCCTGGCGTCGGCGAGCAGGCCGACACCGTCCTGGGTGAGGCCGGTCGGCATCACCGGCAGGGTGTAGGAGACCTCCAGGCCGCGGTGGCTCGCCTGGAGCTGCGCGATGGCCTGCGCCCGGCGGGTGTTGGCGGCCGTGTCGGCGATCGCGCCGCCCTCGACGTCGAAGTCCACCTGGGTGAGCTTGTAGGTGTCGACGACCCTGGCGTACGCCGAGGCCAGCGCGGAGACCGAGGAGCAGGTCGTCGCCAGCTCCGAGCCGGACGCGCCGCCGAAGGAGACCCGGACGTCACCACCGGCCTTGCGCAGGTCGCCTATCTGTGCCGCGACGGCGTCGTTCGCCAGGTCGCTCACCCCGCCCCACTTGGGCGTGCAGCCGCCGCCGTCGGTGACGAACGCCAGGTTGTACTGCTTGACGCCGGTCGCCCGGGAGTGGGCGAGCAGGTCGAAGGCCGGGTGGAGCGAGGTGTCGACGTACGGCGCGAACCCGGCGGAGGACGGCGAGCCGGTGCCCGAGGTGGGGCTCGCGGTGACGGTCGGGGTGGCGGTGGGGGTCGCGGTCGGGGTCGCGGTGGGCGTAGGCGACGACGTCTTGGTGGGGGTGGCGGTGGGCGCCGGGCTCGCTGTGGCGGTGGGGCGCCCGGCGGGGGAGGCGGTCACGCCGTCGTCGACGGAGCACTTCACGCCGTTGATCCGGCAGTTGACCGGGTCGCCCGCCTTCGCCGCGGACTTCGTCACGAAGCCGACCTCGGCCGCCTTCCCCGCGGCGATGTCCCTGTTCCAGCTTGCCGGGCGCACGGTGACGTGCCGCCCGGACACCGTGTAGGCGGCGTTCCAGAGTGAGCTGATGCCCGTGCCCGCGGGCAGGTCGAACGTCAGTTTCCAGCCGGAGAGCGTCGCGCTCGAGGAATTGCTGATCTCGTACCGCGCGGTGTACCCGGTGCTCCAGTCACTGGTCCTGCTGTACGCGGCGCCGACGGTCGCCGCCTGCGCCGAGCCCGCGAGCGCGAAGGCCCCGGCCGCGAGGACCGCGCCCGCGGTCAGACCCCCGAGGAGGGCGACCTTGCGGGTGGGACGACGACGATGTGAGTTCCTCATGGAGTGGCACGCTAGTGGTGCCGATTCAGACAAATGCCCAGAGCTGCGCGGACGTTCGATTTCTTATGGCGCGCTTAAGGGAGCCATCGGGGCCGGTTAATGGTTCAGACCTCTGTGACGGCCCGGTGCCCGGTCGGCGGGGTCGTCGCATGTCAAGCCCCGAAAATCCGGGAGGTGACGCGGTACGGCGGGCCGGGGTCAATGGAGATACGGGTTCGCGCAGAGCGCGCGACCCGGGGGAGCCGTCCGGGCGGGACCGTCCGGCCCGCTCCCCTCACCGCGACTTCCCACCGAAGGAGACCTCCCATGACTCGCACACCTCGTACCCGGCGCCTGCTGCTGCTCACCGCCTCCGCGGCCCTGGCCGCGGGAGGGGCGCTGATCCCCGCCACCGCGTTCGCGGCTCCGGCGTCGGCTCCGGCCCCGGCGTCGGCTCCGGCATCGGCGTCGGCACCGGCCGGCGCCGCGCACGGCTACGTCACCGACGACTACTGCTACGCCGGGGAGGACGCCTACTACGTCTATTACGACTACTGCGACGTCTACTGGGGGTGACCCGGCGGTCGCGGGATCCGGCCGGGCGGGTCCGGCCGGGTTCCAGGGGCGTGGAGCCGTCGGGGCCGTTCGGGGGTTCAGGCCTCCGTGGCCGCGGCGGGTCGCTTCAGCCGGCGGCGGCGCACCACCCGGTGGTTGCGCTTCCCGCCCGTCGCGAGCGGACGCAGCGCGATCCACACCCGGATCTCCGCGCCTCCCAGCACCGAGGAACCCAGACGCACGTCGCCCCCGGTGGATTCCGCGAGGCGCCGGACGATGTCCAGCCCGAGCCCCGTCGAACCCTCTCCGCCCGCGCCCTGGCCGCGTCGCATCGCGGCCGCCGGGTCCTTGATGCCGGGGCCCGCGTCGGAGACCAGCACGATCACCGCGTCCTGGCTGCTGTGCACGTCCACCGCGAAGGCCGTGCCCTCGGGGGTGTGCCGGAAGACGTTGCCGAGCATGGCGTCCAGCGAGGCCACCAGGTCGGCCCGGGCCACCGGCACCCGTACCGGGCGTTCGACGCCGGCGGTGCTCACCTCGCGTCCCTGGTCCTCGGCGAGCGCCGACCAGAAGGCCATCCGCTCCCTGATCACCTCGGCCGCGTCGCAGCCCACCGCGACCGGCTGGCTCTGCGCCTGCTGGGCACGGGCGGTGCGGATGATCTGGTCCACCTCGCGCTCCAGCTGGGCCACCGCGTGCCGGGTCTGCTCCCCGGCCGGGCCGTCGCCGAGCGAGGCGGCGTTGAGCCGCAGCACGGTCAGCGGGGTGCGCAGCCGGTGCGACAGGTCGGCGGCCAGTTCCCGCTCGTTGGCGAGCAGTTGGACCACCTGGTCCGCCATCGCGTTGAACGCGACGGCGGCGGAGCGCAGTTCGGCCGGGCCGTCCTCCGGGACGCGTACCGTCAGGTCCCCGCGCCCCAGGCCGTGCGCGGCCTCCGCGAGACGCTTGGCCGGGCGCACCATGCGGGTGCCCAGCCGGTCCGCCACGGCCACCGCGCCGACGATCAGGCCCACTCCGACCAGCGCCAGCACCGCCCAGGCGGCGGTGACCCCGCGGCTGACCTCGCCGTCCGGCACGAACACCTCGACCACCGCCACCGAGCCCGAGCTCACCGCGGTCGGCTGCAGCAGGGCGTAGCCCCCGGCCACCGGGACGGTGGAGGCCCGGCCCAGTCGCGAGGCCCGGTCCAGGTCGGCGTCCGGTGCGTGCGGGTCGCCGATCTCCACTCCGGCCGTGGCCTCCGTCGCCGGCACCCGTACGGCGATGCGCCCGTCGGCGCCCGCCTGCGTGGAGGCCACCGCCCGCTCCAGCTGGGTGCGGTCGGTGGTGATCGCCAGGGCCGGCCCTATCGCCGCGGCCTGCCGTTCCGCGTTGCCGATCGCCCGGTCCCGGGCCATCTCCTTGACGGTGAGCGCCAGCGGCACCGCGAAGGCGACGACGACCATGGCCGTCACCGCGACGCAGACCTTGACCAGCGCCCACCTCACCGGGGTGGCTCCAGCTTCACTCCCACCCCGCGCAGCGTGTGCAGGTAGCGCGGCCGGGCCGCCGTCTCGCCCAGCTTGCGGCGCAGCCACGACAGATGGACGTCGATGGTCTGGTCGTCCCCGTACGACTGCTGCCACACCTCCGACAGCAGCTCGCGCCGCGCCACCACCACGCCCGGCCGGGCCGCCAGGAAGGACAGCAGGTCGAACTCACGGCGGGTCAGGTCCAGCGGCGTACCGTCCAGGACGGCCTGACGGCGCAGGACGTCGATCTGCAGCCCGCCCACCCGCAGTACCCGGTCCGCCTCGTGGGTGCGGGAGCGGCGAAGCACCGCCGCCATGCGTGCCGACAGGTGCTCGACCGAGAACGGCTTGACGAGGTAGTCGTCGGCGCCCGCGTTGAGCAGCCGGACGATCTCCGACTCGTCGTCCCGCGCCGTGGCGATGATCACCGGCACGTCGGTGATGCCGCGCAGCATCTTCAGCGCCTCGGCCCCGTCCAGGTCCGGCAGGCCGAGGTCCAGGATCACCACGTCGAAGCCGACCTGCGCGACCTCCCGCAGCGCCTCCAGGGCCGTGCCCACGCTGCGTACCGTGTGCGCGGCCTCGGTGAGGTGCCGGATGAGGGCGGAGCGCACGAACTGGTCGTCCTCGACCACGAGCACACTTGCCATGGCCCGCAACTTAGCCCATCAGGGGTGGCCGGGTGGGCGCGAGCACGTCAGAACGGGAAGCGCAACCCCCGGCTCCGGTCCGGGGGTGCGTCCGGCACTATGGGCGGATGCGAAAAGGACTGGCGCACGCCGGAGCGTGGACGCTCGCCACGAGCGCCGCCGTCGCACTGTCGTGGTTCGGCGTCCACCACGTCCTGGCCGGTACGGCCTACGACCCGCCCAGGGCGCTGCCGATCTCCGAGCCCGTCTCCGACGAGGTCCCCGCCCCCGCGCCCACCCCGTCCCCGGACGGCAGTGCCACCCACCGCCCCGCCGGGCCCAGGTCCACGGCCGGCCCGGACCGGTCCGCGCGGGCCACGCCGCGCACCCCCTCCAACGCCCCGAGCCGCCCGCCCGGTTCGGCCACCCCCGCCACGACCTCCTCCGCCGACACCGGCAACGTGCACGGCTACACGGTCGAGGGCGGACGGGTCGTGCTCGACCTCGGCGAGACCTCCGCGACCCTGGTCTCGGCGACGCCCGACCCCGGCTGGGAGATGAAGGTCTGGAAGCAACCGGAGTGGATCCGGGTCGACTTCGTGTCGGCCACCACGACCTCCTCGCTCTTCTGCACCTGGAACGGGCACCCGCCCACGGTCGACACCTACAAGGCACAGAACACCGGGGGCTAACGCCGTCCGGCACGGCCTAGCGGAACACCGACTCCGGGGGAACGGGGGAGGCCGCCGCCGTGGCGTCCGTGACCGCCGCCGCGCCGCCCGCGAAGGCGTCCAGTTCCCGGCCGTGCTCGACCCGCCCCGGATGCGGGTCCGAGGCCACCCGCCGGGTGAACTCCGCGACGGGCAGCTCGCCGTCCGCGGCCACCAGGATGACGTTGCCGAAGCGCCGGCCCCGCAGCACGGCCGGATCCGCCGCCAGGCACGCGTGCGGGAAGGACGCCCGCACCGTCGCTATCTGCGCCCGCAGGAACTCCAGCCGTCCGCCGTCCGCCACATTGGCGGCGTACACCCCGCCGGGCGCCAGCGCGTGCCGCACCTGCGCCAGGAACTCCGTGCTGGTCAGGTGGGCGGGGGTGCGGGCCCCGCCGAAGACGTCCGTGATCACCAGGTCCGCCCAGGCCTCCGGGACCTTGGCCAGGCCCTCGCGGGCGTCGCCGCCGCGCACCTTGATGCGCCAGGTGCGGTCCCAGGGCAGCTCCCGGCGCACCAGCTCGACCAGCGCGGTGTCCAGCTCCACCACCTGCTGCGTCGAGCGGGGCCGGGTCGCCGCGGTGTAGCGGGCCAGGGTCAGCGCGCCACCGCCGAGGTGCAGTACCCGCAACGGCCGTCCGGGCGGCGCGGCGAGGTCGACGACGTGGCCGAGCCTGCGCTGGTACGAGAAGTCCAGGTGCTCCGGGTCGTCGAGGTCGACGTGCGACTGCGGTGCCCCGTCGATCAGCAGCGACCAGCCCCGCGGCCGGTCCCGGTCCGGCACGAGCTCGGCGAGACCCCCGCCCACCTGCTCGCGTATGCCGTCCGGTGCCTTCGTCGTCCTCGTCCTGCGCGCTGCCATGCCCTCCAGTATGGGCGGCGGCCGGAGCGCGGGCTCAGAGCCGGTCGGCCAGCTCGATCATCCGGGCCGCCTCGCCCAGGGCGTCACGCAGCACCGTCGGGTCCGTCACGGCGGTGTCGCCGCGCGGCGGCACCAGCCAGCCGGTGCCCGCCACCGGCGGCTCCCGCAGCTCGCCGGGGACGGTGAAGCCGCCGCCCGCGGTCTGCGTGCACGCGCTGCCCGGCAGGTCCCAGGCGTCGGCCGTGCCCGGCGGCACCAGGAAGCCGAGGCTGTCACCCGAGCTGTCGTGCAGCACGGGCCCGAGGCCGGTCCGCATGCGCAGGATGTCCACGGCCTCCAGTCCCTGCCGGGCCGGGACGGTGACCAGATCCCATGGCTCGTCCAACAAGGCGAATCCTCCTTGGGGTCGGACGGTTGGGTTGCACGGTGTCCAACGCGCGCGGACGTCAACAGCTACGCCCGCTTGACGCCGTCAGGGGTGGCGTTTCATGGCGAATGGAGGGTGAGATATCCCTTTTGTAGCCAAACCCCCGGTACTCGGACCCTCACAGCGAGTACGGTCGTCGCGCCGCCAACCGGCACCGCACCGACCGTCCAACGGGAGCCCGGCGATGCACTCGTCACCTTCCACCCCCAACACAGCCTTCCGGCGCCTGCGCGGAGACCGGTCCCCCGGTGAGTTCGCCGCCGCCGTGCGCCGCGCGGGGCGGGACATCGGTGAACAGGTCAGCTGCGACGCCCGCTACATCGGCCGCGTGGAGTCCGGCGAGATCCGCTGCCCCAACTACGCCTACGAGCGGGTCTTCCGGCACATGTTCCCCGGCCGGGACCTCGCCGACATGGGCTTCGAGCCGCGTGAACTGGTCCGCGGCCGGCGCGTACCGGCGGCCCCGGCCCCGCGGCCGGCACCCAGGACTGCCCCGCGGCCGACCCCGTACGAGACCGAAACCGACGAGGTGAGCGACGTGCTGCGTCGCGCGTTCATGACCGGCGGCCCGGCCGCCATCGCCACCACCCTGATGGCGGCGCCCGCCGCGACGGCGGAGACGGTGCACAAGGTCGGCAGACCGCAGGCCCGGGCGGTCCGCGCGGCCGTCCGCGAGATCCGTCTGCACGACGACCGCCACGGCGCCGGGGCGCTCTACCGCCAGGCCGGACACTCCCTCGGTGTCGCCTACCGCCTCCTCGACGAGGGCACCTACAGCCAGTCCGTCGCCGAGGACCTGATGGGCGGCGCCGGTGAACTCGCCATCTCCGTCGGCTGGCTGGCCCACGACTCCGGGCGGCTCGCCGACGCCCGCTCCTTCTACGGCGAGGCCCTTGCCACCGCCCGCATGGCCGGCGACCGCGCCCTGGAGGCGCACGCCTTCTGCAACGCCTCCTTCCTCGCCCGCGACGCCGGCCGCTCCCGCGAGGCCGTCCGCGCCGCCCAGGCCGCCCAGCAGGCAGCCCGTCACCTCGGCTCGCCCCGCCTGCTCTCGCTGCTCGCCCTCCGCGAGGCGGGCGGCTGGGCCGGCCTCGGCGACCGCTCCGGCTGCGAACGCGCCCTCTCCCGCGCCCAGACCCTGTTCGGCCGCGGCCCCTGCGCCGCGGACCCGGAGTGGATGACCTTCTACGGCGAGGCCGAACTCGCCGGCCTGGAGGCCCAGTCCTGGTCCGCCCTCGGCGACCACCACCGCGCCGCGGAGCACGCGCGGCGCGCGGTGGGCCTGCAGGCACCGCACTTCACGCGCAACGCCGCGCTCTACACCGCGGAACTCGCCAACAACCTCGCCTCCGCCCGCCGCGTCGACGAGGCCACCGACGCCGGCATCCGCGTCCTCGACCTCCTGGGCCGTGTCCAGTCCCCGCGCGTACGGGGCATGCTCGCCTCCGCCGCCCAGACCCTCCAGCCGTACTCCCGGCGCCCGGACGTCGCCGAATTCCTGCGCCGGCAGACGGAGTCGCGACCGGCGTGAGCCGCCGCGGTCCGGCGCGACGGGGGCCGCGTCAGGCGTGGAGGGCCTCCGCGTCCGTCAGCGTGCTCCCGCAGCTACGACCGGACCGCCCCCCTCCGCTACGCCCACAGCCGGTCGAGGTGGAGCCGGAGGCCGTACGTACCGCGGGGGCCGGTGACCGTGACGGCGCCGTCGGGGGCGAGGGCCAGGCCGTCGGCGCGGTGCAGCAGCGGAAGGGGGCGGACGCGTGCGTCGAGCAGGTTCCAGACGCTCGCCCGGCCGTCGGCCCAGGCGGCGACGGCGACCGGGCCGTGGGCGGGGGTGTCCGCGGCGGCCAGGGCGGTGACGACGGAGTCGCGGCGCTCCACGGGGCCTGGCATCGGGTCGTCCGGGGTCGCCCACAGGCGCAGGGTGCCGTCGAGTCCCCCGCTGAGGCAGAAGGACAGGTCGTACCGGGCCGAGTGGACCAGGGCGATCGCGGAGACGGGAGCCTGGTGCAGGGCGCGGCTCAGGGGGACGGGGTCGTACGTGGGAGAGCGCCAGACGTGGACGTGGCCCGAGGTGTCGCCGACGGCCAGGAAGCCGGAGGCCGGCTCCGAGGCCAGGGCCGAGGGGCCGTCCGGATTGTGGCGGAGCGCGGCCTCGCCGAAGGCGACGGAGTCGGCGGGGAAGGTGTGCAGGACCCGCTCGCGGTCGAGGAGCAGCATGCCGTCGCCGAGAGCCGCCAGGGCGAGCGGCCGCACCTCGGTGGGGGAGGGCACCCTGCGCAGGTCCGCACCCGTGGCGGGGTCGAAGGCCCGCAACCGGCCCAGGGGATCGGCCGCGAGCAGCTCCCCCTCGACCGCGCCGGGACCGAGAGCGGTGAAGGACTCCCCGGGGCGGAACCACTCGGCGGTCCAGGGGTGCCGTTCGGCGATGGGGCGCAGCAGCGCGGCCATCTGCGGCGCGTCCGCGAGCGCGGCGGCGTGCAGGACGGCGGCGCGCTCGGGGTCGCCCATGCCGGGGTGCGTCAGCACGGGAGCCGCGCGGCGCCACAGCGGGGTCAGTACCGCGGGTGCCGCGGCTGCGGTGTCCGGGTCCGCGAGGGCCGCCGTCACGGCGGTCGCGGAGCCGTGGACGAGGAAGCCCGCGTCTCGCAGCAGCCGGTCCGCCGTACCGGCGGCGACAGCGTGGCCGAGCACGTGCTCCCGGGCGTAGGAGCTGGTCAGGGCACGGGACTTGAGGAGGTCGACGATGCGTTCGTCCAGGCCCGCGACGGCGGGCCCACCGGGCGGGACCTCGTACCCGGCTCCTCCGGGCAGGTGATCCACGGCGGCGGCGACGGACTCCCGCGCCCCCGGGTCGCCCGTCAGGTGCGCGTGCAGCAACTCCCACACGTCGGCGGGAACCGGGCCGCGGAGCGCGGCCAAGGTGTGCAGCGCGGGACGGGCCGCATCGGGCAGCCGTGCCCACCACGCGGCCGGTACGTCACCTTCGGCGGGCGGCCCGGTGACCGTCGCGGCGAGCCGGGCGGTCGCCGGGTGCGGGAAGACCTGCCCCGCGGTGAAGGCGGAACCGGCGATGGCCTGTCCGGCGTACCAGACGGCGAACTCCGGGCGGTCGGTGAGCGCGGGGTCGTCCAGGTCCACCACCACGGCATCGTCCGGAAGGCCCTCGGCACCGGCCGTCTCCAGCAGCAACCGCACGTGGGGGAAGGCCAGCAGCGGCGCCACCAGCGCCTCGCGGCAACCCGGCCGTGCCCGGTGCAGGTCGGCGAGGCCGAGGGTCAGCGGGCGCCGGTCGGCCCATATCCGCTCTACGAGTGCGTCCGGGGAGAGCGGCCCGTAGCCCAGCTGCCGTCCCAGCTCCCAGGCGACGGCATCCGCGGTCAGCCCGCGAGCGGGGACGAGGCCGTGCACCATCGTGCCGGGGTCCTGCTGCGCGCCCGCCACGAACCACGCCAGCAGATGGCTCTTCCCGGCTCCGGGGGAACCGGTCACCACCAGCGGTGACCTGGCGCCCGACGTCGCCCACTCCAGTACCCGCTGCCCCGCGGGCCCCCGGCCGGCCCCGAGACCGGGCCAGTCCGACATCCCCAGTTCCCCCGTCATGTCCCTCAGCCCTCCTGTGCCGCCGCCTCGCGCAGCTTCCGGATGCCGGAGGCCCGGGATTCGGCGGTCTCCCCGTAGGGGAAGTTGTGCGTCACCTCGGCCTCCGGGAAGAGGTCGGCGAGCGTCATCGAGCAGTAGTGCCCCGGCATGAAGCACGACTCAAGTTCGGTGTGGATGCGCCGGACCTGCTCCGGTTCCACCCCGCCCGCCCGCAGGTTCGCCCACAGCCGCTCCTCGGGGTGCACGCAGATCCCGCCCGAGGACGTGATGATCTTCGCCTCACCGTCCGCGCCCACGATCTCGAACGCCGCGAACCACTCCGCGCTCGCGGTGTCGCGGATGTCGTCCAGCACCTGTGGCCACCAGTCCTCGCGGTCCGCGAACGCCGTCGCGTCCAGCTCCCGCAGCCGTGCCTCCAGCGCCTCGAACGCCAGTGACGCCGTCTCGGGCCGGTCCGTGTCCGCGATCACCGCAAGGGCCTCGTCCAGTGCCACCAGGCTCGCGGTGAACGCCTCCAGGGAGCCGTTCACATGCCGCTCCGGCTCGTCGTACTCCACGAGGACGCCGCGCACGGCGCCGTCGGGGGCGAGGCAGATCTCGTACCCGCGGTCGGTGCCGAGGCGGATGTATTCGGCTGCCCGTTCGGGCACGCCCACCTCGAGCGTCGCCGCGTGGTCGACCAGCGGCTCCGGGTCCTCCGGCGACGTCGAGAAATACGGCCCCACCTGCAGCGGGACGACCACCCCCGGAGCGCTCGCGAAACGGCGGACGCCGCCCTCGCCGAACCGCGCGACCACGGGCTGCCCAAGGTCGGTCACTTGCTTCCCCACTCCTCGACGGACGGCACCATTGCGCCGGTCGGTCAGTAATGCTCGGCGATGCTTTCCAGGAGCCGCGCGTACGTGCCTTCCTCGTCGGCCAGTGCGCCGGGATCGATGGACCGGAAGCGCGCCGTGATCCGTTCCACCGTCTCCTCGCGGAACTGCCGGCTGGTGGCGTCCGAGTAGTTGTCCCGCTCCTCGTACAGCACGGTGAGGAACCGGACGAGTTCGGCGAGGCCCGGGTGGAGGGGCTCGGCGAGGGACTCGCCCTGGGGCAGCGCGTGGACGGAGCCGTCGACACCGTCCACGACCAGCCCGTCGTCATAGCCGATCCAGCCGATGAAGACCCAGCTGTCCGATGTCGGCGGGAGATCTTCCATGTCGCCGAAGAATTCGTACACGTCTTCGGCGAGCCGCATTCCGCCGGAGACGCCCGGTTCAAGTCCGAACAGGAAGTCCTTGGGATCCGGAAGTCCGGCACCGGCCAGGAAACGCCTGGTCCCCTCGTGTGTGACCGCCGGATGGAGGGAGTCCTCGGGTACGCGGACGACGGCCTCGGGCCCGAAGACCTCAACGAGCCGTGCGTGCGTCTGCTCGAGCGACATTCACCGGTCCTTCCTGCTCATGGCCATCACGCTGCACCGAACGGTCGGTGAGCGACGGACCAGCGGAGTCTACTCATCACGCACGACCGTGACGTTGCTTGAGCCGGTCCATGTAGCGCTGGTGCTCCTCGTTGCCCGCGTCCTCGCTCGCCTTGGTGGGCCCGTACTGGAAAGTGTGTTCCACCGAGGCATTGGGGAAGTAGTGGTGCAGCCATGCGGCGCACACGGGTGACCTGCGTTCGCAGGGTGCCCTCTCCGTGTACAGCTCGGTGATGTGGTCCCTGTTCCCGGTATTCATGATGGGGACCCCGAGCACGCGCTCGGAATGCGCGTAGATGGCGCGGTTGCTCCGTCCGACGAGGATGAACTCCCGCCCCTGGTCGTCCTTGTAGCGGACGGAGGCGTAGTTGTTGTCGCCGTAGTCGCCGTCACCGTCGTTGTGCGCCCGGCGCGCCAGCTGAGTGGCCCGCGCCAGTTCCGACCCGCCTTCGGGAATCTGGCGCGAGCTCACCTTGGTCCGAATGTCGTTCTTCTTCTTCGGCGGGAGCGGGTAGTCGCCCTTCTGGATCGGGGTCGTGGAGGACTTCCCGCCCGTGATGCCGTGGATCCCGGATGTGTCCAGGGGATGCACGTCACTCGTGGAGGCGTCGGGGTGGACCCGCTGGACCCTGCCGTCGTCGTGCAGCAGGTAGACCGGGGTCGGGTTGTTCGGATCGCGATTGCGGGCGCCGTGGAGGGCGTTCAGCTCGGTGGCGATGCTGTCGTCGTTGTCGCGATGGTTCTGGTGCATCTTCTGGAGGCCCTTGCGCATGTCGCCTCGCACATGGCCCACGGCCTTCTCGGCAGCGTCGCCGATGCCGTCCACGATCTTCGTGGCGATCGGCATGATGTGCTCCGCGATCTCGCCCCGCCCGTTGGTGCGGCCCTTGGCGTTGCGGGCCCGGCCTATGTGCCCCTTGGACTTGCCGTGCATCGAGCCGGTGATGCCGTCGAGCTGGGTGTCGATCCGGTCGAAGCTGTCCCCGTCGCTCTGGAAGTGGTCGCCGCCCCCGCCCCCGGTGCCGCCGCCTCCTCCACCACTGCCGCCCCCCGCGCTCGCCAGGGTGAAGCTGTCGGCCTGCTTCTTGGCGCCGTCGACGCCCTCGCCGAAGCCCTCCTTGCCGGCGTTGGCGGTGCGGCCCAGGTCGACGCCCTTCTGCAGGCCGAGGGCGTTCGAGCCGACCTGGATGACGAGGTCGGCGGCCATCGACTCCAGGGCGGCGTAGATCGGTGCGGTGGCGATGGACATCAGCTGGTCGACGACCTGGTTGATGACCTCACGGAAGATCTTCTTCACGATCATCCGGGTCGCCTGGGTCGCGGCGGCCCCGGCGAAGCTCGACAGGCCCAGCGTGAAGGGCGCGGAGGCTATGGTTGCGACGATCTCCGCTGCCAGAATGCCGAGTTGGACGATCGCCGCGACCTTGGCGACCTCGATCGCGATTGCCACCCCGTCGAGCGCCGTCGCCCCCATCCGCGCGGCCTCGGCGAGATTGGCCAGATGCGTGCCCTTGACCTTCCCCCAGTGCGCCTCGAAGGCGTCCATGGCGGCGCCCGCGTTGGCGCCCAGCAGCTCCTGCACGGCGGTGTGGGCGTCCATGGCGCCACCGTCGATGTCGTCCGCGAAGTCCCGCAGCGACGTGGCCATCTCGCGGTAGTCGTCCTCATCGACGTTCGGCCACGCGATGCCGATCAGGTCGAGCACGTACGCCAGCTCGTCGGGTAGTACGACACCCACCGCGGACACCCCCGTGTCATTCATCGACTGCAGCAGCAGAGATTCTGACGCTACGTGAGAGGCATCAGTTCCTCAACTGCCGTGAAAACGACGGACTGTGTATCGGACGCACCCCCTGAGCACGTCATGTGTCAAAGCGTCGACGCGCCGGAGCCGCGCGGCCGCCGCGGCCCCCTACCGCTTGGGCCGGACGGCGACGCCCGCGCGGCGGTAGGCGCCGTACGACATGGCGTCGCTCCCGTCGAGCAGGATCACGTACGCGCCGCCCCGCGACCAGCGGACGTGGCGGGTGGCGTCGATGTCCTCGTACGGCCAGGGGCCCGCCGGCTCCGGCTCCCCGAGGCGGTCGCGCAGCAGCGCCGCCACACGCAGGTACTCGGCGTCGTAGTCCGCCGCCGTCGCCTCGCCCCGTACGTCGGAGCGGCTGTGCCAGGGCCCGAACTCGTCGTCCCACTCGGCCGGGTCGTCGGGGTCGGCGAAGTACGCGAAGGGGTGCAGGACGTAGCTCCCCGCACGGCACCGGGTGTGGGCGCACACGGCGTCGGGGGAGCCGTCGTCCACGCAGCCGGGGGGCTCACCGAGCTCCAGCCACCAGTCGTCGACGTCCTCCTGGCGTCCGGGCAGGAACTGGACCTCCCACCAGCCGATGTCGGGTCCCGCCTCCTCGTCCTCCGGGACCTCCCAGCCGTTGGCCACGAACGCGTCCTCGACCGCCCGCCGGGTCCACGGCAGGCCGGCCAGCGCGACCATCCGGTCGGCGAAGGCGCCGTCGGCTCCGAGCAGTTGCATCGCCATGACCCGTGACGATAACGCCCCCGCCTAGGCTGCCCCCATGACCGGACCGGAACTGCGGAGGATCCGCGCCTTCGTCACCGCCTTCACCCGCCGCCAGGCCGCACGCACCGTCGAACTCCCCGGCGCCTTCGCCGTCCTCGACGACTCCTTCGCGTACTCGCACGGCAACAACCAGGTGGTCGTCGACGGCGACGTCGACCCCGAGGCGCTGCCCGCCCTCGCCGACGACGCGCTCGGCCACCTCGGGCACCGGGCCGTCACCGTCCTCGACGACGCTACGGGCACCGCCTGCGCCGGGCCCCTGGTGCGCGCGGGCTACAGCCACTCCGCCGAGCTCGTCATGCTGCACACCGGCCCGGTGCCGGACGGCGGCCCCGCGGAGGAAGTGGGCCTCGACGCCTTCCGCGCCCCCCTCACCCGGCGCTGGCGCGGCTTCCTCCCGGAGGCGGACGAGGACGCCGTACGCCAGCTCGTCGACCGCCGCGAGGTCCGCCACCGCGGCGCGGACGTCGTCCGCTTCATCGGCGCGCGGACGCCCGAGGGCGACGTCGCGTCCTGGGCGGACCTCTACATGGACCGCGCGTCGGGCATCGCCCAGGTCGAGGACCTCATCACCTCCGAGGCCCACCTCGGACACGGCTACGCGGACGCCGTCCTGTCCACGGCCCTGCGCCAGGCCGTAGACGCCGGATGCGCCACCCGCTTCCTCGTCGCCGACGCCGACGACTGGCCCCGGCAGTGGTACGGCCGCCGCGGCTTCACGGTCATCGGCCGCTTCCACAGCTTCGGACGCGGTTGACGGTGCCCGTCCGTACTCTGGTGGACACGGAGAGTGCGGGGGTGGGTGCGTATGACCGGCGAGGCGACCCGGCCGCCGATGGCGTGGCGGTACTGCGGCAACCAGGTCAAGCTCTGGCGCGAGCAAGCGGGCGTCACGCGCGAGCAGTTGGCCCGCGAGGCGGCGTACGGCTACGACACGGTGAAGTCCATGGAGCAGGGCCGCCGCCGGCCCAGTTCCCGCTTCCTGCAGATCGCGGACCAACTGTGCGGTGCCCAGGGGAAGCTTGCCGCGGCGGAGGCGTACCTCAAGCCGGAGAAGTTCCCGGCGAGGTCGCAGGACTTCTTCCGTTACGAGGCGGAGGCGGTCAGCCTCTGGTCGTACGAACCGCTGCTGATCCCCGGGTTGCTCCAGATCGAGGGCACCGTGCGTGCCCTGCTCGGCGCCCATCGGCCGCCGCTGGACGACGAGGTGCTGGAGGAAAGGGTCCGGGCACGGCTGGAGCGCCAGGCGCTGTTGCGGCGCAGCCCGCCCGTCGAGTTCAGCTTCGTGGTGTACGAGGCGGCCCTGCGCTGTCCCGTGGGAGGCCCGGGCACGGCGAGGCGGCAGCTTCTGCACCTGCTGGAGGTGGCCGCGCTGCGCAATGTCTCCCTGCAGGTGCTGCCGTTCGCCGCCGGCGCTCATCCCGGGCTCAACGGACCCATCGTGCTGCTGGAGACCCGGGAACACGAACGGCTCGCGCTCACCGAGGGGCAGTCGCTCAGCCTGCTGACCGCGGACCCGGAACAAGTGGGTGCGCTGACACAGCGGCATGGCATGATCCGAACGGAGGCCCTCGGAGCCGACGAGTCGGCGCGGTTCATCGAACGGATGGCGGGTGAGGCATGAGCGGCGGACCGTCCTGGCGCAAGTCGACGTACAGCGACACGGAGGGCAGCAACTGCGTCGAGGTCGCCACCACCCCGCACCGCGTGCACGTCCGGGACAGCAAGGACCCGGACGGCCCCTCCCTCTCCTTCACGCCCGCCGCGTGGACGGAGTTCGTCCGCGGCGTGGGACGGGACGCGGCGCCCCCCTCCGGTTAGTGCGCCGCGTCCCGCCGGTCCGTCACGACGCGGTGTCCGCCTCCGCCGTGTCGGGGAGCGCGCCCGCGCGGGCGACGCCCGCGTACCAGAGGGCGCTGGACTTCGGGATGCGCTCCTGCGTCTCGTAGTCGACCCAGACCGCGCCGAAGCGCTTGCTGTACCCGTACGCCCACTCGAAGTTGTCCATCAGGGACCACAGGAAGTAGCCGCGCACGTCGGCGCCGTTGCGCATCGCGCGGTGGACGGCCTCGAGGTGGACGCGCAGGTACTCCACGCGCTCGGGATCGTGCACGGCGCCGTCGGGGCCCACGGAGTCCTCGTAGGCCGCGCCGTTCTCCGTGATGAGCAGCGGCAGGTCGGGGAACTCGCGGTTCATCCGCATCAGCAGGTCGTACAGGCCCGTCGGGTCGACGGACCAGCCCATCGCGGTCCGCTCGCCCGGGGGCTGGTGGAAGGCGACGTCGTCCGCGCCCGGCCAGGGGGAGAACTCGCTGGAGCCGTGGCCGTCGCTGCGCGGCCCGTCGACCGAGGCGCCGTCCGAGACCAGCGTGGGCGTGTAGTAGTTGATGCCGAGCACGTCCAGCGGGTGGCGCTTGATCGCGGCGAGGTCGCCGTCCTGGACGAAGGACCAGTCGGTCAGGCCGCGGGTGTCCTCGAGCAGGTCCTGCGGGTACGCGCCCTTGAGCAGCGGTCCGGTGAAGACCCGGTTGCCGACGGCGTCGATGCGGCGCGCGGCGTCCACGTCGGCGGGGGAGCCGGTGAGCGCGCGGACCTGGTGCAGGTTGAGGGTGATGCCGAGCTGGGCCCGGGCCGGGAGGACCGAGCGCAGCGCCTCGGCGGCGCGGCCGTGGCCCAGGTTGAGGTGGTGCGCGGCGCGCAGGGCGGCGACCGGGTCGGTGCGGCCCGGGGCGTGGACGCCGGAGCCGTAGCCGAGGAAGGCACTGCACCAGGGCTCGTTGAGGGTGGTCCACAGCTGGACGCGGTCGCCGAGCGCGTCGGCGACGATCCGCGCGTACTCGCCGAAGCGCTCCGCGGTGTCGCGGGCGGGCCAGCCGCCGGCGTCCTCGAGCTCCTGCGGCAGGTCCCAGTGGTAGAGCGTGACGGCCGGCTGGATGCCGTGCTCCAGCAGCTCGTCGGTGAGCGCGCGGTAGAAGTCCAGGCCGCGCTCGACCGCTGGCCCGCGGCCGGTGGGCTGGACGCGGGACCAGGAGACGGAGAACCGGTAGGCGCTCAGGCCGAGGTCGGCCATGAGCCGGACGTCGTCACGGAACCGGTGGTAGTGGTCGGCGGCGACGTCGCCGGTGTGGCCCTCGAAGACCTTGCCGGGGGTGTGGCTGAAGGTGTCCCAGATCGACGGGGTGCGCCCGTCCTCGGCAGCGGCGCCCTCGATCTGGTACGCGGCGGTGGCCGCGCCCCACAGGAAACCGGGCGGGAACTGGCGGCCGCTCACTGCGGCGGTGCCGCTCGCTGCGGGACGGATGTCGGACGCTGTCATACGGGAGCGCTCCCATCGGAACGAGTGAACAAGAGAGATAAGGGGGGAAGGGCGCGGTCGCGGCCGCGGGAGGGGTCAGCCCTTGACCGCGCCCTGCATGATGCCGCCGACGATCTGCTTGCCGAAGATCACGAAGACCAGCAGCAGCGGGAGCGTGCCGAGCAGCGCGCCGGCCATGATGACGGACTCGTCGGGGATGTAGCCGCGGCCGAGGCTGGTGAGCGCGACCTGCACGGTCGGGTTCTCCTGGGTCAGCGCGATGATCGGCCAGAAGAAGTCGTTCCAGGCCGCGACGAAGGTCAGCATGCCCAGGACCGCCATCGCGGGCCGGGCGGCCGGGAAGACCACGTGCCAGACGATCCGCAGGCTGCTGGCGCCGTCGACGCGGGCGGCCTCGATGATCTCGGTGGGCAGGGCCTGGGAGAGGTACTGCCGCATGAAGAAGACGCCGAAGGCACTGACGAAGGTCGGCAGGACGACCGCCTGGAGGTGGTTCGTCCAGTCGAGGTCCGCGATCCACAGGAACAGCGGCACCACGCTCAGCTGCGGCGGCACCATCATGGTGCCGATGGTCAGCATCAGCAGGAAGTTCTTCATCCTGAACCGCAGCTTGGCGAAGGCGAAGCCCGCGATCGTCGAGAACAGGACCGTGCCGAGGGTGATGCTGCCCGCGACGATGGTCGTGTTCAGCAGCGCCGTGCTGAGGTTGGCCTCGGTCCACGCGGTCTGCAGGTTGCTGAAGAGGTTCGAGCCGAACCAGAACGGCGGCGGGGTCTGCGCCAGCCGCGAGTTCGTCCGGGAGGCGGCGATCGCGGTCCACACCAGGGGGAAGAGCGATATCGCCGTGAAGACGATCAGCACGATGTAGGTGAACGGGCCCGCGTGCAGCTGCCGTCCGGCCTTGGGCGCCCCGGGGGTGCGGCGCTTCGGCGTGCGGGGCGCGTCCGCTGCGCCGGCCGCCTGATCCGCCGGGTTGGTCGAGATGGTGGCCATCGTCGTCACCCCTCGTGGTTCTTGCGCAGCCAGCGGGCGACCAGCCCGTTGACGGCGGCGATCAGCAGCAGGAGCAGGAACATCGCCCAGGCGATGGCCGAGGCCCGCCCGAGGTGGTAGTTCGTCCAGCCCTGCTCGTACAGGTACAGGCCCAGCGTCTGGAACTGGTGCGAGGAGCCGCCCTTCTCGCCGCCGGGGCCGCCGAAGAGGAACGGCTCGCCGAACAGCTGGGTGGCACCGATCGTCGAGACCACGATCGTGAAGAGGATCGTCGGCCGCAGCATCGGGATGGTCACGTGCCGGAACTGCTGCCAGCGCGAGGCGCCGTCCAATGCGGCGGACTCGTACAGGTCGTGCGGCACGGCCTGCATCGCGGCCAGGTAGATCAAGGTGTTGTAACCGGTCCAGCGCCAGATCACGATGGACGACACGGCGATCTGCGAGGACCAGGTGCCCGCCCGCCAGTCGATGTGGTGGCTGAACCCGAGGTGCTCCAGCACCCAGTTGATCATGCCGTAGTCGGTGCCGAACATCAGCGTGAAGACCAGCGTCGCGGCGGCGACCGAGGTGGCGTACGGGGTGAGCATCGCGACCCGGAAGAAAGTCGAGCCGCGCAGCTTGTAGTTGAGCAGGTGGGCCAGGCCCAGCGCGATCAGCAGCTGCGGGACGGTCGAGATCACACCGATGGTGAACGTGTTCTTCAGGGCGTTCCAGAAGAACTCGTCCTCCAGCAGACGGGTGTAGTTGTGGAAGCCGACGAACTCGCGCGCGTCGAGGTTGGTCAGCTCCACCCGGTAGAAGGAGGACCAGCCCGTGTAGATCAGCGGGAAGAGCCCGAAGGCGGCGAAGAACAGGAAGAAGGGCGAGACGAAGGCGTACGGCATCGCCTTGACGTCCCACCGGTAGCGGCGGCTGCGCCAGCGGCCGCGTCGCTCGTCACGTGCGTCGCGCGGACGGCCGGAGCCGTCGCGCGGGGCCGCGCCCCCCTCGGAGGGGGGCGCGGTCACTGCGGTCATGTCGGAGATCTCCGAAGCCATGCGGGTCACTGGTCCAGTGCGTTGTCGATTTCCTTCTCGGCAGCCGCCCAGCCCTGAGCAGGGGTCTTGCCCTGCTGCTCGACCTGCAGGATGCCGACGTCGGTGATGGCCGTGTAGATCTGCTGGTCCTTCGGACCGATCACCAGGGTCGGGATGCTCTTGGCGGCGTCGGCGAAGATCTGGCCGATCGGCGCGTTGCTGAAGTACTCGTGCTTGGCGTCCTTGACCTCGGGCAGGTCATAGGCGCCCGGGGCGCTCGGGAAGCTCGCCTGCTTGGCGAAGACCTTGGCCTGCTGCGCGGGCGCGGTCAGCCACGCGGCCAGCTTGACGGCCTCGGCCTTGTTCTTGCCCGCGGAGGGCACGCCGATGAAGGAACCGCCCCAGTTGGCGGGCTTCGGCGCGGCGGCGACGTCCCACTTGCCCTTGCCCGCGTCGCCGGCCTTCTCCTGGATGTAGCCGAGCATCCACGACGGGCAGGGGAGCGACGCGAAGCGGCCGTTGGCGAAGCCCTGGTCCCAGGCCTTGTCGAACAACTTCAGCTTGGCGGTCATCTTGCCGGTGGTGGCCTCCATGGCCAGGTTCCAGGCCTCCTTGACGGAGGGGCTGGTCTTGTAGATGACCTTGCCGCTGCTGTCGTAGTAGCGCTCGGAGGCCGAGTTGCTGATCGCCTGGTAGAGACCGGCGGACGAGTCCAGGAACGTGGTGTTCTTGGGCGCGTTCTTCGTGTACGTCTTGCCCGCGTCCAGGTACTTGCTCCAGTCACCGGCCCAGAGCTTGCCGACCTCTTCGCGGTCGGTGGGCAGGCCCGCCTGCTTGAACAGGTCGGTGCGGTAGCAGATCGCCATCGGGCCGATGTCGGTGCCGAGGCCGATGGTCTTGCCGTCGGAGGTGCTGGCCTGCGCCCACTTCCAGTCGAGGTAGTTCGACTTCTCGACGCCCTCGGCCTTGGAGAGGTCCTCGAACTTCGCCGCCTGGGTGGTGACGATCTCGTTGATGTTGCCGACCTCGATGGCCTGGATGTCGCTCAGGCCGCTGCCGGCGGCGAGGTGGGTGAGGAGCTGCGGGTAGTAGGCGTCGTTCCGCTCGATCACGTTCTCCTTGATCGTGATGTTCGGGTGCGCCTTCTCGTACTCCTCGTACAGACCGGCCTGCTTGTAGCCGAAGACACCGAAAGTGCCGACCGTGAGAGTGATCTTGCCCTTGCCGTCACCCTCCGAGCCACCGGCCTTCGCAGTGCCGTCGCTGTCCTTGGAGCAGCCCGCGAGCAGGCTCACTCCGAGCGCTGCCACCGCGGTTATCGCGACTGCCGCGGTACGGCCTCGTGGCCGGGACGACTTCCTTGTCGTGCGCATTCGGGTCCTCCGGGTACGTGCGGGAAGTGTACGTGTTCGATAGTGTGGGAGCGCTCCCACAGGTGATGTGTTGAAGAGTCTCCGTTCCCCGATGAGGTGTCAAGGGAGCAGACGCTCTAAGTTGGCGCAGTTACCACCTCGTGATTGGGAGGCCGTAATGGTGATCGGCGGACGGCGCAGCGGCAGGCCGACGCTCGAGGAGGTCGCCGCGCGGGCCGGAGTGGGCCGGGGCACCGTCTCCCGGGTGATCAACGGATCACCTCGGGTGAGCGACCATGCCAAGGCCGCGGTCGAGGCCGCCATCGCCGAGCTCGGCTACGTCCCCAACCGCGCGGCGCGCGCCCTGGCGGGCAACCGCACGGACGCGATCGCGCTGGTCATCCCGGAGGCGGAGACCAGGCTCTTCGCCGAGCCGTACTTCTCCGACATCATCCGCGGCGTGGGCGCGGAGCTCGCCGACACCGACATGCAGCTGCTGCTCACGCTGCTGCGGACGCCCAAGGAACGGCAGCGCTTCGCCCAGTACCTCGGCGCCCACCGCGTCGACGGCGTCCTGCTGGTCTCGGTGCACGAGGACGATCCGCTGCCCGACCTGCTGGAGCAGCTGGAGATGCCGACGGTGCTGAGCGGCCGCCGCTCCGACCTGGAGTCGGTGTCGTACGTCGACTCGGACAACGTCGGCGGCGCCCGTTCGGCGGTCGCCCACCTGCTGGGGCGTGGACGCGCCAACGTGGCGACCATCACCGGGCCCCTGGACATGTACGTGGCCCGCTGTCGCCTGGACGGCTACCGGCAGGCGATCGAGGGCGCCGGGCTGGCGCACGACAACGCGCTGGTCGCGGCCGGTGACTTCACCGAGGAGGGCGGCCGCGCCGCGATGCGGGCGCTGCTGGAGCGCCGGCCCGACGTCGACGCGGTCTTCGCCGCCTCGGACGTCATGGCCAGTGGCGCACTGCAGGTGCTGCGCGAGAGGGGCCGGCGCGTGCCCGACGACGTGGCCCTGATCGGCTTCGACGACTCCGCCATCGCCCGCCACACCGACCCGCCGCTGACCAGCGTGCGGCAGCCGATCGAGGAGATGGGCCGCACCATGGCTCGGGTGCTGCTGGAGGAGATCGCGGCGAGCACCGCCACCCGCCGGCACGTCGTGCTGTCGACGGAGCTCGTGCGCCGCGAGTCGGCGTGACGGGTGGCCCCGGGCCGTTCCGGCGCAGGAGGGCGGGCTCGCGGACCCGGAACCGGACGCCCGCCCGGATCGGTGGCACCTGCCCCGCCGGGTGGCGCGCGCGAGCAGGGGGTCCGGCACGGACACCGGGAGTGAGCCCCGTCACGTGAGGAGGCTCACGGTGTGACATGAGCCCACGAGGGCATCAACCAGGGCTCTTTGTCACACCCCTCTCCTAAAATCAAGGCATGCCACCGACCGTTCTGGACCGCCGATCCGTCGAAGCCGCCAATGAGGCCATACGGCGGTACGTCGCGGGCCGGCGCACCTGGTCGCGCGCCGAACTGGCCGAGCTGGACCGCCTCCGCGGGATCTGGCAGGCCGCCCGCCAGGGCCAGGGCGACGCCCCGGCCCGCCGCCTTCCGGGCGAGGAGTGATCCCGCCCCGGCAATGCCGACAGAGGATGTCGGGTATGCCGGGGAGCATGGCGGCATGACGACCAGCTGGACAGACCTCCAGGAAGCGCAGCCCGGCCTCGCCGAGGCCGTGCGCACCCGATTCGGCGGCTACAAGCACCACGTCCTCGGCACCCTCCGTGCCGACGGCTCACCCAGGCTCAGCGGCATCGAGGCCGAGTTCCGGTTCGGCGAGCTGTGGCTCGGCATGATGCCCGGCTCCCGCAAGGCCCTCGACCTGCGGCGCGACCCGCGCTTCGCGCTCCACGTGAACCCCGGCCCGGACACCTCCATGGACGGCGGGGACGTGCGGATCTCCGGACGCGCCGTCGAGGTCGCCGACCCGGCCGCGATCGCCCGCTTCACCGGCGAGGTGACGGTGCCCGAGGGGCCCTTCCACCTCTTCCGCGCCGAGATCGCCGAGGTCGTGCGCACCTACGTCGAGGACCCCGACCTCGTCCTGCAGGTGTGGCGGCCCGGCGGTCCGCTGCGCACGATCCGGCGCGGCAACGACGAGTCGCCCCCGCGCACGGACGGCTGACGCGTCGTCAGCTCCCAGTGAAGGGGCTGTCCCCGCGCGCCACGGCCGCGAGGAGTCCGGTGAAGTACCCCTGGACCAGCCGGTGGAGCTGGTGGCCGAAGCTGATCCGCGCCACCCCCAGCTCCGCCAGACGGGCCGGCGAGGGCCCGTCGGGCCGGGAGATCACGTTGACCGGGCGGCCGTCCACGGCCCCGACCACGGCCACGACGGTCGCCTCGTCCAGCGCCCCGATCGGGTACACGCAGTCCGCGCCGGCCTCCAGGTACGCCCGCGCCCGGGCCGCCGCCTCCGCGAGCCGCTCCGCGGTTGCGCCGCCGCGCAGGAAGCAGTCCGTCCGGGCGTTGATCACCAGGTCGGGGTCCTCGGCGCGCAGCCGGGCGATGTACGCCGCCTGCTCCCCGGCGTCGGCCAGCAGCCCCGTGCGGTGGTCGGTGTCCTCCAGGTTGCAGCCCACGGCACCGGTCGCGGCCAGCCGCTCCGCCAGTTCCGCGGGCCCCATCCCGTAGCCCCGCTCCATGTCGGCCGTCACCGGCAGGGGGACGGCCCGGGCGATCCGGGCGACCGCGGCGAGCATCTCCTCCGCGGGTGCGCACTCCCCGTCGTCGTACCCCAGGGCGGGCGCCACGGCCGCGCTCCCGGTGGCGACCACAGGGAAGCCCGCGTCGGCCACGGCACGGGCCGAGGCGGCGTCCCAGACGT
The DNA here is from genome assembly GCF_042742985.1 of Streptomyces sp. NPDC058864. Lineage (NCBI taxonomy): Bacteria > Bacillati > Actinomycetota > Actinomycetes > Kitasatosporales > Streptomycetaceae > Streptomyces > Streptomyces sp. NPDC058864. Next base: position 295,858 of record NZ_JBHYMQ010000002.1, on the reverse strand, counting down.
TCGGCAGGACCAGCGGGTCGCCCGGCACGTGCAGGGCGCGCAGTCGGCGGGCGAGGGCCGTGCGGGAGGGCTCGGTGCTCATGTCCTCCACGCTACGAGCGCGGGCCCGGCCCTGCCGAGGGCCATTCACCCGTCGCGTCGCGGGGCCACTTCGGGTGCGCGGTGTGCCCGGGTGCCGCAAGCTGGACGGGTGAGCATCGTCGTGTCCCCCGTCCAGGCCGGTGACCCGCCCTTCCGCATCGTGCAGATCGACGGGGAACCCGTCGGGATCGCCCATGACCTGCTCGACGTCGTCCGCATCGCCCACGCAGCCGGTCACGAGCACGTCGACTTCGACGACCCGCACGCCGTGCGCTGGCTCGGCGGGGGCAAGTACCACTGGGCCCCGTGAGGCCCGCCGGACGTCCGGTCCCGCATACGGTTGCGTAAGATCCACTTCCCGCGATTGGGTGGGCCGCATGACTCGGACCCTCTACCTCTTCGCCGGTGCCGCCCCTCCCGTCTTCGACGTCGCGCGGGTCATCGAGGACGCCCAGGTGCGCGGCTGGGACGTCTGCCTGGGCCTGACGCCCACGGCGGCCCGCTGGCTGGAGCCGAGCCTGGACGGACTGGCCGCCCTGACCGGTCGCCCGGTGCGCCACGAGTACCCCCTGCCCGGCCTGCCCGAGGTGTGGCCCCCGGCCGACGTGATCCTGGTGGCCCCGGCCACTTTCAACACGATCAACGGATGGGCGCTGGGCCTCACGGAGACGTTCGTGACCGGCATCCTCGCCGAGGGCATCGGCAAGCGGGTCCCGATGGTGGCGATGCCGTCCGTGAACGCCGCGCTCATGCAGCACCCGCAGTTCGAGCGCTCGCTGGACACCCTGCGCGCCGCCGGTGTCACGGTGCTGTTCGGCGACGCCGGATCCGGACCCGAGTACCCCTGGCAGCCGGCGCTCGCCGCCGCCGAGGCGGTCGCCGGCTGAGGCGCCGCGGCCACCGGTGAGCCGGTGGCCGCCGGACAAACGACGAGGGGCCGGTCCGTGTGTACGGACCGGCCCCTCGTCGATCAGGGTGAGTGACGGGACTCGAACCCGCGACATCCTGGACCACAACCAGGTGCTCTACCAGCTGAGCTACACCCACCACGACCGGCGCTCTTCACTGCTCCGCACCGGCCGAGAAAAAGTGTACAGGGTCCGGCGGGGTGCTCGCTGCCACGTTTTCCGCGGCTCGCTCAGTCCGACGTTTCCGCAGGCAGGACGTACTTCGCGGCGATCGAGCGCGCCGTGTCGGTGTCGGGTCCCGGCTGCGGCACGAAGACCGCCTCGCGGTAGTAGCGCAGCTCCGCGATGGACTCCCGGATGTCGGCGAGCGCGCGGTGGTTGCCGTTCTTCTCCGGGCTGGCGAAGTAGGCGCGCGGGTACCAGCGCCGGGCCAGCTCCTTGACGGAGGAGACGTCGACGATGCGGTAGTGCAGGTGCTGCTCGAGGGTGGGCATGTCGCGGGCGAGGAAGCCGCGGTCGGTGGAGACCGAGTTCCCGCACAGCGGTGCCTTGCGGGGCTCGGCCACGTACTGGCGGACGTAGTCCAGGACGAGCTTCTCCGCCTCCTCCAGCGTCACTCCGCCGTCGAGCTCCTCGAGCAGGCCGGAGGCGGTGTGCATCGTGCGGACGATCTCCGGCATGCTCTCCAGGGCCTCGGCCGGCGGACGGATGACGATGTCCACCCCCTCGCCGAGCACGTTGAGCTCCGAGTCGGTGACGAGCGCCGCCACCTCGATCAGAGCGTCCTGGGCCAGGGAGAGCCCGGTCATCTCGCAGTCGATCCACACCATCCGGTCGTTCATACGTCTCACCCTACGGGGCGATCCCGCGGAGCAGGCATGGTTGCGCTGCGACTGCGTCCGTCACGGCCGTCCCGGTCACCCCGCGGACGCCGGGAACCGTGCGGCTCACGGGGGTCGAAACGGCTGCCGGGCTGCTCCGGGATGCGCGCCGCGTAGGGCGGTTCGCCGTCCGTCTTGAGCGTCCCCGGGCCGGCGCCGGGAGCGGTCTGGCCCTGGACCTGCAGCACCCCGCTGTTGCCGCGGTCCGCGGCGGGCACGGGACTGCGGCGGGGGGCCGGGACCGGACCGCCGCCCGCTTCGGCGCCGCGCGGTTCCCGGGCGGCGCCGGGCGCGGCCGGGTCCGGCTCGTCCTGCGGGCGCCGGGCCCGGTAGGCGGCCCGGTACGAGGCGGGGGAGGAGCCGAGCTGGCGGCGGAAGTGACCGCGCAGTGCGACGGGCGAGCGGAAGCCGCAGCGCGCGGCGACCTCGTCCACGGAGTAGTCGGAGGTCTCCAGCAGCCGCTGGGCCTGCAGGACACGCTGGGTGATCAGCCACTGCAGGGGCGCGCTGCCGGTCAGGGTGCGGAAGCGGCGGTCGAAGGTGCGGCGGCTCATGTAGGCGCGGGCGGCCAGGGTCTCCACGTCGAACTGCTCGTGCAGGTGCTCCAGCGCCCAGGCGACGACCTCGGCGAGCGGATCGCCGCCGATCTCCTCGGGTAAAGAGCGGTCCAGGTGCCGGGGCTGGCCGCCCCAGTCCCCGCGCCGCGGCGGTACGACCAGCCGGCGGGCGAGCGCGTTGGCGGCCTCGCCGCCGTGGTCGCTCCGTACGACGTGCAGGCACAGGTCGATGCCGGCGGCGGTGCCGGCGCTGGTCAGGACGTCGCCGTCGTCGACGAACAGCTCGCGCGGGTCGACGTGGACGGACGGGTAGCGCTTGGCGAGGGTCGGTGCGTACATCCAGTGCGTGGTGGCGGGGCGGCCGTCCAGCAGTCCGGCGGCGGCGAGCACGAAGGCGCCGGTGCACAGCCCGATGATGCGGGCGCCCTCCTCGTGGGCGCGGCGCAGCGCGTCCAGCGCCTCGGTGGGCGGCGGCTGCGAGATGGACCGCCAGGCGGGCACGACGACCGTGCCGGCCCGTGACAGCGCCTCGAGTCCGTACGGGGCCGACAACTCCAGCCCGCCGGTGGTCCGCAGCGGGCCGTCCTCGCCGGCGCAGACCAGCAGCCGGTAGCGCGGTACGCCCGCGTCCTGGCGGTCGATGCCGAACACGGAGAGCGGGATGGAGCTTTCGAAGATGGGCCCGCCGCTGAACAGCAGTACGGCGACGACCTCCTGACGGCGTCGCGCCGACAACTTGCGTGGCCCGCGGCCCTGCTGGGCGCTGGCGGACGGGCCCGACGGAACGGAGGTGCTCACCGGGGCGCCGGACGCTCCCGGGACGTGCGGGACGTGCACCGTCCCCGTCGACGCGGACGGTGCGGTGGACATGCCGGCGGCCGACTGGATCTCCGCCATGGTGCCGGTCCTGGACTCCTGTGTCATGGAGCTCAAGCCCCCCTCGGTCGTGTGGTCCTCTCGGTCCTGCACGGGTCCCCCGCCGTTGTCGCTCAAGATCGAATCTACTGGTTCCGCTGTACCCGCAATGGCAAGTTCACCACCTGCCGGTATGTCGACATGACCACGTGGCGTGAAGCATTCGATCACGAAGCGTTCTCCTCGTGAAGTGTGCCTTCCGGGAGGGGGACCGGCGCACAACGTCCGCGCGCCCCCTCATTCCGCTTCCACCCTGGTGGTGGCGGGGGTTGTGGGACATGATCCCAAGTCCCGCCCTGCGGTGGGAAGTTGGCCGAAAATGATGGGAAGTCCTGTACGCGCCCCTGGTCAGCGCTCCGTCGTACGCCCCCTGGGTGGCCGGGGAACGAGTGCGCCCCTGTCGCCCCGTGGGGTCAGGAGGACGATTCCGGATATGGCCGGAGGCGGACAGCGGCGGAGGGTAAGGCGCGGGGTGACTTGTCCGATTGGCGGCGGGGCGTTGCGCTCGGCCGTCCGCTCCGGCATTCTCCTGGAAACTCCGGGGTAGGGGGACGCTGTGAGGGCGCCTGCGCATCTGTGCAGGGGCCCCCAGTCGCCGTACTCTGGAGTCAGCGGGAAGGGCAGCCCCTTACCGGTCGAAATCAGGCCGGTCCCGCGGCCCCCGCACTGTTGTTGTCCGCCCACTCGGCGCCCCCGGCGCCGACCTTGCCGAGAAACCGCATCATGGCCGGTTACGAGCTCCCCGAGCCCGCCGACGGAAAGCCGCTCGCCGAATCGGCGGCGGTGCCGGAGGCGGACTCCGAGCCGCGCACTTCCTGTGATCCCGCGTTCCGGCACGGCGTGGTCGTCGGTTTCGACGGCTCCGTGTCGAGTGAACGGGCCCTCTCCTACGCCATCGGCATGGCACGCCGGTCCGGTTCCGCGCTGATCATCGTGCACGTCGCCAACCGGCTCCCGGCGACGGTGTGGGCGGGCTGCGAGCCGCCCGTCTTCGTCGACGTCCCCGACCACCGCACCGAGGTGCTCGGCCTGGAACTCGCCTGCGCCGACCACCTGTCGGAGGTGCCGTGGATCCTGGTCGAGCGCGGCGGCGACATCTGCCACGAACTCGAGGAGGTCGGCCGGGAGTACGAGGCCGATGCCATCGTGGTCGGTGGGACGCACGGGATCATCGGCAAGATCTTCGGGTCGGTCGCCGGGCGGCTCGCCCGGCGCGCTCAGCGGCCTGTCGTGGTCATTCCATAACGATTCGGGCACGTTGCCGCGAACGGCGGCTTAGCGGGATTGCTTGTGCCCTTGTGAAGGGTATCTCACCTGCAGTTTCTTCCCTCGTACCCGAAGGGGGCCCGCGGTGGACAACGACGTCTCCACGGCAAGCACCGCACGAGCCGGCGCCACGGCTCTGGGATATCTGGCACTCGGCCTGACACTGATCGCCTTTGGGCTGCTCAGCACGGGCGTATTCGACAACACCGCGGCGGCCGACGCCGCGGGACTCGCGCTCGTCGTCGGCGGCGTCACGCAATTCGTCGCCGGCATGTGGGAGTTCTACGGTGGCAACGGCTTCACCGGCACGGCCTTCGCCCTGCTCGGCGCCCTCTGGGTGACCTGGTCGGCGGCGACCGGCGCGGGTGCGAGCAAGGAGGTCACCGGGCTGTTCATGCTCCTGTGGGCGCTGGCGGCGCTCAGCCTCACGATGGCAGCGTGGCAGATGGGCGGCGTGGCACAGGCGGTCTTCGGGCTGCTGACCGTGTCCATGGCGCTGTTCGGTGTCGCGGCCCTCGCCTCCAACGGCGGCCTCGGCAAGGTGGCCGGCTGGGTCGGCCTCGCGGCCGGCGCGGTCGCCTGGTACGGCGGGACGGCACTGCTCACCAACGCCACGTGGGGGCGGCGTGCCCTCGCCGACGGCTGGCGGCTGGCCATGCCGCACCGCGGGCACGCGGCCTGACGCCCGGGGAAGCAGCGGCGAGGCCCCCCGCACCCTCGGGCGCGGGGGGCCTCGTGCGTGCCGGGGCCTCGTGCGTGCCGGGGCCGGCTACTCGACGGTGACGGACTTCGCCAGGTTGCGCGGCTTGTCGATGTCCCGGCCCAGTGCCAGCGCCGTGTGGTACGCCAGCAGCTGCAGCGGGATGCCCATCAGGATCGGGTCGAGCTCGTCCTCGTTCTTCGGGACGAGGATCGTGTGGTCCGCCTTCTCCTGCTCCTGGTGCGCGACCGCGAGGATCCGGCCGCTGCGGGCCTTGATCTCCTCCATCGCGGCGCGGTTCTTCTCCAGCAGCGAGTCGTCCGGGACGATCGCGACCGTCGGCATCGCGGGCTCGATCAGGGCCAGCGGGCCGTGCTTGAGCTCGGAGGCCGGGTACGCCTCGGCGTGGATGTAGGAGATCTCCTTCAGCTTCAGCGAGGCCTCCAGCGCGACCGGGTAACCGCGCACCCGGCCGATGAACATCATCGACTTGGCCTGCGCGTATTCGGCCGCCAGCTTCTTGATGTCCTCCTCCTGCGTGAGGATCTCCTGGATCTGCCCGGGCAGCGCGCGCAGGCCCTCGATGATCCGCTTGCCGTCGGCCACCGACAGGTCGCGGATGCGGCCCAGGTGCAGGGCGAGCAGCGCGAAGGCGACGACGGTGTTGGTGAAGCACTTGGTGGAGACGACGCAGACCTCCGGGCCGGCGTGCACGTACACACCGCCGTCGGTCTCCCGGGCGATCGCGGAACCCACCACGTTCACCACGCCGAGGACGCGGGCGCCCTTGCGCTTGAGCTCCTGCACCGCCGCCAGCGCGTCGTAGGTCTCCCCGGACTGCGAGACGGCGATGTAGAGCGTGTCGGGGTCCACGACCGGGTTGCGGTAGCGGAACTCGGAGGCCGGCTCCGAGTCGGCCGGGATCCGGGCCAGGCCCTCGATCAGTGAGGCGCCGATCAGACCGGCGTGGTAGGAGGTCCCGCAGCCGAGGATCTTCACACGGCGGATGCCGCGCGCCTCGCGGGCGTCGAGGTTCAGACCGCCCAGGTGCACGGTGGAGAACTTGTCGTCGATCCGGCCGCGCAGCACGCGGTCGACCGCGTCGGGCTGCTCGCAGATCTCCTTGTGCATGTACGTGTCGTGACCGCCCATGTCGTAGGAGGCGGCCTCCCACTCCACGGTCTCGGGGGTGGCGGTGGTGCGGGTGCCCGAGGTCGTGTACGTACGGAAGTCGTCGGCCTTCAGGGTGGCCATCTCGCCGTCGTCGAGGGTGACGACCTGGCGGGTGTGGGAGATCAGCGCGGCGACGTCGGAGGCGACGAACATCTCCTTCTCGCCGATGCCGAGGACCACCGGCGAGCCGTTGCGGGCCACGACGATCCGGTCGGGGAAATCGGCGTGCATCACGGCGATGCCGTAGGTGCCCTCGACGACCTTCAGCGCCTCGCGGACCTTCTCCTCCAGGGACTCGGCCTGGGAGCGGGCCACGAGGTGGGTGATCACCTCGGTGTCGGTCTCGGAGGCGAAGACCACGCCGTCGGCCTCCAGCTTGGCGCGCAGCTCGGAGGCGTTGTCGACGATGCCGTTGTGGACGACGGCGACCTTGCCCTCGGTGTCGAGGTGCGGGTGCGCGTTCTCGTCGCTCGGGGCGCCGTGGGTGGCCCAGCGGGTGTGCGCGATGCCGGTGGTCCCGGCGAAGCGCTTCGGGACCCGTGCCTCCAGCTCACGGACCCGGCCCTTGGCCTTGACGGCCCTGAGCCCGCCGGACCTGCCGGCGATCACGATGCCCGCGGAGTCGTATCCGCGGTACTCCAGTCGCTGCAGGCCTTCCAGCAGCAGCGGGGCGACATCACGCTTCCCGATGTAGCCGACGATTCCGCACATGTTTCCGTCCCTCCCGGTCGCACGAGGCGGCCCGGTCTCGCTGTCAGCCGTAGACGATGCGGCGCAGCTGCCGCAGTGAGTACTCGGGCGGTGCGACCGCCCGGTGCGGCAGCTCGGCCGTGATCCGTTCGAAGATCTCCGTGTTCTGCAGGCCCCTGGCCTGCAGCTCACGGTGGCGGCGCCGCACGAAGTCCTCGGCTGTCTCGTCGAAGTACGCCAGGACGTCGAGGACCACCCGGGCGACCTCGCCGCGTTGCAGCGGCGTGGTCCGCACCAGGTGGTCGACGAGGTCGTCATGGGTCGTCCGGTGTTCGAGCACCGGTTGATACTGAGGGACGGAGGAGGCTGATCGCAAGATTTCTGCCCGATATCGGGCAGGGGGCGGCGAAAACTACGCCGGAAGGCCGAGCTCGCGCGCGATCAGCATGCGCTGCACCTCGCTGGTGCCCTCGCCGATCTCCAGGATCTTGGAGTCCCGCCACATGCGGGCGACCGGGTACTCGTTCATGAAGCCGTAGCCGCCGTGCACCTGGGTGGCCTCGCGGGCGTTGGTGACGGCGATCTCCGAGGAGTACAGCTTGGCCATCGCCGCCTCCTTCTTGAAGGGCTCTCCGGCGACCAGCCGGGACGCCGCGTCCCGCCAGGCCAGCCGGGCGGTGTGGGCGCGCATCTCCATGTCGGCGAGCTTGAAGGCGATCGCCTGGTTGCCGCCGATCGGGCGGCCGAAGGCCGTGCGCTCCTTGGCGTAGGCGACGGACTCGTCCACACAGCCCTGCGCCAGCCCGGTGGCGAGGGCCGCGATGGCGATCCGGCCCTCGTCCAGGATGCGCAGGAACTGGGCGTAGCCCCGGCCCTGCTCACCCAGCAGGTTGGCGGCCGGCACGCGGCAGTCGGAGAAGGACAGCTCCCGGGTGTCGGAGGCGTTCCAGCCGACCTTGCTGTACTTCTTCGAGACCGTGAAGCCCGGGGCGCCGGACGGAACGATGATCGAGGAGATCTCCGGGCGGCCGTCCTCCTTGCGGCCCGTGACGGCGGTGACCGTGACCAGGGCGGTGATGTCGGTGCCCGAGTTGGTGATGAAGCTCTTGGTGCCGTTGATCACCCACTCGTTCGTCGCCTCGTCCAGCCGGGCCGTGGTGCGGGTGCCGCCGGCGTCGGAGCCGCAGTCGGGCTCGGTCAGCCCGAAGGCGCCCAGCTGCTCGCCGGAGGTCAGCCGGGGCAGCCAGGTGCGCTTCTGCTCCTCGGTGCCGAAGCGGAAGACCGGCATGGCGCCGAGCGAGACGCCCGCCTCCAGGGTGATCGCCACGGAGGAGTCCACCCGGGCGAGTTCCTCCAGGGCGATGCACAGGGCGAAGTAGTCGCCGCCCATGCCGCCGTACTCCTCGGGGAAGGGTAGGCCGAACAGGCCCATGCGGCCCATCTCGCGGATGATCTCGTAGGGGAACTCGTCGTGCTCGTAGAACTCGCCGATCTTCGGCGCGACGACGTCGTGCGCGAACTCCTCCACCGTGCGGCGGAGTTCCTCGTACTCGGCGGGGAGCCGGTGGGCGGTCGTCATGGCTGTGGTCACTCCTGGTGGGAGAGGGCGCGGACGGTACGGGACGGGCTCGGTCGGCCCAATTGCTCCGCCATCCACACGCTGGTGGCGGTGAGGCGGCTGAGGTCGACCCCGGTCTCGACGCCGAGGCCGTCGAGCATCCAGACCAGGTCCTCGGTGGCGAGGTTCCCGGTGGCGCTCCTGGCGTACGGGCAGCCGCCGAGGCCGCCGGCGGAGGCGTCGACGACGGTCACGCCGTGCCGGAGGGCGGTCAGGGTGTTGGACAGCGCCTGGCCGTAGGTGTCGTGGAAGTGGACGGCGAGCCGCTCGACGGGCACGTCCAGGCCGGTCAGGGTGTCCAGCAGTGCCACGACGTGGCCGGGGGTGGCGACGCCGATGGTGTCGCCGAGGCTGAGCTCGTCGCAGCCCAGGTCGAGGAGCCTGCGGGCGACCGCGGCGACCTGCGGGACGGGCACGGAGCCCTCCCAGGGGTCGCCGAAGCACATCGACAGGTAGCCGCGCACCCTCGCCCCCGCCTCCTTGGCGGCGGTGACGACCGGCGCGAACATCTCCAGCGACTCGTCGACCGTGCGGTTGAGGTTGGCCTTGGCGAAGGACTCGGTCGCGCTGCCGAAGACGGCGACCTCGCGCACCCCCAGCGCCAGGGCCCGCTCCAGCCCGCGCCGGTTGGGCACCAGCACGGGCAGCCGGATCCCTTCGCCCAGGTCGCCCAGCAGCGGCATCAGCTGCTCGGCGTCGGCGAGCTGGGGCACCCAGTCGGGGTGCACGAAACTGGTGGCCTCGATGGTGGTCAGCCCGGCGCCGGCCAGGCGGTGCACGAACTCGGCCTTGACCTCGGTGGGCACCGTGGCCTTCTCGTTCTGCAGGCCGTCGCGCGCGCCGACCTCGTGGATGCGCACGCGGTCCGGCAGCCCGTCCATCGGCACGGACATGGGCAGCCCTGGGGTTCGCCCGACGGTCGTCACTCGGCCTCCTCCTGGTGCGGGGTGACGACGGCGAGCACCTGGTCCATGGCGACGGTGCTGCCCGGGGTCACGTCGATCTCGGTGACGGTGCCGTCGTGCGGGGCGGTGATGACGTGCTCCATCTTCATCGCCTCCACCACGAGCAGGCTCTGGCCCGCGGTGACCTCGTCGCCCTTGGCGACCTTGACCACGGTCACCGTGCCCGGCATGGGCGCGGCCAGGGTGTCCACCCCGCCCGCGCCGGCGCCGCCGCGCAGCGCGGCCTCCACCGGGTCGTACGGCTGCAGGTGCCAGCCGTCGCCGTCCCTGCCGAGCCAGTCGCCGGCGTGGTCGAAGGCGTGCGTGACGCCGTCCCACTCGACGGTGATCCGCCGGCCGGAGCCGGCGAACAGCCGGGCCCGCACCGCGGCGGCCCCCTCGACCCGCACCTCGGCCTCCGGGGCGCTGCCGCGGACGCGGACCCGCACGGCCTCGGACCCGGGCACGCGCAGCCAGTGGTCGGTCCAGGCGGGCTCGCCGCCGAGCCGCCAGCCGCTCGGCACGGAGAAGGGGTCCCGCCAGCCGCCGCCCGCCACCGCGGGTTCCAGGGCCGCGTGGCGCAGCAGGGCGGCCGCCGCGTACACCTCGACGGGCACCTCGGAGGGCACCAGGCCTGCCAGCTCCCGGTCGATCAGGCCGGTGTCCATCTCGCCGGAGACGACGTCGGGGTGGGCCAGGAGGCGGCGCAGGAAGCCGGTGTTGGTCTCCAGGCCCAGCACGGTCGTCCCGGCGAGGGCGGCCCGCAGCCGGCGCAGTGCCGTCGGGCGGTCGGGGCCGTACGCGATGACCTTGGCGAGCATCGGGTCGTAGGACGTGCCGATCTCGCTGCCCGCGCGGAGCCCGGAGTCGACGCGCACTCCTTCACCCGCGGGCTCGTCCAGCGCCAGCACGGTGCCCGCCGACGGCAGGAAGTTGCGTGAGGGCACCTCGGCGCAGATCCGGGCCTCGACGGCGTGCCCGGTCAGGGCGACCTCGTCCTGCCCGAAGGAGAGCCGCTCGCCCGCGGCGATCCGCAGCTGCCACTCCACCAGGTCCAGCCCGGTGACCAGTTCGGTGACGGGGTGCTCGACCTGGAGGCGGGTGTTCATCTCCATGAAGCAGTAGGCGGACGGATCGGCGCCGGGGACGATGAACTCCACGGTGCCCGCGCCGACGTAGCCGCAGGACAGCGCGGCCTGCACGGCGGCGGCACCCATGGCGGCCCGGGTCGCCTCGTCCAGCAGGACCGAGGGGGCCTCCTCGATCACCTTCTGGTGGCGGCGCTGCAGCGAGCACTCGCGCTCGCCGAGGTGCACCACGTTGCCGTGGCCGTCGGCCAGCACCTGGATCTCGATGTGCCGGGGACGGTCGATCCACCGTTCCACCAGCAGGGTGTCGTCCCCGAAGGAGCCGCGCGCCTCCCGGCGGGCGGCCGCGATCTCCTCGGCGAGCAGGGCCGTGTCGCGCACCAGGCGCATGCCCTTGCCACCGCCGCCCGCGGAGGGTTTCAGCAGCACCGGGGTGCCGATCTCCAGGGCCGCGGCCGTCAGCTGCTCGTCGGTGAGCCCGCTGCCGCTGCTCCCCGGCACCACCGGGACCCCGGCCTCGCGGACGGTCTCCTTGGCGCGGATCTTGTCACCCATGAGCTCGATGGCCCGGGCGGGCGGCCCGATGAAGGCGAGCCCCGCGTCCGCGCAGGCGCGGGCGAAGGCGGCGTTCTCGGCGAGGAACCCGTAACCGGGGTGGACGGCCTGGGCGCCGGTACGGGCGGCCGCCTCCAGCAGCCGCTCGATCGACAGGTAGCTCTCCGAGGCGGCCGCGGGGCCGATGCGCACGGCGGTGTCGGCCTCGCGCACATGCCGGGCGCCCGCGTCGGCGTCGCTGAAGACGGCGACCGAACGGATCCCGAGCCGCCGCAGGGTGCGGATGACGCGGACGGCGATCTCGCCGCGGTTGGCCACCAGGACGGTGTCGAACATCGCTGACATCTGAGTGCTCCCCCTACATCCGGAAGACGCCGAAGCCCGGCGCCTGCGGATCGCGTTGCGGAACCGGCGCGTTGGCGCAGGCGGTCAGGGCCAGTCCCAGCACCTGGCGGGTCTGCAGCGGGTCGATGACCCCGTCGTCCCACAGCCGGGCCGTCGCGTAGTAGGCGTTGCCCTGCTCCTCGTACTGGGCGCGGATGGGGGCCTTGAAGCCCTCCTCGTCCTCCGCCGCCCAGCTGTCACCGGCCGCCTCGATCTGGTCGCGTTTGACGGTGGCCAGCACGGAGGCGGCCTGCTCACCGCCCATGACGGAGATCTTGGCGTTGGGCCACATCCACAGGAAGCGCGGCGAATAGGCGCGGCCGCACATCGAGTAGTTGCCCGCGCCGTAGGAGCCGCCGATGACCACGGTCAGCTTGGGCACCCGGGTCGTGGCGACCGCCGTCACCATTTTGGCGCCGTGCTTGGCGATGCCGCCCGCCTCGTACTGACGACCCACCATGAAGCCCGAGATGTTCTGCAGGAAGAGCAGCGGGATGCCGCGCTGGTCGCACAGCTCGATGAAGTGCGCGCCCTTCTGGGCCGATTCGGAGAAGAGGATGCCGTTGTTGGCGACGATGCCCACCGGGTGGCCGTGGATCCGGGCGAAGCCGGTGACCAGCGTCGTGCCGTACTCGGACTTGAACTCCGCGAAGCGGCTGCCGTCGACGAGACGGGCGATGACCTCGCGGACGTCGTAGGGGGTGCGCGAGTCGACCGGGACCGCGCCGTAGAGCCCGGCCGGGTCGACGGCGGGCTCCTCGACGGGCCCGACCGTCCAGGGCAGTTCGCCGCGGGCGGGCAGGGTCGCCACGATGTTCCGCACGATGCGCAGCGCGTGGGAGTCGTCCTCGGCCAGGTGGTCGGTGACGCCGGAGGTGCGGGAGTGCACCTCGCCGCCGCCGAGCTCCTCGGCCGTGACCACCTCGCCGGTGGCGGCCTTCACCAGCGGCGGCCCGCCGAGGAAGATCGTGCCCTGACCGCGGACGATCACCGCCTCGTCGCTCATCGCCGGGACGTAGGCGCCGCCCGCCGTGCAGGAGCCGAGGACGGCGGCGATCTGCGGGATGCCGCGCGCGGACATGGTGGCCTGGTTGAAGAAGATCCGCCCGAAGTGGTCGCGGTCGGGGAAGACCTCGTCCTGCTTCGGCAGGAAGGCGCCGCCGGAGTCCACCAGGTAGACGCACGGCAGCCGGTTGTCCAGGGCGATCTCCTGGGCGCGCAGGTGCTTCTTGACCGTCATCGGGTAGTAGGTGCCGCCCTTGACGGTGGCGTCGTTGGCGACGACGACGACCTCGCGGCCGGCGACCCGGCCGATCCCGGCGACGACGCCGGCGGCCGGGGCCTGGCCGTCGTACATGCCGTCGGCGGCCAGCGGGGCGAGCTCCAGGAAGGGCGATCCGGGGTCGAGCAGCCCGTCCACCCGGTCACGGGGGAGCAGCTTGCCGCGCGCGGTGTGCCGGGCGCGGGCCTTCTCGCCGCCGCCGAGCGCGGCCGCGGCGAGCTTCTCGCGCAGCCGCGCGGAGAGCTCGGCGTGCGCCTTCTCGTTGGCGCGGTAGGCCTCGCTCGCCGGATCCGCGGCGCTGGCGAGGACGGGTGCTTCCATGTCACGGGCCCCCGGAGGAGTTAGCGGTCGTTAACGTGTTGTCGACCACGTTAGCGGTCGTTAACACGGCTGTCTAGAATGGTAGGACGATGAGATCGCGGGGGGCATCCGCAGACCGGACGCCTCGCGGAAAGGTGCGGTGTGGAGCCCACGAGGACGGCGGCCAGGGCCGCCAGCGGCAGGCGCGACCAGATCCTGAGGGAGGCCGCGCGGCTCTTCGCCGAGCGCGGGTTCCACGGGGTCGGCGTGGACGAGATAGGGGCGGCCGTCGGTATCAGCGGCCCGGGGCTGTACCGGCACTTTGCGGGCAAGGACGCGATGCTCGCCGAACTGCTCGTCGGGATCAGCGGCCGGCTGCACTCGGCGGGCCGCATGCGCGTCGCCGAGGCCGAAGGCGCGCACGCCGCGCTGGACGCCCTGGTCCGCGGGCACATCGACTTCGCGCTGGACGACCGGGCGCTGATCATCCTCCACGACCGCGAGCTGGACCGGCTCCGCGACTCCGACCGCAAGCTCGTGCGCCAGCTCCAGCGCCAGTACGTCGAGCAGTGGGTCACGGTCGTCCGCGAGGTGCACCCCGGGGCCGCCGAGCCGGAGGTCCGGGCGGCCGTGCACGCCGTCTTCGGCCTGCTCAACTCCACCCCGCACCTCGGCCCGCACGGGGGGCTGCCCGGCCGCGCGGCTACCGCCGTCCTGCTGCACCGGCTGGCCCTGGGCGCCTTCGCCGCTCTGGACAGCGCGCACAACCGGGAAGTAACTTACTGAGCGCTTGCTTATCGCTCGGTGTGCAGAGGAGGCGCCAAGTGCGTCGCACGGTATTCAACGAGGACCACGAGGCCTTCCGGGAGACGATCCGGGACTTCATCGCCAACGAGGTCGTGCCCGTCTACCCCGAGTGGGAGGAGGCGGGGTATCCGCCCCGCGACTTCTACCGGCGCCTGGGCGAGCTGGGCATCTTCGGCATCGAGGTGCCCGAGGAGTACGGCGGCGCCGGCATCACGGGCTGGAAGTTCAGCGCCGTGGTGACCGAGGAGTGCGCCCGCGCCGGCGTCAGCTTCGGCAGCAGTGGCGTGCACACCGGCCTGGTGCTCCCCTACCTCCTCGAGTTCGCCAGTGACGAGCAGAAGAAGCGCTGGCTGCCGGACTTCATCAGCGGCGACATGATGACCGCCATCGCCATGACCGAGCCCGGCACCGGCTCCGACCTGGCCGGCATGACCACCACCGCCAGGCTCTCCGAGGACGGCACCCACTACGTCCTCAACGGCGCCAAGACCTTCATCACCGGCGGCGTGGTCGCCGACCGCGTGCTGGTCGTCTGCCGCACCTCGTCCGCCACCCCGGAGGACCGCCGCCGCGGCCTGTCGATCCTCGTGGTCGACACCACGAGCGAGGGCTACGCCGTCGGCCGCAAGCTGGAGAAGATCGGCCTGCGCACCTCCGACACCGCGGAGCTGTCCTTCACCGACGTCAAGGTCCCCGTCGAGGACCTGCTCGGCGAGGAGGGCAGGGCCTTCTCCTACCTGGCGCACAACCTGCCGGTCGAGCGCCTCGCGATCGCCGTCGGCTCCTACGCCCAGGCCGATGCCGCCGTCCGCTTCGCCACCCAGTACGTGCGCGACCGCAAGGTCTTCGGCAAGAGCGTCGCCGAGTTCCAGAACACCAAGTTCGTGCTCGCCGAGTGCGCCTCCGACGTCGACGCCATGCAGGCCGTCGTCGACCGCGGCCTGGAGGCCCACGAGCACGGCGACTTCACCGCCGCCGACGCCGCGCGAGCCAAGCTCTTCTGCACCGAGACCGCGGCGAAGGTCATCGACCGGTGCCTCCAGCTGCATGGTGGCTACGGTTACATGCTGGAGTACCCGATCGCCCGTCTGTACGCGGACAACCGCGTGCACCGCATCTACGGCGGCACCAGCGAGGTCATGAAGTCGATCATCGCCAAGTCGATGGGGCTGTGACCGGACGGTCCGCCGACCCCGAGAGACGCACGTGACCAACCACGCACTGCAGTCCCTGCTCGATCTGCTCGACCTCGAGCGGATCGAGCAGGACATCTTCCGCGGCGCCAGCCGCCCCGCCGTCGTCCCCCGTGTCTTCGGGGGCCAGGTCGCCGCACAGGCGCTGGTCGCGGCGGGGCGCACGGTCCCGGAAGGACGCGACGCCCACTCCCTGCACGCCTACTTCCTGCGCATGGGGGACCCGGGCGCGCCGATCGTCTACCAGGTCGACCGCATCCGTGACGGCCGCTCCTTCACCACCCGCCGGGTGGTCGCGGTGCAGCACGGGCAGCCGATCTTCCACCTGTCCGCGTCCTTCCAGACGTACGAGGACGGGCTGGAGCACCAGGAGCCGATGCCGCCGGCGCCGGATCCGGAGACCCTGCCCACGGGCGAGGAGCTGCTGCTCCCGCACCGGGACCGGTTCCCCGACCCCTCGGTCGTGGACCGCCTCCTGGAGGCCCGCGCCGCCGTCGACCTGCGCTACGCCGACGCCCCACCGTTCCTCGCCGCCGGGGCCGGGCCGCGTGAGCCCCGCTCCCAGGTGTGGTTCCGCACCAACGGCAAGCTCGCCGACGACCCGCTGCTCCACGTCTGCCTCGCCACCTATGTGTCGGACATGACGCTGCTGGACTCCGTGCTGCTGGCCCACGGGCGCGGCGGCTGGGCGGTCGGCGACGTGGTGGGCGCGAGCCTGGACCACGCCATGTGGTTCCACCGGCCGTTCCGCGCCGACGAATGGCTGCTGTACGACCAGCAGAGTCCCTCCGCCTCCGGTGGGCGCGGACTCGGCACCGCGCGCATCTACACCCAGGACGGGCGGCTCGCCGTCTCCGTCATCCAGGAGGGCGTGGTCCGCGTACCGCGGGACTGAGCCACCGGGTCACGGCTCCACGGGTCCACGAGTCCGTGGGGGCACGGGTCCGTTGGGCACGGTCACAGGTGGACGGTCACCGCCTGGCGTCGAGCGGCAGGGTCGCCCGCACCAAGAAGCCGCCGTCCGGTTCGGGACCCGCGTCCAGGGTGCCGCCGAGCTGGGCGGCGCGCTCGCGCAGCCCGGTGAGGCCGTGCCCACCGGACGGCAGCGCCGGGCCCTGCGGGTCCTCGCCGCCCGGCGCGTTCCGCACCGCGACGTGCAGCGCGTCGGCGGCGAGCCGCACCGTCACCTCGGTCCGCGCCCCCGGGGCGTGCTTGCGCACGTTGGTGAGGGCCTCCTGCACGGTGCGGTAGGCCGCGTGCTGCACCGGTGGCGGGCACCCGGTCCCGCCGGTGGCGGGCAGGTCGCCGTGCACCTCCGGTCCCGCCGCGGCGAGCAGCGTGGGCAGCTCCGTGAGCCCCGGTCCGGCGTCCTCGCCGCCGCCCACCGCCACCGGCATCCGCAGCAGCCCCACCATGTGCCGCAGCTCGTCCAGCGCGTCGCGGCTGAGCTGCCGTACGGTGCCTGCCGCGGCCCGTGCCTCGTCGCCGCGGGCGGTCGCCTCCAGCGCGCCCGACTGCACGGCGATCAGGCTGATGTGGTGGGCCACGGTGTCGTGCATCTCCCGCGCGAGCCGCGTGCGCTCCCGCACCACCGCCCGCTCCGCGGCCAGCCGCCGTTCCCGCTCCCGGCTCTCGGCGAGCTCGGCGAGCCGCGCCGCCAGTTCACGGCGCGACGCGGTGAGCAGCCCCAGCGCGGTCGGGGCCACGGCCAGCAGCGCCGACAGCAGCACGGCGAGCAGGGTTGCCGCGGGGGACCAGTCGACCTCCCCGATCCACGGCCAGGGGAAGAACGACACAAAGGCGACGGCCGCCGCGCTGCCCCACGTCACGGCCAGAGCCCGCGGGAGCCGCCTCCGGCCCGGAGGCGGCTGCCGGCGCCGCAGCAACCGCCGGGCGCGCGCCACGGTGAGCGCGCCGCCGTCGGCGGCGATCGTGTACAGCGCGGCCATGGGGGCCAGCCACACGTAGCCCAGCGACAGGGCGGGCAGGGTGGCCAGCAGCACCGTCAGCGGCAGCCGCCGGCGCAGCGCGAGGGCGCCGGCCGCCACGTACGCCGCCGTCAGCGCGAAGGGACCGCCCAGGGAACGGGTGGCCCAGGCCTCGGCCGTGGCGACGGCGACCAGGCACCCGTCGACGGCGGCCCGGGGGAGCCTCACGCGGCGCTTCCCGGCGAGAGCCCGGCCCGGTGCGCCGTGATCGCAAGCGACACCCGGTTCGGAGCGTCGAGCTTGCGCAGCAGCGCGCGCACATGGTCCTTCACCGTGGCCACCGTGATGTGCAGCCGCTCGGCGATCTCCAGGTTCGACAGGCCCCCGGCGACCAGCAGCAGCACCTCCCGCTCACGCCCGGTCAGCCGGTCCAGGGCCGCCCCGGCCGCGTCCGTCCCCCGGGCGTCGGCCGTGCCCAGGTAGCCGTCGACCACGGCGCGGCTGACGGTGGGAGTGAAGACCGTCCCGCCGGAGGCGAGCACCCGGACGGCGTCGATGAGGGTGGCGACCGCCGTGTCCTTGAGCAGGAAACCCGTCGCGCCCGCGCGCATGGCGGCGGTGATGTGGGCGCTGGTGTCGAATCCGGTGAGCATCGCGACGGCCGGCGGATCGGGCAGCGCCCGTACGGCGCGCAGCACGGTCAGGCCGTCGGGGTCGGGCATCACCGTGTCCAGGAGTACCAGGTCGGGCGCGTGCCCGCGGACGGCGGCCAGTGCCGCGCGGCTGTCGCAGTCCGCGACCACCCTGATGTCTCCGGCGGACTCCAGGATGCGCCGCAGGGCGGTCCTCACCAGCGTCTCGTCGTCGACGATTACGACCCGTACCACGCTCCCGCGCCTTTCTCCGGACGGCCTGCCACTCCACCCGGGGGTGGACCGCGATGTCCGCCCCGGGGTTGATCTCCCGGCGGCGCCGGCCCGGCAGAATCGACGGCGATCGTAACGAGCACACCGCCGGGCCGCATGCCCGGGCGGCCGTGCCGCGTCGGTCGACGGGGGAAACCGGGGCCTACGGGGGAACGGGGCCCACGGGGGAAGCACGGGGAACGGGGGTTCCCATGTCGCGGACCAAGGGCGGGGCGAAGGTCCCGGCCTGACGGCATCGGGCCCCGGGACGCCGGAAGGTCGGCGTTCCGGGGCCCGTCGGGAAACGGCGGGCCACGCCTCTTCGGGGGCGTGGCCCTCCTGTCACGCGGAGCCGGTCAGGCCCGCCGCGTCCAGCAGGTAGGCGGTCATCGGGTCGTAGTGGCGCGGGTCGGTGACGTGGTCGTCGAGCGGGACGGTCACCGAGACCGTGCCCTCCGCCTCCGCGAGGAAGAGCGCCGGGTCGTTGCAGTCGGCGAAGCCGATCGCGTCGATGCCGCGCTGCCCGGCGCACCCGGCCCAGCCGTGGTCGGCGACGACCAGGTCGGGCATCGGCCGCCCCTGCGCGGCCATGGCGTCCAGGACCGCGGCCATCGGGCGGGGGGAGTGGGTGTGCCACAGCGTGGCGCCGCGCTCCAGCATGGCCACGTCGCAGAACTGGAAGACGCCGCCCTCGTCGGCGGACAGCCCGCCGGGGATCGCGACGACCTCGGCCCCGGCGGCCCGTACGGCCGCGGCCAGGGTGCGGTGGACGTCCAGCAGACCGCCGGGGTGTCCGGTGGCGAACAGCACCCGCTGTCCGCCCTCCACGGCCTTGCCGAGCATTCGTGCGGCGCGGTCCAGCGCGCTGATCGTCAGCTCGGGGTCGATGGTGTCCTGCCCCTGGACGTGGCCGGGGTCGGCCACGACCCCGCAGCGCTCGGCCATGACCGCCAGCACCGCCTCCTCGTCCGTCCAGCGGTCGCCGAACTCCAGGCCGAACCAGTAGTGGCGGTCGCCCTCGGCGAGTCTGCGGTAGTGCGAGCGGTTGTTCTCGCGGGGAGTGGCGACGTCGCCCGCGATGCGCGTGCGTACGAGGTGGTCGGCGAGGGCCTTGCGGGACGGCACGGTGACATGGGGCAGCATGACCCCCATTGTCGCCTGCTGTCGGACGTGCGTGCGGGCGGCCGCCGATCGACGCCGGTCCGTTACCTCCTGCCGGGGCGTCAGGAAGCCCGGTGCGGCGGGGTGGACGGCTTCACAGCCAGCGCAACGCGAACCACAGCTCCATGCGTACGTCCGGGTCGTCCAGGTCCGCCTCCAGCAGGGTCGCGGCCCGTCCGACGCGCTGGCGCACGGTGTTGCGGTGCACCTCCAGGGCGACGGCCGTACGGTCCCAGCTGCCGTGCAGGCCGATCCAGGTGCGCAGCGTCTCCACCAGGGCGGGCGAGTCCGCCACCGGAGCCAGCAGTTCCCGCGCCCTGCCCCGGGCGTCGTCCGGGGCGATCAGTCCGGACATGCCGGGACCGGCTGCGCGGTGGACCACCAGCGGCACCCGGGTGGCGACCGCCCGGCGCAGCGCGCCCGCGGCCTGACCGTCGCCGGTGACGAGGGCGGCCACCGCCACCGGGCCGCTCACCCCGAGGGTCCACCCCGGCTGGGCGGTGACCTCGCGGCCGGCCGGCAGCAGCAGACGTACGACCGTGTCCCCCGGCTCGATGAGCGCGGTGCCCAGCGCCGTGCCGAGGGCGGCCGCCGCCGGCGGTCCGGCCGTGCCGCCGCGCCTGCGGGCGTGCACGACGGCCCACCGTGATTGCGGTCCCAGCAGGGGGGCCGCCTCCTCGGGCGTGGCGCCCAGCAGCATCCGTACCAGCGCCGCGGACCGGCCCGCCTCCGCGCTCCCCAGGTGCGGCCCGGTGAGCAGCGAGAGCAGCACGGCGGCGACGTTGGCGACCGCGTGGTCGCCCGGATCGGGGCGGCCGGTGGCCAGGACGAGCGCCGGCCGCTCGCTTGGTGCGCCGCCGGCGAGGGCGTACGCCGACAGGCGCGTCCCGGCATGGGTGTCGGTCGCCGACGACGGCGCGTGCGCGTCCGGCGCCGGGCGGACCACCCGGGCGAGCCGGACCGCTGCCGTACGGGCCTGCGGGTCCGGGGCGGTGCCCGCCGCGTACACCTCGGAGCCGTCCGGGGCGATCAGCGCGGCCCACGCGCCCAGCCGGCCCGCCAGCCTGCGCAGCACCGAAGGGACGGGATCGGGGCGCGCGGCGGCCGCGGCGAGGGCCTGCTGCGCCTCGGTGACGTGCCGCAGCTCACGGACCCGGGCCTCGTTCATGGCCTGCCAGACCGCCCGTGCGACGGCGGTGAAGGGCGTTTGCGGCGGCACCTCCACCAGCGGCAGGCCGTGGCGGTCGCAGGCGGCCAGCAGTGCCGCCGGGGTCTCGTCGTGCACCGGGGCGAGGCCGAAGCCGAGCGCCGCCGCCCCCGCCTCGACCGTGCGGGCCACGTAGCGGTCCAGGTAGGCGTCGGCGCCCTCGGCCGAGGCGAAGTGCACCCCCGCGGTCAGCAGCAGCTCCCCGCCGAGGAGGTAGGGAAAGGGGTCCTCCATCTCGCTGGTGTGCACCCACTGGACGCGGACGTCCCGCTCGGCCGCGGACGGCCCCGCGACCTGACGCAGCCCCAGGTCGGGGAGGGCGAGCAGGGTCGCGAGCGGGATCGGCGGGGTGGGCGGCGCCAGGCCCTGACGCGGGGGAGTCATGTGCGTTTCCTCCATGCTGACCGGTCGGAGTGGAGGAAACGTACACTTCAGCGCCTCTCCCCGGCCACCTATCGTCACCGCAGAGGAAGCCAGCGGCTCCGCCCGCGCTACCGATGGAGGAGGGTTCATGGCCGTCGACTACGCCGTGATCATCGGCTATCTGGCCGGCATGCTCGCCGTGGGCTGGTGGGGCATGCGCCGCGCCAGGTCCAAGAGCGAGTTCCTGGTCGCAGGCCGCCGGCTGGGCCCGTCGATGTACTCCGGCACCATGGCCGCGATCGTCCTCGGCGGGGCCTCCACCATCGGCGGCGTGGGCCTCGGCTACCAGTACGGGCTGTCCGGAGCCTGGATGGTCTTCACCATCGGACTCGGCCTGCTGGCGCTGAGCGTTTTCTTCTCGGCCCGCATCGCCCGCCTGAGGGTCTACACCGTCTCCGAGATGCTCGACCTGCGCTACGGCGGCTCGGCCGGAGTCATCTCCGGCGTCGTCATGTGGGCGTACACGTTGATGCTCGCGGTCACCTCGACCATCGCCTACGCGACGATCTTCGACGTCCTGTTCGGCCTGGACCGCACCCTGGCGATCATCCTGGGCGGCGCCGTCGTGGTGGCGTACTCCACGCTGGGCGGCATGTGGTCGATCACGCTCACCGACATGGTGCAGTTCGTGGTCAAGACGCTCGGTGTGCTGGTCCTGCTGCTGCCGATCGCGGTGGTCAAGGCGGGCGGCTTCGCGCAGATGAAGGCGCAGCTGCCGACCGAGTACTTCGCGCCCCTGGGCATCGGCGGGCAGACGATCTTCACCTATGTGCTGATCTACACCTTCGGCATGCTCATCGGCCAGGACATCTGGCAGCGGGTGTTCACCGCCCGCAGCGACAGGGTCGCCAAACTCGGCGGCACCGTGGCCGGCGTCTACTGCCTGGTGTACGCCGTCGCCGGCGCCGTCATCGGCACCGCCGCCAAGGTGCTGTACCCCGATCTGGCCGCGGCCGACGACGCCTTCGCCACCATCGTCAAGGACGCGCTGCCGGTGGGCGTGCGCGGCCTGGTGCTGGCCGCCGCGCTCTCCGCGGTGATGTCCACCTCCTCCGGCGCCCTGATCGCCTGCGCCACCGTGGCGAACAACGACATCTGGTCGCGCCTGCGCGGCGTGGTCTCCCGCGGCCGGGACGGCGAAGAGGACGCGCACGACGAGGTCTCGGGCAACCGCGCCTTCATCCTGATCATGGGCGTGGTCGTGATCGTCACCGCCATCGCGCTGAACAACGTCGTCGAGGCGCTGACCGTGGCGTACAACCTGCTCGTCGGCGGACTGCTGGTGCCGATCCTCGGCGGTCTGCTGTGGAAGCGCGGCACCGCGGCGGGCGCCCTCACCTCGGTGGCCGTCGGCGGTCTGGCCGTCGTGGGCCTGATGGCCTGGAAGGGCATCCTCGCCAACGAGCCCGTCTACTACGGGCTGCTGGCCTCCCTCGTCGCGTACGTCGCGGTGAGCCTCGCCACCAAGCCGACCGACGCCGCCGTGCTGGCGGCCTGGCGGGAGCGGCTGGCCGGGCGCACGCCCGTCCCGGCCGCCGAGGGGACCGTTCCGGTCGGATAAAGTCACAAAGCGAGCAGAACGCAACGAAGCGTACGAAAGAAGGCAGTTACTCATGAGCAGCACCGAGCCGCGCGGCCCCGTCGACTCCTCCCGCACCCCGCGGTATGCGGGTCCCGCCACGTTCGCGCGGCTCCCGCGCCTGGACGAGGTCGGCACCACCGACGTCGCCGTGGTCGGCGTGCCCTTCGACGCCGGCGTCTCCTACCGCCCCGGCGCCCGCTTCGGCGGCAACGCGATCCGCGAGGCCTCCCGTCTGCTGCGCCCGTACAACCCGGCGCAGGACGCCTCGCCCTTCGCGCTCGCGCAGGTCGCCGACGCCGGCGACATCGCGGCCAACCCGTTCGACATCCATGAGGCCGTCGAGACCATCCAGGCCGCCGCCGACGACCTGCTCGACACCGGCGCCCGCCTGATGACCCTCGGCGGCGACCACACCATCTCGCTGCCCCTGCTGCGCGCCATGGCCCGCAAGCACGGCCCCGTCGCCCTGCTGCACTTCGACGCCCACCTCGACACCTGGGACACCTACTTCGGGGCCGAGTACACCCACGGCACCCCGTTCCGCCGGGCCGTCGAGGAGGGCGTCCTCGACACCTCCGCGCTCTCCCACGTCGGCACCCGCGGACCGCTGTACGGCAAGCAGGACCTCACCGACGACGAGAAGATGGGCTTCGGCATCGTCACCTCCGCCGACGTCTACCGGCGCGGCGCCGACGAGGTCGCCCAGCAGCTGCGCGAGCGCATCGGCGACCGCCCGCTGTACATCTCCATCGACATCGACGTCCTCGACCCGGCCCACGCCCCCGGCACCGGCACCCCCGAGGCCGGCGGCATCACCTCCCGCGAGCTGCTGGAGATCCTGCGCGGCCTGGCCTCCTGCAACCTGGTCTCCGCCGACGTCGTCGAGGTCGCCCCCGCCTACGACCACGCCGAGATCACCAGCGTCGCGGCCTCCCACACCGCGTACGAGCTGACCACGATCATGACGCGGCAGATCGCGGCGGGCCGCGCGTGAGCGAGCGGAACGGCGGAGACCTGGTCGTCGAATCCCTGGCGGCGCTCGGCGCGACGACCGTCTTCGGGCTGCCCGGGCAGCACGCGCTGGGCGCCTTCGACGCGCTGCGGCGCTCGAAGCTGGAGTACGTGGGGCTGCGCGTGGAGAACAACGCGGGCTTCGCCGCGGACGCGTACGCCCGGGTCACGGGCGGCGCGGCGCCGCTGCTGGTCTCCACCGGCCCCGGCGCACTGATGACGCTCGCCGCGCTGCAGGAGTCGGCCGCCGCGTCGGCGCCGGTCGTCGCGATCGGCAGCCAGGTGCCGGTGGCGGGCCTCGGCGGCGGCCGCCACGGCTACCTGCACGAACTCGTCGACCAGAAGGCGTCGTTCCGCGACATCGTCAAGTCGGTGCACACCGTCCGCACCGCCTCCCAGATCCCCTCGGCCCTCGCCGCCGCCTGGGAGTCGGCCCTGACCGCGCCGTACGGGCCGGTCTGGGTGGAGATCCCGCAGGACGTACTGCTCGCCCCCGTCTCCGTCCCGCCGGTCGGGGAGCTGGCGGCCGAGCCCCGGCCGCTGCACCCGCGCGCCGAGCTGGTCGCCGAGGCCGCGGCCCTGCTGTCCCGCGCCGAGCGGCCGGTCGTGCTGGCCGGCGGCGGGGTCGTGCGCGCGGGGGCCGGGGCGGAGCTGCGCGCCCTCGCCGAACGGCTCGACTCCCCGGTCGCCTGCACCTTCGGCGGCAAGGGCGCCTTCCCCTGGGAACACCCGCTGTCGCTGCGCAGCTGGCTGGAGGACCGGCACACCACCGACTTCCTGGAGGAGGCCGACGTCCTTCTGGTGGTCGGCTCCGGACTGGGCGAGCTCTCCTCGAACTACCACACCTTCCGCCCGCGCGGCCGGGTGATCCAGATCGAGGCCGACCTCGGCAAGCTGGAGTCCAACCACCCGGCGCTCGGCATCCACGCCGACGCCCGGCTCGCCCTCGGCGCGCTCGCCGCGGCCGTCGACGAGCGCCGCGACGCGGCGGCGCCCCAAGCGGTGGCGGCCCTGCTGGAGCGGGTCCGGAAACGGATCGACGGCCAGGACCTCGGCCTGGAACGGCAGGTCCTCGCTGCCGTGCGGGACGCACTCCCCGAGGACGCCCCCAGCTTCTGGGACATGACGATCCTCGCCTACTGGGCCTGGTCGGCGTGGCCCGGGCCGATGCACTCCGCCCAGGGCGCCGGCGGCCTCGGCTACGGCTTCCCCGCCGCGCTCGGCGCGGCCGCCGCGGACCGCACCCGGCCCGTGCTGGCCGTCTCCGGCGACGGCGGCGCGATGTACTCGATCGCGGAGCTCGCCACGGCCCGGCAGTACGGCCTGCCCGTGACCTGGCTGATCGTCGACGACGGCGGCTACGGCATCCTGCGCGAGTACATGACGGACGCGTTCGGCGAGGCCACCGGGACCGAGCTGGCCCGGCCGGACTTCGCCGCCCTCGCCGCCTCCTTCGGAGTCCCGGCGGTCCGCACCAGCCCCGAGCGGCTGCGCGACGACCTCGCGGACGCCCTCGCGGCGCCCGGCCCCTCCGTGGTCGTGCTCCCCGCGCGCCTGCGGATGTTCGCGCCGACCCACCTCGGGTGACCGGGGGCCGGGAACCCGGGCCCGGCCGCGGGAGAAACGTTTCGGTGGCCTTTGTCCCAGGACCTCCGCCCGAGCACTGTCGGACCTTCGCCGTAGTTTTGTTGCAGGAGGATGAAATCCGCACTCCAGGGCGTTGTGATCCTCCGGCGAGAAGGACGGGACGGAAGGACACCGGGTGGCGGCGAAGGACGACCAAGCGAAGGCCGGGCAGGCCGTGGCGGCCGAGGGCTGGCTCCGGCGGCTGATGCGCTACTGCTGGCGCTACCGGTGGAACGTGGGCCTCGCGCTCGGTTCCTCGCTCGCCGGCATGGCCGTGATGGCCCTCGTGCCGCTCGTCCCCAAGCTGATCATCGACGACGTCATCGTCAAGCACGACAAGCCGCTCGCCCCCTGGGCGGGCGTGCTGATCGCCGCCGCGATCGTGGTCTACCTGATGACCTTCCTGCGGCGCTTCTACGGCGGCAGGCTCGCCCTCGACGTGCAGCACGACCTGCGCACGGACATGTTCCACTCGCTCACCCGGCTGGACGGCGCGCGCCAGGACGAGCTCAACACCGGTCAGGTCGTCGGCCGCGCCACCAGTGACCTGCAGCTCATCCAGGGCCTGCTCTTCATGGCGCCCATGATGATCGGCAACGTCCTGCTGTTCGTCCTGTCGATCGTCGTGATGTTCGTGCTCTCGCCGCTGCTGACCGTGATCGCCCTCGCCGTCGCGCCCGCCCTGTGGTTCCTCGCCGACCGCAGCCGCAAGCGGCTCTTCCCCGCCACGTGGTACGCGCAGGGTCAGGCCGCCGCCGTCGCCGGGATCGTGGACGGCTCGGTGACCGGTGTCCGCGTCGTGAAGGGCTTCGGCCAGGAGCAGCAGGAGATGTCCAAGCTGCGCTCGGTCAGCGAGCGGCTCTTCGCCGGGCGCCTGCGCACCATCAGGCTCAACGCGCGCTACAGCCCCGCCCTGCAGGCCGTGCCCTCGCTCGGGCAGGTCGGCATGCTGGCGCTCGGCGGCTGGATGGCCGTACGGGGCCAGATCACCCTGGGCACCTTCGTCGCGTTCTCGACCTACCTCGCGCAGCTGACCGGCCCGGTGCGCATGCTCACCATGATGCTGACCGTCGGCCAGCAGGCCCGGGCCGGCGTCGAGCGCGTCACCGAGCTGATCGACACCCGGCCCAGCCTGGAGGAGGGCACCGGGCAGCTGCCCCGCGAGGCCGCGGCCACCGTCGAGTTCGACCACGTCAGCTTTGGCTACGACCGCACCCGCCCCGTGCTGGACGACTTCTCGCTCACCGTCGAGCCGGGCGAGACCGTCGCCGTCGTCGGTGCCTCCGGCAGCGGCAAGTCGACCGTCTCGCTGCTGCTGCCGCGCTTCTACGACGTGACCGGCGGCGCCGTCCGCGTCGGCGGCCGCGACGTGCGCGAGCTCACCTTCGACTCCCTGCGCGACGCCATAGGGCTCGTGCCGGAGGACAGCTTCCTGTTCTCCGACACCATCCGCGCCAACATCGCCTACGGCCACCCCGACGCCACCGACGAGCAGATCCTCACCGCGACCCGGCACGCCCAGGCGGACGAGTTCATCAGCGCCCTGCCCGAGGGGTACGACACCGTCGTCGGCGAGCAGGGGCTGACCCTCTCCGGCGGCCAGCGCCAGCGCGTCGCCCTGGCCCGCGCCATCCTCACCGACCCGCGGCTGCTCGTCCTCGACGACGCGACCTCCGCCGTCGACGCCCGCGTCGAGGCCGAGATCCACGACGCGCTCCGCGAGGTGATGGCGGGCCGCACGACCCTGCTCATCGCCCACCGGCACTCCACCCTCGCCCTCGCCGACCGGATCGCCGTCCTGGAGGCCGGCCGGCTGGTCGACGTGGGCACCCACGAGGAGCTGGAGGCCCGCTGCCCGCTGTACCGGCGGCTGCTCACCGACCCCGACGAGCTCGGCTCGGACGTCGTCACGCACGATCCCGCGGGCGAGGTCCTGCCCCTCACCGAGTGGCCGGGCGACGGCGCGGTCGCGGCCTCCGCGGCCCCCACCGCCGCCCCGGCGCCCGCGGCCGGGGGCGTGACCGCGGCCCTGTGGCCGCAGGACCGCCGGCACCGCGACGAGAACACCGGTCGGGCACAGGCCACACCCTCAGCGGCCGCCGCGCGCGGCGGCCCGGGCGGCATGGCCTCGGCCATGGCCGGCATGCCGGCCACCCCCGAGCTGCTGGCGCAGGTGTCGGCGCTGCCCCCGGCCCTGGACACCCCGGACGTCGACGAGGACGCGGCGTCCTCCGTCGAGAAGGACTTCGGCCTGCGCAGTCTGCTGCGCGGCTTCCGCGGCCCCCTGCTGCTCAGCCTGGTGTTCGTCGCCGTGGACGCGCTGGCCGGGCTGCTGCTGCCGGTCCTGATCCGGCACGGCATCGACTCCGGCGTCCGGCAGGCGGCGCTCGGCGCCGTCTGGGCCGCCGCGCTGCTGGGCCTCGTCGTCGTCGGCGCGCAGTGGGTCGCGCAGTGGGGCTCCACGCGCCTGACCGGCCGTACCGGCGAGCGGGTGCTCTACATGCTCCGCGTGAAGATCTTCTCCCACCTGCACCGGCTCGGTCTCGACTACTACGAGCGCGAGCTGAGCGGCCGCATCATGACCCGGATGACGACCGACGTCGACGCACTGTCGACGTTCCTGCAGACCGGTCTGGTCACCGCGCTGGTCAGCGTGCTCACCTTCCTCGGCATCCTGGTCGCGCTGCTGGTGATCGACGTCCAGCTGGCGCTGATCGTCTTCGCCACCCTGCCGGTGCTCTTCGTCGCCACCTGGGTCTTCCGACGCAAGTCCGTCAAGGCCTACGAGCTGGCCCGGGAACGGGTCAGCGTCGTCAACGCCGATCTGCAGGAGCACGTCGCGGGGCTCCGCGTCGTGCAGGCCTTCCGCGGCGAGCGCGGCGGCGCCGAGCGCTTCGCCGACCGCAGCGACGCCTACCGGCAGGCGCGCGTGCGCGGCCAGTGGCTGATCTCGGTCTACTTCCCCTTCGTGCAGCTGCTGTCCAGCGTCGCCGCCGCCCTCGTACTGATCGTCGGCGCCCACCGGATCGGCGCGGGCACGCTCACCGCCGGCGCACTGGTGGCGTACCTGCTCTACATCGACCTGTTCTTCTCACCCGTCCAGCAGCTCTCCCAGGTCTTCGACGGCTACCAGCAGGCGTCGGTGTCCCTGGGCCGCATCCGCGAGCTGCTGCGCACACCGACCGCCACCCCGCCCGCCGAGTCCCCGCGCGGCGTCGGCCGGCTGCGCGGCGAGATCGCCTTCCGCGACGTGCACTTCCGCTACACCGAGGAGGGCGCCGAGGCGCTGTCCGGGATCGACCTGCGGATCCCCGCCGGCCAGACGGTGGCGTTCGTCGGCGAGACGGGCGCGGGCAAGTCGACCCTGGTCAAGATGGTCGCCCGGTTCTACGACCCGACCTCGGGCGCCGTCCTCGTCGACGGCCAGGACATCCGCGAGCTCGACCTGACCGGCTACCGCCAGCGGCTCGGCGTCGTCCCGCAGGAGGCGTACCTCTTCGAGGGGACGGTCCGCGACGCCATCGCCTACGGGCGGATGGACGCGACCGACGCCGAGGTGGAGGCCGCGGCGCGCGCGGTCGGCGCCCACGACATGATCGCCACGCTGGACGGCGGCTACCTGCACTCCGTCTCCGAGCGCGGCCGCAACCTCTCCGCCGGACAACGCCAGTTGATCGCCCTGGCCCGCGCCGAGCTGGTCGACCCGGACGTCCTGCTGCTCGACGAGGCGACGGCCGCCCTGGACCTGGCCACCGAGGCGCTGGTCAACCAGGCCGCCGACCGCCTCGCCGTACGCCGCACCACCCTGGTCGTCGCCCACCGGCTGACCACCGCCGCGCGCGCCGACCGGGTCGTCGTCCTCGACCACGGCCGAATCGTCGAGGACGGCACGCACGAGCAACTCCTCGCCGCCGACGGCCGGTACGCCGTGCTGTGGCGCACCTTCGTCGGCGAGGACGAGAGCAGCGAGGCCGTCGCCTAGGTGTATTGACCCGCAGGGTTGTTCACGCGGGTGATGGGCGGGCGGCCGCCCCTGCCGCCTCCGCGGCCCGGACCCGGTGGTCCGGGCCGCGGGTCTTTGCCCAACGCCCCCTGGCGGCGGGTCACTTCCTCCTCATAGGTTCGCGGGCGACGCCCGTCGAACCCCAAAGGAGGGGGCATGCGCAACGCGCTCAGATGGCTGCTGGCGCTGGTGTTGCTCATAGGCACCGCCGGCGGTGGAGTCGCCACCGCGACCGCTGACGAGCCGGACATCAAGGACCGCATCCTGGCGATACCCGGGATGAGCCTGATCGAGGAGAAGCCGGTCACCGGCTACCGCTTCTTCGTCCTGAACTACACGCAGCCGGTGGACCACCGGCACCCGTCCAAGGGGACGTTCCAGCAGCGGATCACCGTGCTGCACAAGGGGACCGACCGGCCCACCGTCTTCTACACCTCCGGCTACGGCCTCTCCACGACCCCCTCCCGCCGTGAGCCGACGCAGATCGTCGACGGCAACCAGGTCTCCATGGAGTACCGCTTCTTCACCCCGTCCCGTCCCGCCCCCGCCGACTGGTCCAATCTCGACATCTGGCAGGCCGCCGGCGACCAGCACCGCATCTACCGGGCGCTGAGCCGGATCTACGCCGAGAACTGGCTCGCCACCGGCGCCAGCAAGGGCGGCATGACGGCCACGTACTACCGCCGCTTCTATCCGCACGACATGGCCGGCACGGTCGCCTACGTCGCCCCCAACGACGTGGTGAACGACGAGGACTCCGCCTACACCCGCTTCTTCCGCACCGTCGGCACCGCCGACTGCCGGGCGCGGCTGAACGCCGTGCAGCGCGAGGCGCTGGTCCGCCGGGGCGAGATCGTCGCCCGCTACCAGAAGTACGCCGCCGACAACGGCCTGACCTTCACCACCGTCGGCAGCGCCGACAAGGCGTACGAGAACGTGGTGCTCGACCTGGTGTGGGCCTTCTGGCAGTACCACCAGCAGGCGGAGTGCGCGGACGTGCCCGCGGCGACCGCCACCACGGACGCCATCTACTCCTTCGTCGACTCCGTCTCCGGTTTCGACTTCTACACCGACCAGGGCCTGGAGTACTACACGCCGTACTACTACCAGGCAGGCACCCAGCTCGGCGCCCCGACGTTCGACACCCCGCACCTGAAGGGGCTGCTGCGCTACCCCGGGATCTACCAGCCGCGCTCCTACGTGCCGCGCTCCATCCCGATGCGCTTCCAGCCCCGCGCGATGCACGACGTCGACTCCTGGGTGCGCCACCACGCGGAGCGCATGCTCTTCGTGTACGGGGCCAACGACCCGTGGGGAGCGGAGCCCTTCCGCCTCTCGCGCGGCGCGCACGACTCGTACGTGATGTGGGCGCCCGGCGCGAACCACGGTGCGGTCATCGGCGCGCTCGGCGAGGCCGACCGCGCGAAGGCCACCGCCGAGGTGCTGGAGTGGGCCGGGGTCGCCCCCGCGGCCGTACGCGCCGACCCCGGGTCGGCCAGGCCCCTGGCGGCGTACGACGCGAAGCTCGACCGGAGCACCGAGGCCGCCGGGCGGCTGCCCTTCTGATCGGGTGTCAGAGCCGGCGGGCGCATCCCACGCCCGCCGGCCCGCCGCCCACCCCGACGTACAGGGCCGTCCCGGCGGGGCAGGACCCGCGGCTCCGGGCCAGCTCGACGACCCGGAACTGCGGGGCGTGCGGTCCCGAACCGTCGCAGGGCGTCTCCTTCACCTGTCCCTTCCGGGACCTGTGGACGCAGTCGCCCGGGATCGTCCGCGGACCGCCGCCCCCGCCCGGGTCCCCGGGGTGCGGGGCCGCCAGGTTGCGCATGCAGGCGTAGCCCTGGGGGCGGGCGGCGGTGACGGTGAGCAGGAAGTCCGTGGTGGGCGGGCAGCGGTCGCCGGCCCGCGCGGCGCCCGGGGGAGAAGGCGACGGCGAGGCCGGCAGCAGTCCGTACAGCCGGCTGACGACGCGGGCCCGGGCGCCCGGGTCCGAGCACGCCGTCTCCCGGTAGGCGCCCACCCGGTCGCCGGCCGCGCAGTCGCCCCGGTCCAGGAAGACCGCGTCGTGCGTGACGGGCGGGACGCCGGGCGCGGCCGCGCCGCTGCCCGTGCCGCCCGGGCCCGGTGAGCAGGCGGCGAGGAGCACGGCGACCAGCCCCGCGGCACCCAGGAGCTGTCCGGACAACACGCGCATGGCGGCCCCCCACCCGTCCCCCCGGGCGAGTTGCCCGTTTTCGGCAGGATAGGTGGCACGGCCCCGTTCGGGGAGGGGCCGGAGGGGCCGCCCCGCGCGCGGCGGTCTCAGTACCGCAGGCCCCAGCCGACGGGGTAGAGCGTCCGCGCCGGGTCGTCCGCCGCGGGCACCGCCACCGGGAGCTTCCCGGTGGGCCGCACCGTGCCCGCCAGCACCCGTGCCGCCGCCCGCATCGACACGTCCGTCCAGCCGTAGGTGGCCAGGGACGCGGCCACCCCTTCCAGCCGGGCGACGTCGTACGGGTTGCGGATCGCGACCTGGACCACCGGCACGCCGGTGGCGACGAGCGCGGCCACCAGCGCGATCTGGCCCGTCGACGCCCCGGTGACGTTGTACGTGGCCACCACCACGGCGTCCTTGTCCCGCGCGGCGGCCACCGCCTGGTCGATCGCCGCCTGCCCCGGCGCGGTTCCGGTCGACAGGACCTGCGCGGTGTGCCCGAGGCCGGTCAGCGTCGCGCCGAGCACCGCGGTGGGCGGCCCGCCGGTGCCCGAGGGCGCGGCCGGGTCGGCGCCGACGACCAGCAGCCGGCGGTGGGCGGGCAGCGGCAGCGCCCCCTGGTTCGCCAGCAGGGTCACGGTGCGTTCGGTGATCCGGTCGGCCTCGGTGAGGTGTCCGCGGGTGCCCACCGTCCGGTCCACGCCGCGGTGGGTGACGTACGGATCGTCGAGCAGCCCGCGCCGCGCCTTGAGCGTCAGGATCCGGGTGAGCGACTCGTCGAGGCGTTCCTCCGTGAGCTCGCCGGACTTCACGGCGGCCAGGACGCCCTGCCAGGCGG
The DNA here is from genome assembly GCF_042742985.1 of Streptomyces sp. NPDC058864. Classification (NCBI taxonomy): domain Bacteria; kingdom Bacillati; phylum Actinomycetota; class Actinomycetes; order Kitasatosporales; family Streptomycetaceae; genus Streptomyces; species Streptomyces sp. NPDC058864. The sequence goes on along the minus strand of NZ_JBHYMQ010000002.1, from coordinate 263,638 downwards.
TCTCCAGGACCGGCGGGTTGAGCAACTGGTCGGCACCGGCCTTCAGGGCGAGCACCGGGACCCGGTCGTCGCCGTACTTCTGGCGCACGCCCTCCATACCGAGGGAGTCGGTGACGACGACGCCGTCGTAGCCGAGTTCCTCGCGCAGGATGCCGGTGAGGATCGGCCGGGAGAGGGTGGCGGGGTCGCCGGAGTCGTCGAGTGCGGGGACCAGGATGTGCGCGGTCATGATCGAGTCGATGCCGGCGGCGATCGCGGCGCGGAACGGCGGTGCGTCCAGGCGCCGCCATTCCTCCAGCGAGTGGGTGATGATCGGCAGTTCGAAGTGGCTGTCGGTGCCGGTGTCGCCGTGCCCCGGGAAGTGCTTGGCGGTGGCGACGACCCCGGCCCGCTGGTAGCCCTCGACCTGGGCGGCGACCAGCGCGGCCACGGCCTTCGGGTCGGCGCCGAAGGAGCGCACGCCGATCACCGGGTTGGCGGGGTTGACGTTGACGTCGGCGACCGGCGCGTAGTCCTGGGTGATGCCCATCGCCGCCAGTTCGGCCCCGGCGACGGCCGCGGCCCGCCGGGCGTCCTTCGTGCTGCCGCCCGCGCCGAGCGCCATCCCGCCCGGGAAGAGCGTGGCGGGGGAGCCGACCCGCGCGACGGCGCCGTGCTCCTGGTCGGTGGAGATCAGCAGCGGGATCCGGGAGGACCGCTGTATGCCGTTGGAGAGGTCGGCGATCTGGTGCGGATCGCGGGTGTTGTGGGCCCACGCGAAGTAGATGATGCCGCCGACGTGGTACTTGGCGATCAGCTCGGCCGCGTTGGAGACCCCGATCTCGGCCTGGTTCGCGGCGACGTCGGCCGGATCGGGGGCGGTGGCCGAATGGCCGTACACGCGCATGACGAAGAGCTGGCCGATCTTCTCCTCGATGCTCATGCGGTCGATGAGCGCACGGACGCGTCTGCGGTCGGCCGCAGCCGCGGCCGCGCTCGCGGTGCCCGGGACGCCGAGGGCGAGGGCGGTGGAGGCGGCCGCGGCGGCACCGAGCACCGTGCGGCGGGACGGATGGGGACGGCTGTGCATGACGGACTCCTTCCGGCAGGAGGTGGGGGGCGTGCTGAAAGAAACCTTCAAGCACACACGCTTAGCCGGAAAGTTATTGTCAGTCAATGAGTTGGGCACGCTCCGGGACGAGCCGGGACGGCACCGCGAGCACCGCGGCGTAGTGCTCGACCTGGATGCAGCGCTTGGTCTCGTCCCCGGTGGGCGCCGCCGACAGTTCCCGCCGGCCGATGGTCAGCACGGCGCCGGTGGGCCCGCAGCCCGTGAGCACGAAGCCGAAGCGCCGCTCGTCACTGCGTCGCGGATGCCGCGCCAGCTGCTCGCGCAGTGCGGCCGCCCCCTTGCGGGGCAGACCGGCGAGGAAGGCGTCGAGCTGCCGGGCCGAGGTGACCTCGGCACTGCGCCGGCCGTCCGGCTTTCGCATGTCCTCCAGGCCGCCGAACGCCACCGTGCTCCCCGGGGCGGGCGGATCGGCCCGCGTGTTCTCTTCCTGCGCGAAGCGCGGCCGCTTCGGCATCCGGTCGCGCGGCACCTCGAACACGACGACCACCCGGTTGGCGACCAGGCACTGGCCCATCGGGGTCTGCGCGAGGCCGAGCACCAGCCGGTCGCCGCTCCGGAAGAGGACGGCGCTCTTGGTGCTGTTGCAGCCGGTGGTCCGGGTCCAGGCGACGAGGACCGAGCGGGAGAAGTCGGTCCGCGCGGCGCGCCGCGCGATGTCGTCGGCGATCTCCGGCGCCGACTTCATGAAGTAGCCGGGGAAGCGACTCAGGTCGCGCTCCCCGTCGAGGACGGTGTGCACCGCGGGCACCCCCCGCGTGGTCTCGGTGAAGTACACGCGGCGGGTGGAGACCGTCCCGTCGGAAGGGACGGATTGCGCGGCGGACGCCGAGGCTGACGGTGCCGGGCCGGTGGGCACGGAGGCGATCGCGGAGGTGGAGGGGCCGCCACCGGCGTTGTCGGAGGGGGGTACGCCGGTGGCGGGCTGCTGCCGGCCGCAGGCGGCGGAGAGGGTCGTCAGCGACGCAGCAAGCAGCGTGACCGACACCGCTTTGCGGAGACTCCCCGGCAGCACGCGGGTTGGACGGGATCGGGACGCGAACGGTTCCCTGAGGGTGGGTGACATCCGCCCATGGTCAGGCAACGACCCGGGGGTAGTGAACGCGCAACGCCCGGACCGTCTCCGTGATGGCCGGACGTCGCGACGCCCCCGTCCGCCACAAGGCGTACAGCCGCCGCACGGGTGCCGGCTCCAGCGGCACCACGACCACGCCGTCCGGCACCGGCCCGCGCCCCAGCCGCGGGACCAGCGCGATCCCCAGCCCGGCCGCCACCAGCGCCAACTGCGTCTGGTACTCGGCGACCTGGAACGCCAGGTCCGGCTCGGTGCCGGCCTCCCGCAGCGTCCGCACCAGCCAGTCGTGGCACACGTGCCCCGGCGGCTGGCAGATCCACCGTTCGTCGACGACGTCCTCGCGGACCAGCGCATCGCGGGCCGCCAGCGGATGCCCGGCGGGGACCAGCACGTCGCAGTGGTCCTCGCCGATCACCACCCGTTCCAGCCCCTCGGGCGCGGGCAGTGGGGCGATGTCCCAGTCGTGCACCACGGCCAGGTCGACGACGCCGCGGGAGACGAGGTCGACCGACAGGTGCGCGCCCTCCTCCACCAGCCGCAGTTCCAGCGACGGGTGGGCGGCCGTCAGCCCGGCCAGCACCTCCGGGAGCAGACCGCGCGCGGCGGTCGGGAAGGCGGCCATGGTCAGCCGCCCGGTGGGGCGGCCGCGCCGCTCCTCCAGCGCCACCTCGGCCCGCTCCACGATCGCCATCAGCTCCTGCGCGGTCTCCGCCAGCAACTGCGCGGCCTCGGTCAGCGCGACTCCGCGGCCCTGCCGCTCCAGGAGCGTCGTACGGGTCTCCCGTTCCAGCTTGGCGATCTGCTGGGACACGGCGGACGCGGTGTAGCCGAGGGCCGTGGCCGCCGCCCCCACCGATCCGTGCACATGCACGGCGTGCAGCGCCCGCAGCCGGGCCAGGTCCAGCATCCGTTCACCTCGTCATCCCGCGCTCCGGAGGGCGCACCATTCAGCAACGCTGAAGCCGACAGTGCAGCGATAGTCGCTGGTGCTTAAGAGTACGGTGCCGGATGCTGGGGCGATGCGACCGGTACACCTCGCCCTCGCGGTCCTCGTCGCCGCGGTCTGGGGCGTCAACTTCGTGGTCATCGAGGCCGGGCTCGGCCACTTCCCGCCGCTCCTCTTCTGCGCCCTGCGCTTCCTGGTCGCGGCCGTGCCCGCGGTCTTCTTCGTCCGCCGGCCCGGTGTCGCGCTGCGCTGGATCGTCGCCGTCGGACTCGTCCTCGGCGTCGTCAAGTTCGGCCTGCTCTTCATCGGCATGGACCAGGGCATGCCCGCCGGGCTGTCCTCGCTGGTGCTCCAGGTCCAGGCGGTCTTCACCGCCCTCCTCGCGGTCGTACTGCTGGGCGAGCGGCCCGGCCGGCTGCGCATCGCGGGCATGGGTGTCGCGCTGGCGGGGATCGGCGTGGCCGCGTACGACGAGGGCACCTCGGGGCCGCTCGGCGCGTTCGTGCTGGTCGTCGTGGCCGCCGCCTTCTGGGGGCTGTCCAACGTGCTCACCCGCCGTGCCGCCCCGCCGGACGCGCTGAGCTGGATGGTCTGGGTCAGCCTCGTCCCGCCGCTGCCGCTGCTCGCCCTCTCCCTGGCCCTGGAGGGTCCCGCGGCGGACGCGGCCGCGCTGCGCGGCCTCGACTGGAGCGGCGCCGGCGCGATCGTCTACGTCGCCTGGATCACCACGGTCTTCGGCTTCGGCGCCTGGGGCTTCCTGCTGCGGACGTACGACGCCTCCGCGGTGGCCCCGTTCTCCCTGCTCGTCCCGGTGTTCGGCATGACGTCGGCGGCCCTGCTGCTGGACGAGGGCGTCGGCCCGCTGCGCTGGGCGGCTGCGGTGCTGCTGGTGGGCGGCGTCGGCCTGACGTCGTCGGGTTCGATCCGGCCGCGCCGGGGCCGGGGACGGGGACGGGACTTGGGCGAGGACGAGGGCGCCGGGCTCAGGCAGACTCGCCGAGCAGCCGCAGCAGATGCGAACGCCCCCGCGACAGCAGTTCCGGCAGCGCCCGCACCTGCGGGTACCAGCGCTTCTCGTACTCCCAGCACAGCCAGCCGTCCCAGCCCGCCCGGCTGAGCACCTCCACCGTGCCGGCCAGTGGCAGCGCCCCGTGGCCGAGCGGCAGCGGGGTGGTGTCCTGCGCCGAGGAGACGTCCTTGACCTGTACGTAGCCCAGGTAGGGGGCGAGCACGGGATAGGTGTGCTCCGGCTGCTCGCCGCCCAGCCACGGGTGCAGCACGTCCCAGAGCGCGCCCGCGTGGTGATGGCCCACCAGCCCCAGGATCCGCGCCACGTCCGCGCCGGTCCGGTGCGAGTCGTGGGTCTCCACCAGCACCCGCACGCCCGCGTCCGCCGCCTCGGGGACCACCGCCGCCAGCCGGCGGGCCGCCCGGGTGTCGGCGGCGTCGCCGTCGCCGTCACCGGCGCCGGGGAACACCCGTACGTATGAGGCGCCGAGGTCGGCGGCGAGGCGCACATGGTCGCGCAGTCCGCGCAGCGCGGGGGCGTCCTCACCCGGCGCGGCCACCTGGACGGAGGAGGCGACCGCCAGGACCGCCACTCCGGCGTCGCGGAACTCCCCGGCCACGTCGGCACGCTGCCGTTCCGTCAGGCCGCTGTGCACCGGCTCCTCGTGGCCCGCCCGCAGCTCCACGCCGTGGTAGCCGTGCTCCGCGGCGAGCCGGAGCACGTCCGGCACGGGGAGCCCCGGCACGCCGAGGGTCGAGAACGCGAGCTTCACTTTTCGGACGTTACAGCACCAGCCGCCAGTCCTGCCCGACGAGATCGCGGCCGAAACTGCGGTGCGGCTTCTCGCCGACGAGCTCGAAACCGGCCGCCTCGTAGATCCGCCGGGCGGAGACCAGGACATCGTTCGTCCACAGCACCAGCTCGCGGTGGCCGGCCGCGCGGGCGTGCGCGACGCAGGCCTCGACGAGCAGGCGGCCGATGCCGTGGCCCCGGGCGGCCGGGTCCACCAGCAGCAGGCGCAGCCGTGCCGTGCCGGGTGCCTCGTCGCGCACGCAGAACACGCAGCCGGCGCGCTCGCCGTCCAGTTCGGCGATCCACGCCCGCTCGTGGCCGTCCGCGACGATCCGGGCGACGAGGGTCTCGTAGTCGGCGTTCCAGCCGTACTCCTCGGCGTAGACCTCCGCGTTGCGCTGGACCACCCAGCCGAGGTCGCCGGGGCGCGGATCGCGCAGCCGGACCCGGGGCCCGGCGGGGGCGCCGGCCGCGGCGTCGCCGCCGAGGACCTTGCGGACGGTGCGCATGGCCTCCGTCAGGCGTTCGCGGTCGCGCGCGGCGAGCCCGCCGACCATGGACGCGACCGCCTCGCGCGACCGGTCCTCCAGGAGCCGGGCGGCCTCGCGGCCGCCGGGCGTCAGCTCCACGCGCTGCCGCCGGGCGTCCCGCGGTGACGGCGAGCGGGTCACCAGTCCCCGTTCCCCGAAGGCCGCCAGCATCCGGCTGAGCTGCCCGGCGTCCACTGACAGGGCGGTACGCAGGTCGGCGGCGTCCAGCCCACCGCCGGGAGCGTGGGCGAGCTCGTACAGGACGCGGGCCTCGGTGAGCGTGTACGGGGTGTGCAGATGGCGGCTGTAGTCGAGCGCGCCGATGAGGTTGGTGTAGAAGCGGTTGAACGCCCGGATCTCCTGGACGGTCACGGTGGTCCTCCCCGGAAATTCTTTGACTGCGTCAAAGATATCCCCGTCGGGTGGTCGTGAAAAGGCGCCGCCGCGCCGTGCCGGCCGGCTATGCGCCCTTCCGTGGAGCCGCCGTCGACGCCCGCACCATCAGTTCCGTCCGCACGGTCGCCAGCCCGCCGGGAGGCGGTGCCTGCCGCCCCATGACCAGCCGCCCGGCGCGGGCGCCCGCCTCCTGCAGGGGTATGCGCACGGTCGTGAGCGCGGGCACGGCGTCCACGCTGAAGGGCAGGTCGTCGAAGCCGGCGACCGAGACGTCCTCGGGGATGCGCAGCCCGCGCTCGCGCAGCGCGGCGCAGACGCCGAGCGCCACCGTGTCGTTGGCGGCGACGACCGCGGTGAGCCCCGGCTCGCGGCGCAGCAGCTCCAGCGCCGCGTCGTATCCGGAGGAGCGGTCGTAGTAGCCGTGCACGGTGAGGCGCTCGAGCCCGACGGGGGAGCCTGCGAGCCCGGCCTCGGCCAGGGCGGCGCGGTGGCCCTCCAGGCGGTGCCGGGTGGTGCTGCGCTCCGCGGGGCCGGCGACGTAGCCGATGGTGCGGTGGCCGAGACCCAGCAGGTGCTCGGTGAGGCGCTGCGCACCGCCGCGGTTGTCGAAGGCGACGGTCATGACGGCGTCCGCGGCGGGGCCGGACAGCCCGGCGAGCTCCGGTACGGGCGGGCGGCCGCAGAGCACGATCCGGGTGCCTGACGCGGCGAGCCGGGCGAGGCGGCCCGCGACGGCGGCGCTGTGGCCGGTGCCCTCCACTGCGCCCCCGGTGAGCACCACGCCGGCGGCGCGCTGCCGCTCCAGCAGGGTCAGGTAGTTCAGCTCGGCCTCGGGGGAGCCCCCGGTGTTGCAGACCACGGCGAGCTTCCCGGCGCCCGCCGGCAGCCCGGACGGCTGCTCGCCGCCGCCGCTGATCTCGCCCTGCACGGCGCTGGCGATGAGCCCGAAGAAGGGGTCGGCGACATCGTTGACCAGGACCCCCACCAGGTCGGAGGTGGCGGCGGCGAGCGCGCGGGCGTGCCCGTTCACGACGTAGTCGAGGTCGTCGACGGCCCGCAGCACCCGCTCGCGCGTACTGCCCGCGACCGGATAGTTGCCGTTCAGGACACGCGACACGGTCGCGGCGGACACTCCGGCGCGCGCCGCCACGTCGGCGAGGGTCACTGCCATCTCGTCTGTTTCCTCCGGGTCGGTCCTCCCCGGGCCCTCCGCCCGTAGCCGCACATGGTCTCACCTCGGGGGCCGGCGGGGGAGCGGAGTCGCACGGCACCTTGCCCGGACCCTCCAACGCCCTGGGGTCGTGGTACGGGAAAACGCTTTCTGCCCCCAATCAAGCGCCTCGACCTGCCGTCGTCGCCGGCCGTGGGCGCCGCTCCGGAGCCCTCGACCGCCGGCCGCCCCGTGTCTCCGTGACGCCGTCGGGCCGAGGTCGGCACCGCGGGTGGCGGAGTGCCGGTGAACGCAGCGCGCACCTTCCTGCCGTCGCCCGGTTCGTCGTGCCGAAGTCCCCCGCCCGGCAGGGTGCGTCGGCGCCCGGGGGTGAGGCCCGCATCAGTGCGCGGACGCCCTGTTGCGGGCGCTCCCGGGGGTGACCCGGGGCACCTGTCGCGCGCCGGGCTCGCGGCCGCGGGTACTGCCGCAGCGCGGGCCGGGGCCTGTCGCGACCGGGAGGCGTGCGACGTGCCGCCTGCGCCGGCGCACCCGTACCCGGGTCGCTGACTCCACGTCAGCGGGCCTGCAAGCGCTTTCTCTTGTTGTGCCACCTCTTGTCGAAGATGTCCGGCAGCGTTTAGCGTGAGGTGGAGAAAGCGCTTGCTGTAGTTCGGTGATACGCAGGAGAGAGGAACCCCCACGTGACACGCAGGACCGTGCGGATCGCCATGAACGGCGTCACCGGCCGTATGGGTTACCACCAGCACCTCGTCCGCTCGATCCTCGCCCTGCGCGAGCAGGGCGGGCTCGACCTCGGCGACGGCAGCGTGCTGTGGCCGGAGCCCGTCCTCGTCGGCCGCCGCGAGCATGCGCTGCGCGCCCTCGCCGACCGTCACGGCCTGGACCGGTCCCTGGTCTCCACCGACCTGGACGCGGTGCTCGCCGACCCCGCCACCGAGATCTACTTCGACGCGCAGGTCACCGGTGCCCGTGAGGAGGCGCTCACCAAGGCGATCGCCGCGGGCAAGCACATCTACACCGAGAAGCCCACCGCGACCGGCCTGGACGGAGCGCTGCGGCTGGCCCGTCTCGCCACCGACGCCGGAGTGCGCCACGGCGTCGTCCAGGACAAGCTCTTCCTCCCCGGCCTGCTCAAGCTCCGGCGGCTGATCGACGGCGGCTTCTTCGGGCGGATCCTCTCCGTCCGCGGCGAGTTCGGCTACTGGGTCTTCGAGGGCGACTGGCAGCCGGCGCAGCGCCCCTCGTGGAACTACCGCGCCGAGGACGGCGGCGGCATCGTCGTCGACATGTTCCCGCACTGGGAGTACGTGCTCCACGAGCTGTTCGGCCGGGTGCTCTCCGTGCAGGCGCTCGTCACCACGCACGTCCCGCAGCGCTGGGACGAGCAGCGCAAGCCCTACGACGCCACGGCCGACGACGCCGCCTACGGCATCTTCGAGCTCGAGGGCGGCGTGGTCGCCCAGATCAACTCCTCCTGGGCCGTGCGCGTCAACCGCGACGAGCTGGTGGAGTTCCAGGTGGACGGCACCGAGGGCTCGGCCGTGGCCGGGCTGCGCAACTGCCGCGCCCAGCACCGCTCCGGCACCCCCAGGCCGGTCTGGAACCCCGACCTGCCTGCCACCGAGGTCTTCCGCGACCAGTGGCAGGTGGTTCCGGACAACACCGGGTTCGACAACGGCTTCAAGGCCCAGTGGGAGCTGTTCCTGCGCCACGTCCACCTCGACGAGCCCTACACCTGGGATCTGCTTGCCGGTGCCCGCGGTGTCCAGCTCGCCGAACTGGGCCTGCGTTCCTCCGCCGAGGGCCGCAGGCTCGACGTGCCGGAGCTGACGCTGTGACACTCCTCCACCTCCCCACCGAATCGGGCGAGCTGTACGCGTACCGGCCGCGCACCGAGCCCGCCGCCCACGCCGGAGCCCCCACGGCGCCGGACGAGCCGCGAAGGCGCGTCGTCTATGCGGCGGCCCACGTCGTCGCCGACCCCTTCCGCACCGCGGCCGACCGGCCCGCCGCACTGGACTGGGAGGCCACACTGGCCTTCCGCCGCCATCTGTGGTCGCACGGGCTCGGTGTCGCCGAGGCCATGGACACCGCCCAGCGCGGCATGGGCCTGGACTGGGCCGGGGCCGCCGAACTGATCCGCCGCTCCTCTGCGGAGGCCCGCGCCGAGGGCGGCCGCATCGTCTGCGGCGTGAGCACCGACCAACTGCGGCCCACCGAGTCCGGCCACCCGTACGGCCTCACCGAGATCCGGGCCGCCTACGAGGAGCAACTGGCCGTCGTCGAGGACGCGGGCTCGCGCGCCGTCCTCATGGCCTCGCGCGCCCTGGCCGCCGTCGCCAAGGGGCCCGACGACTACCTGGAGGTCTACGGCCACCTCCTGCGCCAGGCCGCCGGGCCCGTCGTGCTGCACTGGCTCGGTCCGATGTTCGACCCCGCGCTGGAGGGCTACTGGGGCAGCACGGACCTGGACGCGGCGACCGAGACCTTCCTCGAGGTGATCGCCGCCCACCCCGGCAAGGTCGACGGCGTCAAGATCTCCCTGCTCGACGCGGGGCGCGAGGTCGCGCTGCGCCGACGCCTCCCCGACGGCGTGCGCTGCTACACCGGCGACGACTTCCACTATCCCGAACTGATCGCCGGCGACGACCGGGGCTTCAGCCACGCCCTGCTCGGCGTCTTCGACCCGCTCGCACCCCTCGCCGCCCGGGCCGTGCGCCTGCTGGACGACGACGGCGACGACACCGGCGAGACCGATGGCACCGGTGCCGGCACCGGTGGCATCGCGGGCTTCCGGGCACTGCTCGACCCCACCGTCGAACTCTCCCGTCACCTCTTCGGCGCCCCGACCCGCCATTACAAGACGGGCGTCGTCCTGCTCGCCTGGCTGGCCGGCCACCAGTCGCACTTCACGATGGTCGGTGGTCTCCACTCGGCACGCTCCCTCCCCCATCTGGCCCGCGCCTACGAACTGGCCGACCGGATCGGACTGTTCCCCGATCCGTCGCTCGCCGCGTCGCGCGTGCGCCAACTTCTCTCCGTGTACGGAGTGTGACATTGCGTACTGGCAATCTGCCCCGCGCCGAGCTCGCACGGCTCAGCGTCAACCAGGAGACCGTGCGGCAACTGCCCCTCCCCGAACTGGTCGAGGCGCTGGTGACGCTCGGTGTCCCCGGCGTCGGACTGTGGCGCGGGCCGGTGAGGGAGCACGGCGTCGAGGCCACCGCGAAGCTGGTGCGCGAGGCCGGGCTCACCGTCACCACGCTCTGCCGCGGCGGCTTCTTCACCGCCTCCGACCCGGAGGAGCGCGGCGCCGCGCTCGCCGACAACCGGGCCGCGGTCGACGAGGCTGCGGCCCTGGGCACCGGAACCCTCGTCCTGGTCTCCGGCGGCCTCCCCGCCGGGGACCGCGACATCGCCGGCGCGCGTGAACGCGTCGCCGACGCGGTCGCCGAGCTCGCCCCGTACGCGGAGGAACGCGGGGTGCGCCTGGCGATCGAGCCGCTGCACCCGATGTACGCCTCCGACCGCTGCGTCGTGTCGACCCTCGCCCAGGCCCTCGGCATCGCCGAGCGCTTCCCCGCGCGGCAGGTCGGCGTCGTCGTGGACACGTACCACCTGTGGTGGGACGACCGGGCGGCCGAGGGCATCGCACGGGCGGGCGCCGGCGGCCGGATCGCCGCGTTCCAGCTCGCCGACTGGGTCACCCCGCTTCCCGAGGGCGTGCTCCTGGGCCGCGGCCAGCTCGGGGACGGCTGCGTCGACCTGCGTGGGTTCCGCGAGCTGGTGGACGCGGCCGGCTACACGGGAGCCGTCGAGGTGGAGATCTTCAACCCGGCGCTGTGGGCCCGGGACGGGGCCGAGGTGCTGGCCGAGACGGCCGCCAGGTACCGCCGGCACGTGCTCTGAGAAATCCCTGAAAATTTCTTCCGCAACCCGTGCAACCATCCCCGGGGCCGGTGTGTCTACGTAGCGTCAAGACCCAGAGGGGGGCCTCACAAGGGTCTTGAGTGGGGGAGAGCGTGACGCCCGGAGGGGGCTCGGGGCATCGCGCAGAGGGAGGGGAAACGCCAAAGGGGTCCGGCCCAGCCGGACCCCTTTCGCCATGTCGGCCCGGCCGTGTCCGCCCGGGCCGACGCGGTTCAGCGCTTCTCGCGGGCCCGCCGGGCCAGGACGGCCGCCATCACGGGGATCACCGTCTGCAGTGCCGCCGTGACCGTCTCGACCGGGAGCCCGGTCCGCTTGGCCACCGCCCGCGCCGCCGGCGCGGCGACCTTGGCCAGCACGGCCGCCAGCACTCCGCGCCCCGGTTCCGCACTCGTGCCGCCCTGCACCCCGGCGAAGCCGACGGCGGCGGCGGGCAGCGGCTCGGGCTCGTTCGCGGCCTGCTCCATGGCCTGGCACAGCTCCGCGGTGCCGCCGGGCGTCACGGCGTCGTCGGTCAGCACCCCGGTGATCGAGGCCACCGCGCTCCCCACGACCTGCTGCGCCTCGTCGGCGTCGGTCCCGAGCAGCTCGGTGATCTCCCGGAGCCGGTCGTCCCCCAGCTCCTCCAGCACCTCGTCCTTCAGCGGTCGGTCGCTCATGGTCGGGACGCTACGCGCGATCCGCCCGCACGGCCCGCCGACCGCAGCCGGAAGGATGTACGGCCTAGAAGGGCACGCCGCAGCGCAGGATGACGTTGGCGTACGGCCGGGACTCGCCGGTGCGGACGACGAGGCGGGCCTGCCGGGTGCGGGCCTTGAACTCCTCGTGCGGCACCAGTTCCAGGTCGGGGAAGGCCTCGTCGAGCCGGGAGGTCACCTCGGGATTGTGCTCGCGGACCTCCTTGGCCGCGATCGCGCCCTCCACGACCAGTTCCTCCAGCAGGCCGTCGAGGACCTCGGAGAACGACGGGGTGCCGGCCCGGAACGCGAGGTCGACGACGATCGGCCCGGGAGGGATCGGGAGCCCCGCGTCGCAGACCACGACCAGGTCGGTGTGGCCCAGCACGGCGAGGGCGCCCGCCAGATGGCGGTTGAGGATTCCGGACTTCTTCACAGCTGACCCACTTCTTCGAGGGTGGGGAAGGATTCCTGCGCACCCGGCTTCGTGACGGCGGCGGCGCCCACCCGCACCGCGAACCGCACGGCGGTCACCAGGTCGTCGCCCGCGCCGAGCCGCCAGGCCAGCGCCCCCGTGAAGGAGTCGCCGGCGCCGGTGGTGTCGACGGCGGACACGCGCGGGCTGGGTATGCGCACGGTGCCGTCCGCCGTCGCGGCGAGCGCGCCCGCCGCGCCGAGCGTGACGACCACCGAGCGCGGGCCGAGGGCGAGCAGCCCCGCCGCCCACGCCTCGGGGGTGTCCCCGGCCCCGGCGCCGAGCACGACGCGTGCCTCGTGCTCGTTGACCACGATGGGGTCGCAGCCGGCCAGCACCTCGCGCGGCAGAGCCGCGGGGGGCGAGGGGTTCAGGACGACCCGCGTGCCGGCCTCCGTGGCCGTCGCCACCGCGGCGGCGACGGACTCCAGGGGGATCTCCAGTTGCAGCGAGACCACCCTGGCGGCGGCCAGCAGCTCGCGCGCCCCGGTCACGTCCGCCGCGGTGAGCCGGGCGTTGGCGCCCGGCGACACCACGATGCTGTTGTCACCCGAGGGGTCCACGGTGATCAGCGCGACCCCCGTGGGGACGTCGCCGCTCAGGACACCGGTGGTGTCGACGCCGGCCGACGTCAGCGAGCCGGTGAGGAGCCGCCCGTGGGCGTCGTCGCCGACCCGCGCGAGGAGCGCCGTGCGCGCGCCCAGGCGGGCGGCGGCGACGGCCTGGTTGGCCCCCTTGCCACCCGGGTGGGTGGCAAGGTCGGAGCCGAGGACCGTCTCGCCGGCCGCCGGGCGGCGGTCGACGTGGATCACCAGGTCGGCGTTGGCCGACCCTACGACCAGCAGGTCGTAGCCGTGCATCTGCGTGTTCCCTTCGGGATCCAGCCGTACCGGTACGGCCTGTCAGGAGGAGAAGTCGGCGACGTTCTTCTCGGTGACGACCTTGACCGGAACCTTCACCAGGCTGCCGAGCTTCTCGCCCTTGGCGGCCTTCACCGCGTTCTGCACGGCCAGCTTGCCGAGTTCCTTCGGCTGCTGGGCCACGGACGCGAAGAGGGTGCCGCCCTTGACCGCGGTGAGGCCGTCGGGGGTGCCGTCGAAGCCGACGACCTTGACCGACTTGCCGGCCTTGTCGCCGAGCGCCTTGATGGCGCCGAGGGCCATCTCGTCGTTCTGGGCGAAGACGCCGGTGACGTCCGAGTGGGCCTGCAGCAGGTTCGTCATGACGTCGAGGCCCTTGGTGCGGTCGAAGTCGGCGGCCTGCTGGGCCACGACCTTGATGCCCGGGTAGGCCTTGATGCCCTCGTTGAAGCCCTGGCCGCGCTCGTTGGCCGCGGAGGTGCCCGCGGTGCCCTGGAGGACGACCACGGTGCCCTTGCCGCCCAGCGAATCGGCCAGGGTCTTGGCGGCGAGCCGGCCGCCCTCGACGTTGTCGGAGGCGACGGTGGTGGCGAGCTCGGCCTTGTTGACGCCGCGGTCGGCCGCGACGACGGGGATGCCGGCCTTGTTGGCGGCCTTGACCGAGGGGCCGGCCGCGTCGGAGTCGACCGGGTTGACGATGATCGACTTCACGTTCTGGCTGGTGAAGTTCTGCAGCTGGTTGGCCTGCTGCGACGCGTCGTTCTGCGCGTCGGTGACGGTCAGGTCGACGCCCTCCTTCTTCGCCTCGGCCTGCGCGCCCTCCTTCAGCTGGACGAAGAACGGGTTGTTGAGGGTGGAGACCGACAGGCCCACCTTGACGTCGGACGACGAGCCGGAGCCGGAGTTGCAGGCGGTCGCGGTGAGGGCCAGGGCGGCGACGGCGACGGTGGTGGCGGAGATGAGCTTGGTGCGCATGAGGGTTCCTTGCTGGTGTGGTGCGGAGAAGAAGAAGGGGTCTGGGGTGCGCGCGGCGCGGTCAGGCGCGGCGGCGCAGGGTGTCGAGCAGGACGGCCAGCGCGATGACCGCGCCGATGACGACCTGCTGCCAGAAGGCGGAGACCGACAGCAGGTTGAGGCCGTTGCGGAGGACGGCGAGGATCAGCGCGCCGATCAGGGTGCCGGATGCCTTGCCGACGCCGCCGGAGAGGCTGGCGCCGCCGATGACGACCGCCGCGATGGCGTCCAGCTCGTAGCCGTAGGCGGCCTGCGGCTGCGCCGAGGCGAGCCGGGAGGCGAGCACGATGCCCGCGACCGCGGCGAAGAGGCCGGACAGCGCGTAGATGATGATCTTCTGGCGCTTGACGCGGATGCCGGAGAGGCGGGCCGCCTCCTCGTTGCCGCCGATCGCGTACATGGCGCGGCCTATGTAGGTGCGCCCGAGGATGATCGCCGTGGCGGCGCCCGCGACGATCATCACCAGGACCGGGACGGGCAGCCAGCCACCGATGGTGTCGCCCAGGTGGGAGACGGAGTCGGGGAAGGCGATCGGGCTGCCCTGGGAGATGACCAGGGTGAGGCCGCGGCCGATCGACAGCATCGCGAGCGTCGCGATGAACGGCGGCAGCTTGCCGAAGGAGATCAGCAGGCCGCTCAGCAGGCCGCTGGCGACACCCGTGGCGACGGACAGCACGACCGCCAGCCACACCGGCAGACCCGCAGAACTCGCGCTCCAGGCCAGCACCGTCGCGGAGAGCGCCGCGACAGAGCCGACCGACAGGTCGATGCCGGCCGCCACGATCACGAAGGTGGAGCCGAAGGCGAGGATCGCGACGACGGCCGCCTGGACGCCGACGTTGAGCAGGTTCTGCGTGGACAGGAAGTCGCCCGAAAGGAACGACAGTGCCACCAGCAGGGCCGCCAGGGCGCTCAGCGCGCCGTTGTTGAGGAGCACACGGCGTGCCGCGGCGACGCCGCCCGTGTCCGTACTGCTTTTGAGCGTGTCAGTGGCCACGGGAGCCCTCCACATCCTTCGTTGCTGTTGCGTTGCCGCCCTCGGCGGGCGCTGTGCCGACGGCCAGGGCCATGACGGAGTCCTGGGTGGCCTCGTGCGCGGGGAGTTCACCGGCGATCCGGCCCTGGGACATCACCAGGACGCGGTCGCTCATGCCCAGCACCTCGGGGAGGTCGCTGGAGATCATCAGCACCGCGTGGCCGGAAGCCGTGAGTTGGTTGATGAGCTGGTAGATCTCGACCTTGGCACCGACGTCGATGCCCCGGGTCGGCTCGTCGAGGATGAGCACCTTGGTGTCGGCCAGCAGCCACTTGCCGATGACGACCTTCTGCTGGTTGCCGCCCGACAGGGTGCGTACGTGCTGGTGCAGCCCGGCCATGCGGACCTTGAGCTGCCCCGAGATCCCCTCCGCCGCCTTGCGCTGCCCGGCCCGGTCGACGAACCCGGCGCGGGTCGCGCGGCCGAGGGTGACCAGGCCCAGGTTCTCCTGGATGGTGGCGTCGAGCACCAGGCCCTGGCCCTTGCGGTCCTCCGGCACCAGGCCGATGCCCGCGTCCATGGCGGCGTTGACGTCGTGGCGGCGCAGCCGCTTGCCCAGCACCTCGACCGTTCCCGCGTCGTACGGGTCGGCGCCGAAGACCGCGCGGACGACCTCGGTGCGCCCTGCGCCGACGAGACCGGCCAGGCCGACGACCTCGCCGGCCCGCACCTCGAAGCTCACGTCGTGGAAGACGCCGCCCCGGGTGAGGCCCTCGACCCGCAGCAGGGGCGCGCCCGCCTCGGCACGCTCGCGCGGGTACTGCTGCTCGATGCTGCGGCCCACCATCAGCCGGACCAGCTCGTCCTCGGGGGTGCTCGCGGGCACCTGGGAGACGCTGCGGCCGTCGCGCAGGACGGTGACGCGGTCGCCGAGAGCGGCGATCTCCTCCAGGTGGTGCGTGATGAAGACGATGCCGACGCCGTCCTCGCGCAGCTTGCGCACGATCCGGAAGAGCTTGTCGACCTCCTCGCTGGTGAGCACCGCGGTCGGCTCGTCCATGATCAGGACGCGCGCCTCCAGGCTGAGGGCCTTGGCGATCTCCACCATCTGCAGGCGGGCGATGCCCAGTTCGGAGACCGGGGTGCGCGGGTCGACGTCGATGCCGACCCGGGCGAGCAGTGCGGCGGCGTCCGCGTTCATCTGCTTGCGGTTCACCAGGCCGAGACGGCGCGGCTGGCGGCCCAGGAAGATGTTCTCGGCGACGCTCAGCGCCGGCACGAGGTTGAACTCCTGGTAGATGGTCGCGATGCCCAGCTTCTCGGCGTCCTGCGCACCATGGATGCGCACTTCGCCGCCGTCGACGAGGATCCGGCCCCCGTCGGGGCGGTTGGCGCCGGAGAGCATCTTGATCAAGGTGCTCTTGCCCGCGCCGTTCTCGCCGAGCAGGACGTGCACCTCGCCTCCGCGCAGGTCGAAGTCGACGCCGTCGAGGGCCACCACACCGGGGAAGACCTTGCGGACGCCCTCCATGCGGAGGAGCTCGGGGCTGCTCGTGCTCAACGGGGGCTCCCTTCGGACGCGCCGCAGGAGCGGCGGACAACGAGACGGGCGGACACGGTGACCGACGGCGCCGGCCTGCCCTCCACCCGGTCGATCAGCGAGCGCACGGCGGCACGGCCGAGCTCGCCCGTGGGCTGGGCGATCGCGGTGATCGGAGGATCGGTGTGGAGGAACCACGGGATGTCGTCGAAGGCGGCGAGCGCGATGTCGTCGGGCACGCGCAGGCCGCGGGCGCGGATCTCGTCCATGGCGCCGAGCGCCATGAGGTTGTCCGCGGCGAAGACCACGTCGGGCGGAACCGGCAGGTCGAGGAAACGGGCGACCGCCCGGCGGCCGCTGTCGGCCTGGAAGTCGCCCTGGCCGATGTACTCGTCGGGCAGCGGCAGACCGAAGGCGGCAAGCGCCTCGCGGAAGGCCCGCACGCGCTCGCGGCCCGTGGTGGTCGCCGCGGGGCCCGCGATGATCGCCAGCCGGCGGTGGCCCAGGCCGTGGAGATGGGCGACCAGGTCGCGCACCGCGTCGCAGCCGTCGGTGCGGACCACCGGGACGTCGTTGCCGATGCCCGGGATCCAGCGGTCGACGAAGACCATCGGGGTACCGGAGCGCACCGCGTCCAGGATCAGCGGGGAACCGCCGTCGGTGGGGCTGACCAGCAGTCCGTCGATGCGGCGGTCCAGCAGCGTGCGGATGTGGTGGTCCTGCTGCTCCGGCCGCTCGTCGGCGTTGCCGATGATCACGCTGTAGCCCAGTGCCCGGGCCTCGTCCTCCACGGAGCGGGCGAGCTCGGTGAAGAAGGGGTTCAGCACGTCGCTGATGACCAGGCCGAGGGTCCGGGTCTGGTCGGTGCGCAGCGAGCGCGCCACCGCGTTGGGCCGGTAGCCCAGGTCGGCCACGGCTTCCAGCACCCGGGTGCGGGTGTCCGGTCGGACCGCCGGGTGGTCGTTGAGCACACGGGAGACCGTCGCGACGGAGACACCCGCTCGTGATGCCACGTCCTTGATGCTCGCCACCCGTCCCACCTCCTCGTGGAATCGATTACAAAGAGGATTGGAATCGATTACATGCTCCGAGGCAAGAGCACGAAACCGGATCGTTACATTCCGGGGGCCCGCCGGGCGGAGTTGTCCACAGGCCCAGGCGGCCTGTCGGGGGCGGGCGGTACCGTCGGATCACATCGCAGATCCGGGGAGGTGCCCGCGCCGTGGGGGAGTTGAGACTGGCCGTCGTCGAGGGCGTCCTCGAGCGGATCACGTACGCGAACGAGGAGAACGGGTACACGGTCGCCCGGGTCGACACCGGCCGGGGCGGCGGCGACCTGCTGACCGTGGTCGGCTCGCTGCTGGGCGCCCAGCCGGGGGAGTCGCTGCGGATGGAGGGCCGTTGGGGCTCCCACCCGCAGTACGGCAAGCAGTTCACCGTGGAGAACTACACCACCGTCCTGCCGGCCACGATCCAGGGCATACGGCGCTACCTCGGCTCCGGGCTGATCAAGGGCATCGGCCCGCGCATCGCCGAGCGGATCGTCGAGCACTTCGGCACCGGCACCCTGGAGGTCATCGAGCGGGAGCCGGCCCGGCTGGTGGAGGTCCCGGGGCTGGGTCCCAAGCGCACCAAGCTGATCGGCGCCGCCTGGGAGGAGCAGAAGGCCATCAAGGAGGTCATGGTCTTCCTCCAGGGCGTCGGCGTGTCCACCTCGATCGCGGTGCGGATCTACAAGGAGTACGGCGACTCGTCGATCTCCGTGGTGAAGAACCAGCCCTACCGGCTGGCGGCCGACGTCTGGGGCATCGGCTTCCTCACCGCGGACCGGATCGCGCAGGCCGTCGGCATCCCGCACGACAGCCCCGATCGCGTCAAGGCCGGCCTCCAGTACGCCCTGTCCCAGGCGACCGACAGCGGCAACTGCTTCCTGCCCGAGGAGCAGTTGCTGTCGGACGCCGTGAAACTGCTCCAGGTGGACGCCGGCCTGGTCATCGACTGCCTCGCGGAGCTGGCCGGCGAGGAGGGCGTGGTCGTCGAGCCGGTGCCCGCCCCCGACGGCGGCGGCGACCCGGTGCGCGCGGTGTACCTGGTGCCCTTCCACCGGGCGGAGATCTCCCTGGCCGGTTCGCTGCTGCGGCTGCTGCGTGGCACGGAGGACCGCATGCCCGCCTTCCACGACGTGGACTGGGACAAGGCGCTGACCTGGCTCGCCGGACGGACGGGCGCCGACCTCGCCCCCGAGCAGCAGCAGGCGGTGCGGCTGGCGCTCACCGAGAAGGTCGCCGTGCTGACCGGCGGCCCGGGCTGCGGGAAGTCCTTCACGGTCAAGTCCGTGGTGGCTCTGGCGCAGGCGAAGAAGGCCAAGGTCGTGCTGGCCGCGCCCACGGGGCGGGCGGCCAAGCGGCTGGCGGAGCTGACCGGGGCCGAGGCCTCGACGGTCCACCGGCTGCTGGAGCTCAAGCCGGGCGGTGACGCCGCGTACGACCGGGACCGCCCCCTCGACGCCGATCTGGTCGTCGTCGACGAGGCCTCGATGCTCGACCTGCTGCTGGCGAACAAGCTGGTCAAGGCCGTGCCGCCGGGGGCCCACCTGCTCTTCGTCGGCGACGTGGACCAGCTGCCCAGCGTCGGCGCCGGCGAGGTGCTGCGCGATCTGCTGGCCGAGGGCGGCCCGGTCCCGTCGGTCCGGCTGACCCGGATCTTTCGGCAGGCCCAGGAGTCCGGGGTGGTGACCAACGCGCACCGGATCAACTCCGGAGCGCACCCGGTCACCCAGGGGCTGGACGACTTCTTCCTCTTCGTGGAGGAGGACGGCGAGGAGACGGCCCGGCTCACGGTGGACGTGGCGGCCCGCCGCATCCCGCGCCGGTTCGGCCTCGACCCCCGCCGTGACGTGCAGGTGCTCGCCCCCATGCACCGCGGCCCCGCGGGCGCCGGCGTGCTGAACGGGCTGCTGCAGCAGGCGGTCACCCCGGCCCGCCCCGACCTGCCGGAGCGGCGCTTCGGCGGCCGGACCTTCCGGGTCGGCGACAAGGTGACACAGATCAGGAACAACTATGAAAAAGGCGCCAACGGCGTCTTCAATGGAACCGTGGGGGTCGTCACCTCCCTGGACACCGTGGAGCAGCGGCTCACCGTACTGACCGACGAGGACGAGGAGATTCCTTACGACTTCGACGAGCTGGACGAGCTGGCGCACGCCTACGCGGTGACGATCCACCGGTCCCAGGGCAGCGAATATCCCGCCGTGGTGATCCCTGTCACCACGGGGGCGTGGATGATGCTCCAGCGGAACCTGCTCTATACCGCCGTTACCCGGGCAAAGCGATTGGTCGTGCTCGTGGGTTCGCGCAGAGCGATCGGCCAGGCGGTCCGTACCGTCTCCGCAGGCAGGCGCTTCACGGCCCTCGACCACCGGCTGGCGCGCGCGGCAAAATAGGCACTGGGTGCCATCATTTGGCTCCTCTGCCGACCCCGAGTGCACGTGGTCACGCCAAATGGGGGACAGTAGGGGTAGTCAGGGCACCTACAAACCTCGAAGAAGAGGCACGACGTCGGTGAGGGAATGACGTGAGCGACAACTCTGTAGTACTGCGGTACGGGGACAGCGAGTACAGCTACCCGTTGATCGAGGGCACCGTTGGGGACAACGGCTTCGACATCGGCAAGCTGCGCGCCGACACCGGCCTGGTCACCCTGGACAGCGGCTACGGCAACACCGCGGCCTACAAGTCCGCGATCACCTACCTCGACGGCGAGCAGGGAATCCTCCGCTACCGCGGTTACCCCATCGAGCAGATCGCCGAGCGCGGCACCTTCCTGGAGACCGCATACCTTCTGATCAACGGTGAGCTCCCCACCGTCGACGAGCTCGCCGCCTTCCGCGGCGACATCACGCAGCACACGCTCCTCCACGAGGACGTCAAACGGTTCTTCCAGGGCTTCCCGCGGGACGCCCACCCGATGGCGATGCTGTCCTCCGTGGTCAGCGCGCTGTCGACCTTCTACCAGGACAGCCACAACCCGTTCGACGAGAAGCAGCGCTACCTGTCGACGATCCGGCTCATCGCCAAGCTGCCGACGATCGCGGCGTACGCCTACAAGAAGTCGGTCGGCCACCCCTTCGTCTACCCGCGCAACGACCTCGGCTACGTCGAGAACTTCCTGCGCATGACCTTCGCCGTGCCCGCCGAGGAGTACGAGCTCAACCCGGTCGTCGTCGACGCCCTGGACAAGCTCCTCATCCTCCACGCGGACCACGAGCAGAACTGCTCCACCTCCACCGTCCGCCTGGTCGGCTCCTCGCAGGCCAACCTCTTCGCGTCGATCTCCGCCGGCATCAACGCCCTGTGGGGCCCGCTGCACGGCGGCGCCAACCAGAGCGTGCTGGAGATGCTGGAGGCCATCCAGGCCGACGGCGGCGACGTGGACGCCTTCATCCGCAAGGTGAAGAACAAGGAGGACGGCGTCCGCCTGATGGGCTTCGGCCACCGCGTCTACAAGAGCTTCGACCCCCGGGCGAAGATCATCAAGGCCGCCGCCCACGACGTGCTCTCCGCGCTCGGCAAGTCCGACGAGCTGCTGGACATCGCGCTGAAGCTCGAGGAGCACGCCCTCAGCGACGACTACTTCGTCTCGCGCAACCTGTACCCGAACGTCGACTTCTACACCGGCCTGATCTACCGGGCCATGGGCTTCCCGACCACGATGTTCACGGTGCTCTTCGCGCTCGGCCGGCTCCCCGGCTGGATCGCCCAGTGGCACGAGATGATCACCGAGCCGGGTTCCCGGATCGGCCGTCCGCGCCAGGTCTACACGGGCGTCGTCGAGCGGGACTACGTCCCGGTCGAGGCCCGCTGACGCGAGCGCCCCTCCGCAAAGAGAAACGCCCCGCGCCGAATCCCCCCACGGGTTCGGCACGGGGCGCTCCCGTTTCCCGGAGCGGATCCCCCCACGGGTCCGTACCGGGCGTTCTTTGGGTGCGCTCGCCCAGCCGGGACCAGCCACCCGGGAGGGCCGCTCAAAGCTCTCCGGGCAGTTCGCCCCGGCATGGCGACCGGGCTGTCCCCCAAAGACAACCCGCTCATCATCTCACCGAGTCCGCCGGGAGCCCGGTGTCTTCGCCGGGTTAGACCCCCTCGTAAACCAAAAGGTTACGTTCCAGCCAGTGTGATCTCGGTCATGGCTACGCATCTCCTACGTCATCCGCATCATGACGGACCCCCGTGTCGGTCGCGCGGCCGGGGTCCCGTAACGTGCTGTCCCTCCTCGAGGGGCGGAGCGTGATGTCGCAGAACGCAAGTGTGGGTCGGCACGTCGTGGTGACCGGCGGGGGAACGGGCATCGGCCGGTCGGTGGCCACCCTCTTCGCCGAGGCCGGCGACCATGTGACCATCGTCGGCCGGCGCCGCGACGTGCTGCGCGCCACCGCCGACGAGCTGCGTTCCCGGCATGGCTACGACGTCACCCCGGTCGCCTGCGACCTCGCCGACCCCGACGACGTGGAGGCGACCCTCGCGCGGCTGCCCCGGCGCATCGACGTGCTGGTCAACAACGCGGGCAGCCGTGAACTCGCGATCGGGGCCGGCCCGCACGGGGTGCTGGCCCGCTGGCGCGGCGACTTCGAGCGCAACGTTCTGACCGCCGTCCTGGTGACCGAATCCGTACGTGACCGGCTTCCCGAGGGCGGCCGGGTCATCACCGTCACCTCGGTGGCCGCGTTGCGCGGCGGGGGCTCCTACGGGGCCTCCAAGGCCGCCCTGCACGCCTGGAACCACTCCCTGGCGGCCCAGCTCGGTCCGCGCGGGGTGACCTGCAACATCGTCGCCCCGGGCACCGTGGCGGGCACCGAGTTCTTCGGCGCCCGGCTCGACGCCGCCGAGCAGACCCGCAGGGCCGGCCGGACCCTGGTCGGCCGGGTCGGGCGGCCCGAGGACGTCGCCTCCGCGGTGGTCTTCCTCGCCTCCCCCGAGGCCGGTTTCATCACCGGGGAGATCCTGCAGTGCAACGGCGGCGAGCTGCTCGGCCGCTGAGCCGCCGGACGCCCGGGCCGAGGGGGAGTACCCCGGGCGTACTCCCCGCGCCACAGCCGGACCCACCGGCCCCGTACCTGAGGATGAGGTGCCCCCGGGAAAACCCTGGGAATGCCCCGATCCCGGTGAAATCGCCTTGCCCCCTCCGTCGCGGCCCTGCCAGCGTGGAGGGCCTGGGACGGGCAGGGGGACGGGCCGGGGCGGGAAGAGGGGCGGCCGCATGGACGTTGCACGGATCGTGTCGGCCCTCGACTTCACCGCGGGCCTCGAGGGGTACCTGCGGGACGGCCACGTCTTCTGGGCGTACGCGGTGCTCGCTGCCACCACCGCGCCTCCCCTGGTGCCCAACGCGGCACTGCTGGTCACCGGGGGCGTGCTCGCCGCCCAAGGGCGGCTGTCCATCGCGCTCGTCCTGCTGGTCGTCGCCGGCAGCGCCCTCGCGGGGGACCTGCTGATCCACCGCACGGGCCGGGCCGTCAGCGGCCGGGTGCTGACCAGGCTCTACCGGCGGCCGCGCCGACGTGCGCTGCTGGAATGGGCCAGCGCCCGGATAGAGCGCCATGGCGTGCCCTTCGTCGTCGCCGTCCGCTTCCTGCCCAGCGGGCGGGTCGTGGGCGGTCTCTCGGCGGGCATCGTGCGCTATCCGGCCCGCCGCTACCTGCTCGGTGCGGGTGTGGCCGAGGCGGTCTGGGCCACGTACTCGGTGGGCCTGGGCTACTTCGGGGGCCTCGCCATGTCCAACTCGCTGTACGCCGTCGCGCTGGGCCTCGGCGTCTCGCTGGCCGTGGCCGGAATCGGCAGCGTGGCGCAGATGCTCTCCCGGCGCCGCTCGGCCCGCGCGGTCACGGCGCCGCCCGGACGGGTGGTGGCCTCCGGCGGCGCCGCGCCGACGGGGACGACGGACGGACCGGAGGGGGACGGCGGGCAGGCGGCGACCGGGCGGGGGGAGACGGCGGGCCGGGCGGTGCGGCGCTGAGGCGGGCCGCCGGGGAGCGGGGTCGCGCCGGGCGCGGTCTCAGGAGACGGCGGCTGAGGCCTTGCCGGCTTCCGTGAGGTCGACGGCCCCGGTGCCGACGTGCGGGGCGAGGTAGCCGTAGAGAGCCGCCTTGACCTCGCCGACGTACGCCTCCCGCTCGGCGCCCTCGTGCGCCAGGACCAGGGCCAGGCCGGCCTTGAACAGGCCGAAGGCCATCGCGGCCACCCGCGCCCGTTCGGCGGCCGACAGTGCGGGGGCGCGCAGTCCGAGCAGGTTCTCCACGCGCTCCAGCAGGGAGCTGTGCAGAGCGTCGTGCTCCATGACGACCGTGCCGGGGATGTCGCTGTCGTGGACCAGGGCGAGGAAGGCGGGGTTCTGGCAGTTGAACTCGATCATCGGGTCGACGATCACCTCGAGCATCTCGCGCAGCGGCAGCGAGGCGTTCTCGGGGGTGAACAGCTCCCCGTGCCCCTCGTGCATCCGCTGGTTGAGGATGCCGCCCAGCTCGATGGCGATGGCCTCCTTGTTCGGGAAGAACTGGTAGAGCGTGCCGGGGGACACGCCCGCCTCGCGGGCGATCGCGTTCGTGGTGGCAGCGGTGTAGCCGACCTTGCAGAACACTCCGGCCGCCGCCTCCAGCAGCTGCGCCACGCGCCGTTCGCCGCGGGCCTGCCGGCGTCGAGGCTTCTGCTCCTCAGGCACGTGTAATCCCCAATCACTTTTGACAAACGCGAGTGACCGCTCGCATTCTGAAGAAACGCGAGTGACTGCTCGTGTTCGCCATTTTACGGCGGTTCCTCAGGGGAGGGGACACCTCTGCCATGTCCGATGTCAACCGTGAGCGTCCGCCACGGGGCTGGACCCGGGCGATGACCGCCCGTCCACGCCTCACCCTGATGCTGGCGCTGCTGTTCACCGCCCTGGCCGTGGTCGCGGGCAGCGGCGTGGGCGACCGGCTGCGCAGCGGCGGCTGGGAAGCCCCCGGCTCGGAGTCGGCCTACGCGGCCGAGGCGCTGGACCGGTACTTCCCGGATGCGCAGCCCAATCTGATCCTCCTCGTCGACGGACGCGGCGCCGGTGTCGACTCCGCGGAGGTGGCGGCCGAGGGACGGGAGCTCGGTCGCCGGCTCGCGGCGGACAAGGACGTCACCGGCGTCACCTCGTACTGGACGACCCGGGCGCCCGCGCTGCGCGCCGAGGACGGCCGTGAGGCCGTGATCGCCGCGCGGATCGGGGGGGACGACGACGCCGTCGCCGCGGCGGTCGAGCGCATCGCCCCCGAGTACCGGGGCAGGCACGGCGCGGTGGAGGTCGAGGTCGGGGGCATGGCCGCCTTCCGGCACGAACTGCAGACCACGATCCAGGAGGACCTGGCCCGTGCGGAACTCATCGCCCTGCCGGTCACCCTCCTGCTGCTGGTCATGGTGTTCGGCAGCGCCGTCGCGGCCGTACTGCCCCTGGGCGTCGGCATCGTGGCGATCCTGGGGACCAACGCCGTGCTGCGGGGTCTTACGGCGTTCACGGACGTCTCGATCTTCGCCCAGAACCTCACCACGGCACTCGGCCTCGGACTCGCCATCGACTACGCCCTGTTCGTCGTCCGGCGCTTCCGGGAGGAACTGGACACCGGTGCCGATCCGCTGACCGCCGTGGGCGCCACGCTGCGCACGGCAGGTCGCACGGTGCTCTTCTCGGCCCTCACCGTGGCCGCCGCGCTCTCCGCGATGTTCCTCTTCCCGCAGTACTTCCTGCGCTCGTTCGCCTACGCGGGCATCGCCGTGGTGCTGCTCGCGGCCGCCGCGGCGCTGGTGATCCTGCCGGCCGCGCTGGTGCTGCTCGGCCACCGGGTCAACTCTTTGGACCTGCGCGGCGTCCTGCCGCGCCGGCGGAAGGGTGCGGCCGGGCGGGAGCCGGGCGCGGGCTACGCACGGCTCGCGCGGCTGGTGATGCGCCGCGCCCCGCTGTTCGCGATCGGTACGGTCGCCGGGCTGGTCCTGCTCGGGCTGCCCTTCCTCCAGGTGCAGTTCGGCACCGCCGACGACCGCCAACTGCCGGCGACGGCCGAGGCGCACGTCGTACAGCAGCACATACGCGACGGCTTCCCCGGCAACCCGGGTGGTGAGATCAGCGTGCTCGCCGAGGGCCGCCCCACCACGGCGCAACTCGGCGATTACAGCAGCAGACTGTCCGCGCTGCCCGGAGTGGTCGTCGTCGACGGCCCGGCCGGCCAGTACGCACAGGGCAGGCGGACCGCGGCGCCCGGCCCGGCCGAGGCGGCCAGGGTCAGCGACGGCGCGGCGTACCTGACCGTGATGCCCGAGGCGGAGTCCGTGGACGAGGCGAGCCAGGACCTGGTCGGCGGGATCAGGGCGGTCGAGGCCCCGTTCCAGGCCTCGGTCACCGGCACCGCGGCCCAACTGGTAGACACCAAGGAGGTCATAGCCGACCGCCTCCCCTGGGCGGCCGCCCTGATCGTCGCGGTGACCTTGCTGCTGGTCTTCCTCCTCACCGGCAGCGCGGTCATCCCGCTGCAGGCCGTGCTGCTCAACGCGCTGAGCCTGACCGCCATGTTCGGTGCGGTGGTGTGGGTGTTCCAGGACGGCCACCTGTCCGGTCTGCTCGACTTCACCGCGACGGGGAGCATCGAGACGACGCTGCCGGTGCTGATGTTCTGCGTCGCCTTCGGTCTCTCGATGGACTACGGCGTCTTCCTCCTGTCACGCATCAAGGAGGAGCACGACCGCACCGGCGACCACCGTGCGGCGGTCGTCTTCGGGGTGCGCCGCACCGGCGGCCTCATCACGGCGGCCGCGGTGATCCTCGCGGTGGTGATGGTGGCCATCGGCACCTCCCGGATCGCCAACACCAAGATGCTGGGCCTGGGGATCGCGCTCGCCGTCCTCATGGACGCGATGGTGGTGCGCACCCTGCTCGTGCCCGCCGTGATGCGGCTGACCGGGCGGGCCACGTGGTGGGCGCCGCGACCGCTGAAGGCGCTGCACGACCGGTTCGGGCTCAGCGAGGGCGGGGACCCCGGCAGGGCCCCCGTGGGGGAGGAGCCCGTACCCGACCCGAACCCCGACCCGCATCCGGAGCCGAGCCCGGAGCCGGACCTGGATCCGGAGCCGGCCCGCTCGGGCTGAGTGGCGGCGGGGCCGACGTCAGTCGAACTCCCGGCGCCCGCGGTTCCCCGGGCGCCGGGAACTCCACAGACGGACAGTGTCCGCGTACCAGAACGGCTTGCCGCCCTCCACGACGTCGGGGGGCGGCAAGTGCCCGTGCTTGCGGTACGAGCGCACGGTGTCGACCTGCACCCGGATGTGAGCGGCGATCTCGGCGTACGACCAGAGGGTCCGGTCCGTCATCTCCCACGCACCTCCCATGCGCCGGCCTCGGGGGGTGGCCGGCCTCGCCGGGACAACGACATGCGATCAGGGGCGGATGGGGCTGTTGATCATCTGTGACGCGAAGCCCGCGTAACGGTGACAAACGTGGCGGAGGCATGACCGGCCTCCCCGATTGTCGGAGAAGCCGTCTGTCTGCGGAACGCCGGCCGCTCCTCAGTCCGCGAAACGGACCGGCAGCAGGGGGACTTCCGCTGCGGCCGCCGCCCCGTCGGCCGCCGCCCGGAGGCGGTCGAGGATGGCGGTGCCCGCCCGGGCGTATGCCCCGGCGTCGTCGAAGAGCACGGACCGCAGGTTGCCGTGGTCCATCAGCGCGATCAGTTCGAAGGCCAGCAGCGGGACGTCGGTGTCCGCGCGCAGCTGCCCTGCCCGCCGGGCCTTCTCGAGGGTGATCTCGACGTAGGTGGTCCACTCCAGCCGGGCCTGGGCGACCGCGTCGCGCACCGGCCCGCTGCGCGCGCCGAACTCCGCCGACACCGCGAGGAGAAAGCAGCCGCCCGGGAACACCCGCCGCCGTGAGTGGTCCAGCCACGACTCGCACAGCCGCCACACCCGCGCCGGCCCCGCCGGCAGCTCCCGCGAGGGTCCCACCACCTGCCGGATGTACACCTCACGGGCCGCCCGCACCGTGGCGAGCTGCAGCTCCTCCTTCGACCCGAACAGGGCGAACACCCCGCTCTTGCTGAGTCCGAGTTCGGTCGCCAGCCGGCCCAGGGACAGCCCTTCCAGACCCTCGACCGAGGCGAGCGCCATGGTGCGGTCCAGCACCAGGCGGCGGGTCTGGTTGCCGCGCTCCACGCGGCCGTCCGTACGCGTAGCTGCCATCCGGGCATCCTAGGGAAGGCCGCGTCCGGGTGGCAGGCACCGGGCGTAAGGTCGGTGGCGTGACCTCGACGAATCCCTTCCTCAGCCCGAGCCCCCTCCCGTACGAGCTGCCGCCGTTCGCGGACATCCGCGAGGAGCACTACCTTCCCGCCTTCGAGCAGGGGATGGCCGAGCAGCTCGCCGAGACCGAGGCCGTCGCCGCGAACCCCGAGCCACCGGGCTTCGAGAACACGATCGTCGCCCTGGAGCGCTCCGGGGACCTGCTGGACCGCGTGTCGAAGGTCTTCTTCAACCGCGCGAGCGCCGACACCGGGCCGGCCATCCAGGAGATCGAGGCCAGGATCAACCCGGCCCTCGCCGCCCACGCCGACGCCATCCACCTGAACCCCGCCCTCTACGCCCGCGTCAAGGCGCTGCACGGGAGCCGCGCGGAACTCGGCCTGGACGCGGAGGCGCTGCGGCTGCTGGAGCGCTACCACACCCGCTTCGTCCGGGCGGGCGCCGAGCTCAGCGAGGAGGGCCGCGACCGGCTGCGGGAGCTCAACGCGCAGATCGCGGAGGCCTCCACGGCCTTCGAGCAGAACCTGTTCGCCGACACCAAGGCCGCCGCCCTGGTTCTCGACAGCGCCGACGAGCTGTCCGGCCTGTCCTCCGACGCCGTCGCCTCGGCGGCCGCCAACGCCACCGCCCTCGGCCACGAAGGCAAGTACGTCCTCAGCCTGAAGAACTTCTCCAACCAGTCCGAGCTGGCCTCGCTCGACGACCGCGCCCTGCGCGAGCGCCTGCTGGCCGCATCGCTCGGCCGCGGCCTGACCTCCAACCGCGAACTCACCGCACGGCTCGCCCGGCTGCGGGCCGAGCGGGCCGCCCTGCTCGGCTACGAGAACCACGCCGCGTACGTCGTCGCCGACCAGACCGCCGGCACCCCCGAGGCGGTGACCACCCTGCTCGCCCGGCTCGTGCCGGCCGCGGTCGCCAACGCCGAGCGCGAGGCCGCCGCCCTGGCCGCTGCCTCCGGGCTGGAGGACTTCTCCGCCTGGGACTGGACGTACTGGTCGGAGAAGGTCCGCAAGGCGGAGTACGACATCGACACCGCCGCCATGCGCCCCTACTTCGAGCTGGACCGGGTCCTGCGCGACGGGGTCTTCCACGCCGCCGGCCAGGTCTACGGACTGAGCTTCACCGAGCGCACCGACCTCGCCGGCTACCACCCCGACGTCCGGGTCTTCGAGGTCTTCAACGCCGACGGCTCGCCCCTCGGCCTCTACCTCGGCGACTTCTTCGCCCGCGCCTCCAAGCGCGGCGGCGCCTGGATGAACAGCCTGGTCGACCAGTCCGCGCTCTACGGCCGCAAGCCCGTCGTGGTCAACAACCTCAACGTCGCCAAGCCCGCCGCCGGCGAGCCCGCGCTGCTCACCTACGACGAGGTCAACACCCTCTTCCACGAGTTCGGGCACGCCCTGCACGGCCTGTTCTCCGACGTCCGCCACCCCTTCTTCTCCGGCACCGCCGTCCCGCGCGACTTCGTCGAGTACCCCTCCCAGGTCAACGAGATGTGGGTGACCTGGCCGGAGGTGCTGGCCCACTACGCCCGCCACCACGAGACCGGCGAGCCCATGCCCGCCGGGCTGGTGTCCCGGATGGAGGCCGCGGAGCGCTTCGGGCAGGGCTTCCGCACGGTGGAGTACCTTGCGGCGGCCGTCCTGGACTGGGCCTGGCACACCATCCCGGCCGGTCACGACCCCGGCGACGCGGAGGAGTTCGAGGCCGCAGCGCTGAAGGAGGCCGGGCTCGCGCTGCCCGCGATCCCGCCGCGCTACCGCAGCACCTACTTCGCGCACATCTTCGCCCACGGCTACAGCGCCGGGTACTACTCGTACATCTGGAGCGAGGTGCTCGACGCCGACACCGTGGAGTGGTTCAAGGAGAACGGCGGCATGCGGCGTGAGAACGGCGACACCTTCCGCCGTGAACTGCTCTCCCGGGGCGGCAGCGTCGACCCGATGGCCGCGTTCGAGGGCTTCCGGGGCCGGGCGCCGCACATCGAGCCGCTGCTGGCGCGCCGCGGTCTGACCGGCTGAGCCGTCCGGGCCCGTCCGCGGGCCGGAGGGGGCGTCCGTACCGTCGTACGGACGCCCTCCGCCCAGTCGTTGACGGGCGAGGCGTGGTCTTACGAACCCGATCGGACCCCTGGCGCAGACTTATCAGGAATGATCTATACCGGATCGGTCACAGCCACATTACAGACAGCTCTTGTCTCTGCGCGCATGGTGAAGCTCTGTCACGGTGTCTTCACAACCGAGCCTCAGGGGGTTCACCATGTCTCAGCCGTCGCACACGTCGCCACCGGGTCAGTACCCACCGCCTCAGGAACCGGACTGGAGCCGGCCGCCGAAGAAGTCGGGCGCGGGGAAGATCATCGGTTTCGGGATCGTCGCCATCGTTGTCGTCGTCGGCGGCAGCATCGCCTTCGCCCTCAAGACCGGGGACGACAAGGGCGGTTCGGGGGGTGACTCCTCGACCGTCACGGCGTCCCCGGCGGAGAACGGCGCCCAGAAGGCGGCCCTGGGGGACGCGAAGATCACCTCGTGCGGCCTCAACGCCTTCAGCAAGTGGCCCAGTGTCGAGTTGACCATCACCAACCACAGTTCGCAGACCTCCGACTACCAGGTGCGCGTCGAGTTCGTGGACGCCGGCGGGGAGCACCTCGCCCAGACCGTCGCCAACGCGACGGACCTGGCCGCCGGGGACTCGATCGAGACCAGCGCCCAGGGGTCCGAGCCGCAATCCGGCGAGATCTCGTGCAAGGTCACCGAGGTGCTGCGCAAGGCGGGTTGACCCCCCGCCTGCCCTGCCGGCCGCCGGGGTGAGCACGCGGCGTGATCCGCCGCCCCTCCGGCGCCGGAGGCTCCGGTTCGCCTTCCGGATCCCGCGGTGCGGGGCCGCGGGATCCGTCCTCGCCTCGCCGGGGTCGCCGTCGCGTGGGCGGAGGTCGGATTCCGTGAAGGTTCCGCCAAGGGCGCGAGATCGTCCAAGCCCCTCCGAAATGGCGGAAAAACGCCAGGGCCGGCCGGTGGTCCGGGACCGATCCCGCCCATCTCGCCGGTTCGGTCCCGTCGCATTGGGGCGCAGTGGGCGGAAGGT
The DNA here is from genome assembly GCF_042742985.1 of Streptomyces sp. NPDC058864. NCBI lineage: Bacteria > Bacillati > Actinomycetota > Actinomycetes > Kitasatosporales > Streptomycetaceae > Streptomyces > Streptomyces sp. NPDC058864. Next base: position 232,755 of record NZ_JBHYMQ010000002.1, on the reverse strand, counting down.
CCGTGTACGTGCACCCACCACGGACCCGGTTTCGGGTGCGGAGTGTCACCGATGCCCTGATCCCGATTACCTTGCGTGGACCTGCACGTCTCGTTCATCTCCTCTCCGTTCGGCCTTCACTCTTCCTTGAGCGCAGCCCCCTCATGGGCCGCGACTGTCAGTGCCGCCTGGGGTCGCATTTCGGCCTGGGGCACAACGGCGCGAAGGGGAGGGAGGTCGGCCGCCATGGTCCGGCCACGCGTTCTGTACATGTCGGCTCACAGTGATGGCAGGTCCCTGCCACAGACCTCGTCGCCCGCGCGACCGCGGAACCCGGAGGATCCCGGGCCTTCCCCGGAAGGCTCGTCGCGAACGGCGAGACCCGGCGGAGGAGGCGTACCCGACGGCCAGTACCGCCGGGGCCGTGACGACCGGGGCGACCGGGGTGACCGGGGTGCCCGTCCGGGGGCATCCGCCGCCGCGGTCGGCTGGCGGCTGGTCGGCGCCAACAACCGGGAACTGGGCCGCAGTGCGGGTACCTACGCCTCCCTCGCGGAGTGCCAGGCCGCCGTGCTGCTGCTCCGCGAGCACATCGCTCAGGTCCGGGCGCAGCTGTCCATGGCCCAAGCGGGCGGCACCTGGACGTGGCGCGTCGAACTCGGCGGCAGGGACGTCGCCGTGTCCGGGCGGACGTACCACCGCCTGCGCGAGTGCCAGCAGAACCTCGGTCTCTTCCTGGCGGCGGTCCCGGTCGCCGAGATGACCGAGGGAACGGCCAACCGCCCGCGGCTGCGCGGTCTGCGCGCCTCGTCGCCCGCGCGGTCTACGCGAGAAGAACCGGAGGAACCCCGTGGTGGGCGCCCCCGGTGGAACCCCGCCGTCCAGGCCGCGTCCGCCGCACCCGTCGCGTCCGCCGTGACAGCGGCACCCGCCGCACCCGCTGCAACCGCCGGTTCCCGGATCGGGGCGGTGGCGCGATGAACTCCCTCGTTCCCGGTCTCACCAGTACGGAGCCCGGCCCCGGCCCCGCCGTCGACGACGCGCCCCGCGACATCCGCTCGTCCCCCGAGCCGGCGGACCGCGCGTTCCGCCTCGTCGCCCGCGGCAGCGGTGCCATGGTGCTCGCGATCATGCTGCTGGTCGGCTTCTTCCTCACCTACCGCGCCTGGGAGGCGCTGAGCGTCGCCGGCTTCTCGTTCCTCACCACCACTGCCTGGGAGCCCGACTCCCACCACTTCGGCATCGCGGCGGTGCTCACCGGCACGGTGCTGATCGGCGTGGTCGCCATCTGCTTCGCCCTGCCGCTGGCGCTCGGCACGGCGCTGTACATCTCCGAGTACGCCCCGCGGCGGCTGAAGCGGTTCCTGGTCAGCCTCGTCGACCTCATGGCGGCGGTGCCGAGCGTGGTCTACGGCCTGTGGGGGGCGTTCTTCCTGCAGGGGCACGTCGTCGGGCTCTCCCGCTGGATCTCCACGTACTTCGGCTGGATCCCGATCTTCAAGGTGAACGGGGCCGAGCCCGACAACCCGCTCGCGAGCATGACCGTCTACACGTCCTCGACCTTCATCGCCGCCATGGTCGTGGCGCTCATGGTCACCCCGATCGCCTGCTCGGTCATGCGTGAGGCGTTCTCCCAGGCGCCGCCCGGCGAACGCGAGGGCGCGTTCGCCCTCGGCGCCACCAAGTGGGGGATGATCCGCTCCGTCGTCCTGCCCTTCGGGCTGGGCGGCGTGATCGGCGGGACGATGCTCGGCCTCGGCCGGGCACTGGGCGAGACCATCGCGGTCTACATGATCATCTCGCCGGTGTTCGAGATCCAGCCGCACATCCTGCAGAACGGCGCCATCTCCGTGTCGTCGCTGATCGCCCTTCGCTACGGATCCGCGAGCGAACTCGGCATGTCCGCCCTCATGGCCGCGGGCCTCGCCCTCTTCGTCATGACCCTCATCGTCAACTTCATCGCCTCCTCGATCGTGGCGCGCAGCCGCTCGGGCGCGGGGGCGGAGGCCTGAAATGACCGATCTCCTCAAGACAACGCGGACGACGACGCCGATCCGCGAGGACGACGCGGGGCCGGAGGCGCGCCGCAACACCTCGCCCGTGACGGCGGAGGACCGGCTGGCGCTGGCCGGCGCACTGACCGGTTCCGTGGCCCTGACGTTCGTGCTGTTCGGCTGGATCGCCCCGTTCGACTCGCCGCTGGGCTTCGTGGTCGTCGCCTACGTCCTGTTCATCGGCCTGTACGCGGTGCTGGTCTCCCTCGACCAGAACCGCGTCGCGGTGCGCGACCGGGTCGCCGCCGTGATCTGGCAGAGCCTGGCGACGCTGCTCCTGCTGGCCCTGCTCTTCGTGGTCGGGTACGCCCTGTACCGCGGCAGACCCGCGCTGACGCATCTCAACTTCTTCACCCGCAACATGGGGGGCACGGGACCTCTGGCACCGCTCAGCGAGGGCGGTGTGCTGCACGCGATGGTCGGCACCCTGGAGCAGATCGGCATCGCGCTGGCGATCACCGTGCCGCTCGGCCTGATGTGCGCGGTCTTCCTCAACGAGGTTCCGGGCGCCTACGCCCGCTTCGTACGGACCGTCGTCGAGGCGATGACGGCGCTGCCGTCGATCGTGGCCGGCCTGTTCATCTACGCCACGCTGATCCTCATCCTCCACTTCGAGAAGTCCGGCCTCGCCGCCGGGCTCGCACTGAGCGTGATGATGCTGCCCATCATCATCCGCGCGGCCGACGTGGTCATCCGGCTGGTGCCGGGCTCCCTGCGCGAGGCCTCCTACGCACTCGGTTCGGGGCAGTGGCGCACGATCTGGACCGTGGTGCTGCCGACCTCCCGCTCCGGGCTCACGACCGCGGTCATCCTGGGCACCGCCCGGGGCATCGGTGAGACCTCCCCGGTGCTGCTCACCGCCGGAGCCAACCCCTCGCTCAACGCCGACCCGCTGAGCGGTCCTCAGGTCTCGCTGCCGCTGGCCACCTTCCAGTTGGTGGCCTCTCCCCAGCCCAACATGATCGCCCGCGGGTTCGGATGCGCCGCGCTGCTGATGGCGCTCGTGCTGCTGCTGTTCCTGCTGGCCCGCGTCCTCGGCGGCCGCGGCCCGGGCGAGCTGTCCCGGGGCCAGCAGCACCGGCGGGTGCTGGCCTCCCGCCGTGACGTGGAGCGCCTGAGCCGCCGTCAGGAGCCGTGCGCGCAGGCGGCGGCAACCGGGACCCAGCCGTGACCGTCCACCCCGCCCGCACGCAGGGCACCGACCGCACCGATCAGGAGTCACCCGTCATGCCCGGAGCACGTCCGGCATCATCCGAACGTCCCCGCGTCAGAGTCCTGACCGCTCTCGCCGTGATGCTGGCGGCGCTGCTGTTCGGCGCCTCGCTGCCGGTCGCCGAGCAGGCGGCCGCGGCGACGTACGTCCCGATCGCGGGCGCCGGTTCCACATGGAGCCAGAACGCCATGGACCAGTGGACGGCCAACGTCCAGATGTACAACATGAAGGTCACCTACAACGGGACCGGCTCCTCCGACGGCCGCAACCAGTTCCGCAACGGCACCGTCGACTTCGCCGTCTCCGAGATCCCCTACGGCATCAAGGACTCGGGTGTCGTCGACACCCCGCCGCGCCGCAAGTACGCGTACATGCCGATCGTGGCCGGCGGCACCTCGTTCATGTACAACCTCAAGATCGGCAACAAGCAGGTGACCAACCTGCGGCTGTCCGGCGAGGTCATCACCAAGATCTTCACCGGTGTCATCAAGACCTGGAACGACCCGGCGATCAAGAAGGACAACCCGGCGCTCGCGGCGTCGCTGCCCGCACGTCCGGTCATCCCGGTGGTCCGTTCGGACGGCTCCGGCACCACCGCGCAGTTCACGACCTGGATGGCCAGGCAGTACGGCGGGCTGTGGGACGACTACTGCCGCAAGGCCGGCCGTGCGACGCCGTGCGGCACGACGTCCATCTACCCCAAGATCTCCGGATCGCCCACCGTCGCCCAGGCGGGCTCCAACGGCGTCTCCGGCTACGTCGCCGCGCAGCGCAACGTCGGCACGATCACCTACGTCGAGTACTCCTACGCGAAGGTCACCACGCACTTCCCGGTCGTCAAGGTGCTCAACAAGGCGGGCTACTACGTCGAGCCGACCGACAAGAACGTGGCGGTGGCGCTGCTGAAGGCGCAGATCGACGACAAGACGCTCACCCAGAAGCTGGACGGCGTCTACAACGACACCGACCGCCGGACGTATCCGCTGTCCAGCTACAGCTACATGATCATTCCCACCAAGGCCGAGAACAACTTCAGTGAGCTGAAGGGCAGGACCCTCGGCGCGTTCGCGTACTACTTCCTGTGCGAAGGCCAGAAGAGCGTCGGCAAACTCGGGTTCTCCCCACTGCCGATCAACCTGGTGAAGGCCGGTCTCGACCAGGTGCGCCGCATCCCCGGGGTGGACGTCGAGTCGATCGACGTCAAGAAGTGCCAGAACCCGACCTTCTCCACCGACGGCACCAACACCCTCGCCAAGAAGGCGCCCTACCCTGCGGACTGCGACAAGCAGGGAAGCCGCCAGTGCGCCACGGGCACCGGCGGCAACACGACGTCGACCGTCGTGCGGGGCGGCTCCGGTTCGTCGGGCGGCTCGGGCTCGGGCGGTTCCGGCAGCGGTACGTCCGGCGCCTTGTCCGGCGGCACGTCCGGCAGCGGGGCCGGTTCCTCCACGGGCGCGACCGGCGGGAGCGCGGACGGCACGGCGTCGGGCGGTACGGGCGCCTCGCCCTCGGTCGACCCCGACACGGGACAGGTGGTCACCGACGGCGGCTCGACGGGCACCTCCGGTGGCGACGACGGCGCGTACTCCATGCCGGTCACCACCGCCGGCAGCATCGGCGGCGGCACGCGCCGTGCCCTGATGGTGCTCGCCGCGGTGCTGCTGCTCGCGCTGCCGGTCGCGCCGCCGATGCTCACGTCGCTGCTGAACACCAAGCGGAGGCGGTCGTGATCCCCTCGCGCCTTCGCCGGACGGCGCACCGCGCCGTACTCGTCGCCTGCGCCCTGGTGATGGCCGCGGCGGCCGCGCCGGCCACCGTCTCGCAGGCCGATTCCGGCTCCGCGATGACCGTGTCCGGCAAGGGGGACTTCGCCGGCCTCAAGGTGACCGTCGACCAGACCAGCAGCCTGGTCAACCAGGTCGTGAAGATCACCTGGAAGGGCGCGGCCCCCACCGTCGACGACAGCAAGTACCCCGCCGACTACCTGCAGATCATGCAGTGCTGGGGCGACGACCCCTCGGGGCCGCGCCCCGAGCAGTGCCAGTTCGGCGGTTCGGCCGACCTCGGCGCGGGCACGGGCGGGCAGGCCGCCGGAGCCTGGACCAACACCCGGCAGCTCAGCTACGGAGGCCTCAAGGACCCCGCGCAGACACTGCCGGCGCCCGCTCCGGGCAGCAACATCTCGTTCGCGCCCTTCCGCGCCGTGAGCGGGGACGTGTTCGACAAGGGCAACACCAACGAGTTCTTCGACTCGAACACCACCAACGAGGTGCCCTACGCGCGCAGCGGCTCCAACGGCACCGGGGAGGTGTACTTCGAGGTCCAGACCGCGGCGGAGGCCCCCGGTCTCGGCTGCGGCGACGTCCCGAAGGGGCGGACGGGCGCGCGTTCGTGCTGGCTCGTCGTCGTTCCCCGGGGTGAGACGGAGGTCGACGGGACCTCGTACCGTTCGCAGTCGGACGGGCTGCTCCAGTCCTCCCCGCTGTCGGCGACCAACTGGAAGGAGCGCCTGGTCTTCCCGCTGCGCTTCGAGCGCGCCGGCACCTACTGCCCGATCGGGGCCGCCGAGCGTCCCACTCTCGGCACCGAGATGGCCGCCGAGGCCGTGCACCGCTGGCAGCCCACCCTCTGCCAGACCGGCAACAAGACCATCTACGGCTTCGCGCAGGCCGGCGACGTCGGCGCTCGTGAGAACCTGACCACGGACGAGCCGGGCATGGTGTTCCTCAACCACGCGGCGGATCCGGCCACCCTGCCCCCGGACACCAAGCCCGTCTACGCGCCGGTGACCCTGTCCGGGCTGACCCTCGGCTTCTTCATCGAGAGCCACGCGGCGTCCTCCGCCTCCGAGGAGGTCCGCGCACGCAACGGCAACCGGCTGACCTCGCTCAACCTCACCCCGCGACTGGTCGCCAAACTGCTCACCGAGTCGTACCAGGACGGCAATTCACGCTTCGCCGAGAGCACCGGGAAGAACCCGTACAACCTGGGGCACGACCCGGAGTTCATCAAGTACAACCCCACGTACGAGGACCTGGACTTCCTCGGCGCCCTCGGCGACGCGCTGGTGCCGCAGCCGCTCTCCGACGCGGCCTCGCAGCTGTGGAGCTGGATCGACAGCGACCCCGCCGCGCGGGAGTTCCTCGACGGCACGCCCGACAACGAGGGCAGCCACGGCGATCCGGGCTTCTCGGGGATGACCGTCAACCCGAACTACAAGGACCTGGACCTGCCCGTCGACGGCTTCCCCAAGAGCGACCCGTACTGCCAGCAGTTCCCGGACCACCCGGACCAGCCGCTGTGCATCCTGGACAAGCACCCCTACGCGACCGACATGAAGAACGCGGCCCGCTCCGCCGCCCGCGGCGACACGCTGGCCCGCGGCAACTGGGACCCGACGAGCCGGCCGCCCGCCTACAAGAAGGATCCCCCGCAGCCGGCGGGCAGGCGGGCCATCCTCGCGGTGACCGACACCGCGACCGCGCGGCGGTACGGACTGGTGACGGCGAAGCTGCAGAACGCCGCCGGCGCCTTCGTGGCGCCCACCGAAGCGACCATGCTCTCCGCGCAGAAGGCCATGAAGCCGGGCCCGGTGAGCGGGGTCCTGGTGAGCAACCCCAAGGCCGCGGCCAAGGACGCCTACCCGCTCACGCTCCTCACCTACGCCGCCACCGTCCCGGAGAGGCTCAGCAAGCAGGAGGGCCGGGACTACGCCGCGCTGCTGCGGTACGCGGTCGGCAAGGGCCAGGCGCCCGGAGTGACCGCGGGCACCCTCCCGGAGGGCTACGCCCCGCTGCCGACGTCGCTGCGCAAGCAGGCCGAGTCCGCCGCCGAGGCCATCGTGTCCCGGTCGGGCCCCTCCGCGCCCGAGGAGGGGGAGGGCGGCGAGCACACGTCGGCCGGGACGGGCGGCGGTTCGGGCGACGGTGGCGGCGGGCTGACCGCCGGCACGCCGGAGTCCGCCACGCCGTCCCCGTCGGACTCGCCGGGCACCCAGGCCTCCACGGCGCCGCCGGTTCCGGTGGCCGCCGAAGGCCCGCTGTCGCGCACGCCCGAGTGGGCGCTGGGCGCCGTGCGCTACGTCCTCATGATCGCCCTGGTCGCCGGGCTCGTCGCGGCCGTCTGCGGCCCCCTCCTGCCGAGGGTGGTGCCGCGGCTCGCGGCAGGTCTCCGGACCTGGCGTGCCAAGGGCACGTCCGGCCGAGAGCAGAGGGGGTGATGCCCGAACCCGAGACCACGACAGGTCCGCGCCAACGAACTGTCTGAAACAACCGTGCCGGGCACCACCCGGCGCAAGCCTATCCGAGAGGTAAACGCAAGTGAACATGCGCAAGTTCGCAGTGGCCGTCATCGGCGCCGCCGGCCTGCTCACCGGTACCGTCTGCGGCAGCGTCGCCGTCGCCGACCCGTCCGGTGCCCCGGCCTTCCGCCAGCTGTCCGGTGTGGGCTCCGACACCACCCAGGACGTCATGAACGGCATGGCCCAGTCGATCACGATCGGCGGCCAGAAGGTCATCGGCTCCTACGACGCCACCGGTTCGGCGAAGATCACCACCAAGAGCGGCACGACCTGCACCATGGACCGCCCGAACGGCTCGGGTGCCGGCCGCAACGCGCTGGTCGCCTCCCTTCAGGCGGGCGACAACTGCCTCGACTTCGCCCGTTCGTCCAGCCTCAGCCTGGGCGCCGTGGACCCCGACCTCACCTACGTCCCGTTCGCCGTGGACGGCGTGACCTACGCGATCACCGGCTCCAGCCAGATCCCGCGCAAGCTCACCCTGAACGACCTGAAGCAGATCTACACCTGCAACAAGGACTACGTGGGCACCGCTCCGAACTTCACCATGACCGCGTACCTCCCGCAGGCGGGCTCCGGCACGCGCAACTTCTGGGAGTCCACCGTCGGCATCTCGGACACCGACGTGAAGAACGGCATCTACCCCTGCATCAAGGACACCAAGGGCGGCAACCCCGTGCAGGAGCACGACGGCCGCGTCCTCGACGACAAGTCGATCGTGCCGTTCTCCATCGCCCAGTACAGCTCGCAGGCCACGCAGACCATCGCCGACCTGCGCGGCAAGGCGGTCCTCGGCACCATCGACGGCATCGCGCCGACCGTGCTGAACGGCAACTTCGGTGTGAAGCGCGACGTCTACAACGTGATCCCGAGCAGCAAGGTCGGCACCGCGCCGTGGAGCACGGTCTTCGTCGGCCCGAACTCGCTGATCTGCCAGAAGACCGACGTGATCAACACCTACGGCTTCGCCGCCAACGCCAACTGCGGCGACACCAGCAAGCAGACCCCCTGATCCACGCCCTGTTGTTTCCGTCACTTTCGCAACCTCCGAAGAGGGAGAGCACGACAGTGTTCAAGAACAAGCTCCCGCGGGCCCTGGCGGGCGGTCTCGCGAGCCTGGTCGCCGCCTGCGCGGCGGGCCTGATAGCGGCCCCGGCCGCGCACGCCGCCGAGATCGGCGGCCTGAGCTTCAACCCGGCCACCGGCACCGACACCACGGGCATCGCGCTCACCACGACGGACGTCTGCCCGGACGAGGCGACCAACGTCATCGTGTCCGTGACCGGTTCGGGCTTCCCGGCCGAGGGGCAGACCGTCGTCGGCAACGCGTCGAAGGACATCTACCCGATCTCCGGTGACGGCGGGATGGTCATCCCGCTGACGCAGACCATGCGCGACTACGCCAAGGACGCCGGCTTCAACGAGCTGAAGGGCGAGTACGCCTTCAAGGTCACCTGCCGGCTGGCCTTCGGCTCCTCGAACTTCGGCGACTTCACCGGTTCGATCTGGTTCACGTCCAACGAGACGTACCAGAACACCGACCCGAGCGTGAAGACCGACACCGCCACCGCCCTCGCGGTCTCCCCGGCCAGCCCGGTCACCCAGGGCGAGACCGTGACGCTGACCGCCAACGTGACCCCGGCTGCCGCCGAGGGCAAGGTGCAGTTCAAGGACAACGGCACCGCGCTCGGCTCCCCGGTCGCCGTCTCCGCCGGCACCGCGGTCCTCACCACCAACGCCCTGGCCGCGGGCGACCACGACCTGACCGCCGAGTTCACCCCGACCGGCGCCGCCTACAACCCGTCCGCCTCCACCGCGGTGGCGTACAAGGTGAACGCCCCGCAGGCGACGGCGACGACGACCTCGCTGGCCATCTCGCCGTCCGACACCACGCCGCAGTTCAGCCCGGTCACCATGAACGCCACGGTCACCCCCGCCGCAGCGGCCGGTTCCGTGAAGTTCCAGGACTCCGTGGGCGGCACCACCACCACGCTGGCCACCGTCCCCGTCTCGGGCGGCCAGGCCTCCTACACCACCAGCAGCCTGGCGAAGGGCGAGCACAGCTTCTCCGCGACCTTCGTCCCGGCGAACAGCGCTGCCTACACCGGCTCCGACTCCGGCGCGGTCCCGTACCTGATCGGTGACTTCGCGGGCGTCTCCGCCTCGCAGGACATCACCACCACCGTCGAGTCCGGCGCCCTGGTCATCAGCGTCGACAACCCGCACGTCACGCTGCCGTCGCCGGTGCTGAACGCCGACGGCGACCTGCTGAGCACCGCGGGCGACATCAACACCGTCACCCTGACCGACACCCGCGCCGGCAACCCCGGCTGGAGCGTCAGCGGCCAGGTGACCGACTTCTCCGACGGCGGCACGCACGCCATCAACGGCCAGAACCTGGGCTGGACGCCGAACGTGGTCGACCACGCCCCGGCGCAGACCGTCACCGCCGGCTCCGCGGTCTCCGCGGCGCAGGGCGTCACCGCCGGCGACGCCGGCCAGGACGGTCTGAAGTCCTCCCGCTCCCTCGCCACCGGTACCGGCCTCGGTACCGCGCACCTGGGTGCGGACCTCGCGCTGAACGTGCCGACCTCGACCGTGGCCGGCACCTACACCGCGACGCTCACCCTGACGGCCATCTGAGCCGGCGGACGGCCTGAGGGGCGGTCACGCCCCGGGGCCGGCCCGGGGCGGGGCGGGGGGGGCCCCCCCCCCCCCCCCCCCCGGCCCCCCCCCACCCCCCCACCCCCCCCCCCCCCCCCCCCACCCCCCCCCCCCCCCCCCCCCCCCCCCCCCCACCGC